>NZ_JBFAJD010000019.1:0-195182 GCF_040655035.1 Streptomyces sp. NPDC050549
CCGATGTTCGGCTACATGGGCCTGATCGCCGCGACCATCTCCATCGCCGGCCTCTCGGTGACGGTGTGGGCCCACCACATGTACGTCACCGGCGGAGTCCTCCTCCCGTTCTTCTCCTTCATGACGTTCCTCATCGCCGTACCCACGGGCGTGAAGTTCTTCAACTGGATCGGAACGATGTGGAAGGGGTCCCTGTCCTTCGAGACCCCGATGCTCTGGGCCACCGGCTTCCTGATCACCTTCACCTTCGGTGGTCTGACCGGTGTCATCCTGGCCTCGCCGCCGATGGACTTCCACGTCTCGGACTCGTACTTCGTGGTGGCGCACTTCCACTACGTCGTCTTCGGCACCGTGGTCTTCGCGATGTTCTCCGGCTTCCACTTCTGGTGGCCGAAGATGACCGGCAAGATGCTCGACGAGCGCCTCGGCAAGATCACCTTCTGGACGCTGTTCACCGGCTTCCACGGCACCTTCCTCGTCCAGCACTGGCTGGGCGTGAACGGGATGCAGCGCCGGATTCCCGACTACCTCGCGGTAGAGGGCCTGACGACTCTCAACACCGTGTCGACGATCTTCTCGTTCCTGCTCGGTCTGTCGATCCTGCCGTTCCTCTACAACGTGTGGAAGACGGCCAAGTACGGCAAGAAGGTCGAGGTCGACGACCCGTGGGGCTACGGCCGCTCGCTCGAATGGACGACGTCCTGCCCACCGCCGCGGCACAACTTCCTCACCCTGCCGCGGATCCGCAGCGAATCCCCGGCGTTCGACCTGCACCACCCCGATGTCCCGGCCCTGGAACGGGAGTTGACGTCACGGTGACCACCATGGACGGACTCCCCCTGGACCCGAGGACGTTCCTCAACGAGATCGAGGGTCATCTGCTGATCGCGGCCGCCCGCACGGAGGGGCACGCCGCCGCCGCCCGTTTCACCGCCCGGCTCGACTGGCTCACCGACGGCCAACGGGCCGAAGTGGAACGGCACTTCGAGGCGGAGTACCTCGCGCTCTCCCGCGCGTCCTGGGAACGTACGGCCGAGCGGGGCAGGCAGCTGCGGGACGAGTACGAGGAGACGTACCGGCGCCTGCGCCAACGCCTGGTCGCCGCCTGTCTGTTGGGGTGTGCGCTGCTCGTGGCGACGGGACTGGTCGTCATCGCCCTCGCCTAGAGACACGTGTCCCGCCGGCCCTGACAACCGGCGGGACAGTGCGCCACGACTACGTCAGCGTCCACTTCTGATTGCTCGCCGTGCCGCAGGTGTAGAGGATCAGCAGGGTGCCGTTGGCCGTGGCGGCACCGGACGCGTCCAGGCACAGGCCCGCGTTGACGTTGGTGAGGGTGCCGTCGGAGTTGGCGGTCCACTTCTGGTTGTTCTGGCCGTTGCAGTCCCAGATGACGACCTTGGTGCCATTGGTGGTGCCGTTGTTGTAGGCGTCCAGGCACTTGTTGCCGTACACCACGAGTTCCTTGCGGGAGGTGTACGTCCAGGCCTGGTTCTGGCCGCCGTTGCAGTCCCAGATCTCGGCCTGGGTGCCGTTGGTGATGGTGTTGTTGTAGATGTCGGCGCAGCGGCCGGACCCGGTGCCGACGATCAGGTTCCCGTTCGTGCCGGGGATGGGCTGGACGTTGATCGCTCCCAGGGTCGGCAGTGAACTGCCGGTGAAGGTGAGGGAGTTGGCGGAGCCCTTCGACAGGTCGACCTGGACCGAGACCGTGCCCTGGCTGGAGCCGGTCGGCGGGAAGGAGACCGTCGTCGCGGTCTGGCTGTTGACCTGGAGGGTGCCGGTGACGGCGGTGGAGCCGGTGTTGGTGTAGGGGATGTCGACGACGTCCAGGCCGGTGCTCGCCGCGCTCACGCCGGTGTACTTGCCGGTGGAGGTGGCCGTGTAGTTCGTGCTCGCCGCCTCGGTGCCGCCGCTCACCTTCAGCATCACCGAGCCGCCCGCCGGGACGCTGGCGGTGAAGCTCGTGGCGTACGAGCCGAGGTTCGACTGCGCCCAGAGGTCGCGGACCGTCGCGGAGGCGCCGGTCAGACCGAGGTCGGACCAGCGGACGGTGATGTTCGCGGCGGACGAGGTGCGGTTGAGCAGCACGACCGCGCGGTTGCCGGTGCCGGAGAGGACCCTGCCGTAGACCTGGAGGCCGGTGGTGTCCTCGGCGACCTTGACGCCCTGGAGGCCGCGCGGGTCCTGGTCGACGGCGACGACGTCCGAGTTCTTGAGGATCGCGGCGGTCCCACTGGTCATCGTGGTGAGGTCGTTGCCGGCGAGCAGCGGGGCGCCGGAGATCGCCCACAGGGCCATGTGGGTACGGTTCTGGGCCGCCGTGAGGCCGGACATGCCGACGGTGAGCATGTCGGGGTCGTTGTAGTAGCCGGTGTGCTGGGCGGCCGGGTGCAGGGTCTGGTCGAAGTTGGAGAGCACACTCGCCTGGGACGCCGTACCACCGTAGTAGTAGATGTCCGTGCTGGTCCGCCACATGGGGGCGAGGCCGGTCGCCCAGTTCCAGGTGTTCTGGTAGCCCCAGTTGCAGATGGACAGGGTCAGCGGGCGGCCGGTGGTGGCCGCGGCCGTGGCGACGGCCGAGCTGATCGACTTGTACGTGCCGGCCGCGTCGAGGCCCTCGGCGTCACCGCCGCACCAGTCGACCTTCACGAAGTCGAAGCCCCACTGGGAGAATTGGAGCATGTCCTGGGCGTAGTGCCCTTCGCTGCCGGTGTTGGCGGCGGCGGGGCGGCCCGTCGGGTAGTAGTAGCCGCAGCCGTTCGCGCCGGCGTCCGTGTAGATGCCGGCCTTGAGGCCCTTGCTGTGGATGTAGTCGGCGATGGCGCTCATCCCGCCGGGCCATTCGCTGGTGTCGACGGTGATGTTGCCCGCGCTGTCACGGGTGCCCTGCCACCAGCCCTCGTCGATGTTGATGTAGTTGTATCCGGCCGCCGGGAGGCCGGAGGCGACGAACGCGTCGACCTGCGCCTTGATGACGCTGTAGTCGATCTTCGCGGCGAAGCTGTTCCAGGAGGCCCAGCCCATCGGGGCGGTGGGCACGGCGATCTGACGGCTCGTCGAGGCGACCGGGGCCGTGCGGAGAGGGTCCGCGGGCGCTGGTCTGGTGAAGAGAAGCAGGGTGACTGCGGCTGCGGCCACCGCGAGGGCGCGCAGGAGGGGGGTGCGGAACATGCGGCTCCTTTGCCGATATATCGAACAAGGATCGGGTCACCGAACGAAACAGCGCGCTGAAAGTAGAGCCACCGGAGGGCGAAGTCAACGGCTGTGGCAGGAGGGGCAGTTGGAATCCCCGCGGGAATCCCCCACTCGTCGGCCGGCGGACGCGATACTGACCGGCGTGCGCGTAGCGATCATGACAGCGGGATCCCGGGGCGACGTGGCCCCATACACCGGCCTCGGGCATGCCCTGGTGCGGGCGGGGCACGAGGTCACCCTTGTCACCCACGGAGGTTTCGCGCCCCTGGTGGCGGGGTCGGGTGTCCGTTTTCATCCGCTTCCGGTCGATCCACGGGCCGAGTTGGAGTCCTCGCGGGGGCGCGGGCTGCATCGCAGCACCTCGGGCGGGGGCAAGTTGCTGCGGGTGGTCGCGATGGCGCGGGCGCTGGTCGGACGGATGACCGACGATCTGCTGACGGCCGCGCGGGCGAGTGACGTGCTGCTGCTGTCCGGCTCGCTGGGGCCGCTGGGGCATGCCATCGCCGAGGGTCTGTCGTTGCCGAGCATGGGCGTCTACCTCCAACCCCTCGCACCCACAAGGGAGTTCGCCCCGCCCGTGCTCGGCGGCGGCTCCTGGGGAACGGTCGGCAACCGGGTCGCCGGACACGGGGTGAACCGGGCGGTGGAACACGTCTTCGCCGCCGCCGTACCGGAGGTGCGCTCCCGCCTGGGTCTGGCCCGCACCCGTCCCGGCACCGCGCTCCGGTCCAGGGAAGCGCACAACTGGCCCGTCCAGCACGGCTTCAGCCCGTTGATCGTGCCCCGTCCGGCCGACTGGCGGCCCGGGCTCACGGTGGCCGGCTACTGGTGGCCGTACGACAGGGACGCCCAACTCCCGCCCGAACTACGGGACTTCCTCGACTCCGGGCCGGCTCCTGTCTTCGTGGGGCTCGGCAGTGCCACCGTGCCCGATCCGGAACGGCTCAGCGCAGAGATCGTGCGCGCCCTGCGGCAGGCCGGGCTGCGCGGGTTGATCCAGCGCGGCTGGGGCGGCCTCGAAGCAACCGGTGACGATGTCCTGAGCATCGGCGAGGTGCCGCACTCGGCGCTGTTCCCGCGGATGGCGGCCGTGGTCCATCACTGCGGTGCGGGCACGACCGCGGCCGGGCTGCGCGCCGGGGTGCCGGCCGTGCCGGTGCCGATCCAGTTCGACGAGGGCTTCTGGGCCGCCCGGCTGGTCGCCCTCGGCGTGGCGCCCCGCGTCGTACCCCTGCGCGGGCTCACCGCCGACATCCTGTCCACCGCACTCGTACGGGCCACCCGCGACCCCGCCCACGCAGAGCGCGCGCGAGCCCTCGGCGCCCGGGTGCGGGCCGAGGACGGTACGGCTCCCGTGCTCGCCGTCCTCGACACGCTGGTCTAAGCGGACCTGGTGAAGTCGACTGCGGTTCGGCAGCGCCCCAAAGGGGCGCGGGGAACTGCGCGACCAGCCACGACGGCGCTGCGGCCGAAAACCGACCTCTAACGCACATCCAGCGAAGCGCTTAGCACTGCTGCCGTGCCACGGCCTCGGGGGTGACCGGCGTGAAGAAGTTGATCAGGTTGCCGTCGGGGTCGCGGAAGAGGAGGGAGCGGTTGCCCCAGGGCATCGTGGTCGGCTTCTGGACGATCTCGCAGTCGAGGGGTGCCAGGCGCTCGAATTCGGCGTCGACGTCCGCCACGCGGAACTCGGTGATCACCGAGCGGTTGGCGGCGGGCTGTGCGGAACCGGTGCCGAAGAGGGCCACGGTGCGGGTGCTCGCGACCGCCAACGTGCAGGCGGGGTTGACGAGTTCGGCGAAGTCGGGGGTCGACCAGGTGGCCGCGGTGCCGGTGACCTGTTCGTAGAAGCCGACGAGACGGGCGACGTCGTCGGTGATGACACGGATCGAGACGAAGTTCATGGCGGTTTCCTGTCGGAGGTCGTGTGACGTGCCGGATGAAGCGGCGTCCCTCACGCTAGGACCAATACCGGACAGCTCCCGCCCGGTATCCGAGGCAGACTTTCCGAGTGACCACATCGACCGCCCGCGTGCTGGCCCTGCTGGAGATCCTCCAGGGCGGTGGCCTCCGCACCGTCCCCGACCTGGCCGCGCGGCTCGGTGTCGACGAACGCACGGTCCGCCGCTACGCCGGCCACCTGCTGGAACTGGGCGTGCCGGTCGACTCGGTACGCGGTCGCTACGGCGGCTATCGGCTCGCTCCCGGCTATCGGATGCCGCCGCTGATGTTCACGGACGAGGAGGCCCTCGCCGTGGTGCTCGGACTGCTGGCCGGCCGCAGGGCGGGGCTCGTCACCACGTCCGCCTCGGCGGGTGAGAGCGCCACGGCGAAACTGCTGCGGGTCCTGCCCGCCGCCCTGCGCCGACGGCTCGACGCCCTGCTCGACACCGCGGACTTCACCGCGCGACCGCGCGCAGCCACCGCCCCGGAGACCGGGGTACTGCTCGAACTCGCCGAGGCCGCGCTCCATCGGCGGCCGGTGGCGATCGCCTACACCGACCGGAGGGGCCGCACCAGCGACCGTACGGTCCTGCCGTACGGTCTGGTCGCGCATGCCGGACGCTGGTACCTGACCGGCGCCGACCCGGCCGACGACGAGGTCCGCACCTTCCGCCTGGACCGGGTCACCGCGCTGCGCCTGCGCTCCGGCTCGTTCGAGGTACCGGCGGAGTTCGACCCGGCGGCCACTGTGCTGGACAGCATCGCGAGCACACCGTGGACCCACGATGTGTCCCTGCGGATCCGGAGCGGTGTGCAGCACATTCGCGGGCATCTCCCGGCCGGGATCGCCACCGTGACCACGCCCGACGAGGGCACCGACTGGGTCCGGATCCGGATCCGGGCCGAGCGGCTGGACTGGATCCCGCCCGTCCTCGCCGCCCTCGACCGCCCGTTCGTCGTCGAACGCCCCGCCGCCCTGCGCGACCTCGTCCGCGCACTGGCCCGCCGTTTGGACGAGTACGCGACCGACGAGCCGCGTTAGTCCCTCCAGCCCGGTGGCTGCATGATGCCCACGAGCTGCCGGACCAGTTCGTCGACGATCTCGTCCAGCGTGGCGTCCACCCAGCCCGCGCTCCAGTCGTGGAGGAGGCCGTTGACGCTGCCGATGAACGCCGCCGCGGCGATGCGGTAGTCGCGGCGCGCCGCCTCTCCGCGCTGGGCCGCGGCCCTCGCCTCGCCGCGGATGAGATTGACCCAGCGTGCGCGGCGGGCCAGCCGCTGTTCCTCGAGGCGTGGGCTGACGCCGATGATCTCGACGAAGGTGATGCGGATGCGGCGCGGATCGCCGGTGACGTTCTCGGCGTAGGCATGGAAGATCGCGGTCGCCCGCTCGACGAGCGGCAGGCCGTCGGCGGCGGTGAGCGCGGCCAGTACGGCTTCCTCGGCCCAGTCGTTGACCTGGAGGTGGAGCGCGGCCAGCACGTCCTCCAGGCTGCGGAACTCCTCGTAGAACTGCCGGGTGGAAAGCCCCGCGGCCTCGCTGAGCGCGGCGACGGTCGTGCCGCGGTACCCCGGGGTGTCGCCGAAGAGCTGGAGCGCGGCGTCCAGGAAGCGTCCGCGTCGCTCGGCCTGCCGCTGCTCGGCGGACTTGCCGCCGTAACGACCGGTCGGCGCCTTGAGCCTGCCCGCCACTGTCACACCTCTATCTTGTCGGCCATCGGCCAATCTTGTCGTGTCCGCAGTCTTGCGGAGAAGAGGGCCCTTCCTTACTTTTCAGTAAGTTCATTCTGAACTCGTGCGTGTTCAGATTTCTTCACGTCCTCCGGCACCCCTCACCTCACAGAAGAGAGCCGTCATGCCTGCCTTCAGACCCAGGCACCTTTGCTCCATGGCCGCCGCCCTCGTCCTGACCGTAGCCGCTCCGGCGACGGCCGCCACCGCCGACTCCTCCGCCGCTCTGCGCGAAGTGCTCTTCGTCGGCAACAACTGGGACGGCACCGCGGACGTCATCAAGTCCACCGGCGACTTCGCGAAGATCGGGGAGATCAACATCGTCCCCGACAAGGCGGCGCGGCTGGCGGAGATCAACGCCGATCCGATCAAGTGGATCTACTACACGTCCATCCACAACGAGGTCGGACAGGGACACGACCAGTACGTGGACGACATGTACTCCACGCCGGACGGCAAGTCCCTCGTCGTCTCCCGCCCCAGCTTCGCCGACGTCGTGTCGATCAACCTGGCCACCGACACCATCAACTGGCGTTTCCCGGTGGCCGGTTACCGCGCCGACCACATGGCGGTCTCCCCCGACGGCACCCGCGTCGCGGTCTCGGCCTCGACCGCCGACAAGGTGCAGGTGCTGGACATCAACACCGGTGCCGAACTGGGTGAGTTCGCCACCGGCGACAAGCCGCACGAGAACTTCTTCACCAACGGCGGCAAGTACATCTGGAACATGTCGATCGGCGAGGTCACCACCTCCCTCGACGATCCGGCCTGGGACTGGACCAAGGGCGACCGGCACATCACCGTCGTCGACGCCACCACGTTCAAGCAGGTCAAGATCATCGACATGCGGGACCGGCTGGACGCGATCGGTCTCACGAACTTCTCGGACGCGGTCCGCCCGGCCGCCTTCACGCCGGACTGGTCCAAGCTGTACTTCCAGGTGTCGTTCTTCAACGGCTTCCTGGAGTACGACGTCGCCACCGACAAGATCACCCGCGTGAAGACGCTCCCGGCCAACCCCGCGACCAGCACGGACCGCACCACCTGGCTGCTCGACTCGCGCCATCACGGCATCTCGATGAACCCCGACGGCACCAAGCTGTGCGTCGCCGGGACGATGGACAACTACGCGACGGTCGTGGACCGGGCCACTCTGCAGGAGGGTCCGCTCGTCACGGCGTCCACGCCGTACTGGGCGACCGTGAGCGGTGACGGCAAGGACTGCATCATCTCGGAGGCCGGCGCCGACCAGGTGACGGCCATCGACTTCGCCACCGGGCAGAAGGTGCTCTCCGTCCCGGTGGGCGACCATCCGCAGCGCGTACGGCTGGGTCATGTGCAGGCCGACTGGACGAGTCCGTCCGCGAGTTGACCGACCGTCAACGGCACCGGTCCCCGAGGGGGCCGGTGCCGTTGCCTTTGTCAGCTGTGCGATGCCGCCCACGTGGCCAGTTCGGACTTGGCCGCGCTCAGCAGCGTCGAGGAGGGGCTCGACGCGCCGTTGGTGATCAGGGCGTAGTGCAGGGTTCCCGAGCCGGAGGCGGAGAGCAGGAGGCGGTGACTGCCCGTCCCGCCCGGTTCGCTGGCGTAGCCGATCGCGGTGGAGGACGTGTACGCCGGAACCCCGGAGACAGCTCCCAGATCGGAGACCACTGTCGTGGACGCGGCCGGGAAGGACGCCGGGAGATGGAGCTCGGTCGGCGCGGTGGAGCTGTTGGAGCGCCACATCAGGAGGCCGTACTGGCCGGAGCCGACCAGCGAGGACACGTTCGGGAGGGTGCTGGGGACCGGGTTCCAGGTCAGGGTCGTGGAGCCGTCGCGGGAGCGGTCCTCGTAGGTGAAGGCGACCGTGGTGCCGGCGGTCGCGCTCGGGTAGATCCGGTCGAGCAGCCGGGCGTCCTGACGGAGTGTCACCGTTCCGGAGTCGGTCATGTTGACGGCCGAGAGGTCCTCGTCGTTCCAGGCGTCGCCGGAGGTGAGCACCTTGTCGGGGTTGTCGTTCATCAGCTCGTGGTGGCGGCCGTTGTAGATGTCCCACTGCCACTGGGTACCGGACAGGACCGGGCCCGAGCCGGCCGGGTTCGACCACCAAGTGGAGCCCGGCAGGCGGGAGTCGAGGGCCTGGTACATCGCCTTGAGGACGGTCGGCGCCTTGCCGGAGACGGACCCGGACAGCGGATGCCCGAACTCGCTGACGATGGCCGCGGTACCGGCCGCCGAGGCACGGTCACGGACCGTGCCGAAGTCGGTCGAGTACTGGCCGTCGGCCGCGTTCCCCCACATCAGGATGCCGGAGATCGCCTTCTGGTCGTAGAAGTGGGTGTTGAAGACATAGCGCGAGCCGAGCGTGCCCGCGTCGAGGAGTCCGCCCTCCTGCACCTGGCTGGAGATGTTGGAGTTCCAGAAGAGGTTCGGCTCGACGAGGGCGGGCTTGGCGCTCCAGCCGGCCGCGTCCATCCGCGCGCGGAACTTCACATAGAAGGGCCAGAGCAGGTTCTGCTCCCAAGTCCGGCTGGTCTGGCCCGAGTCGTAGGTCCCCGCGAACGGCTCGTTGTACGGGTCGAAGCCGACGACACCCGCGAACTCGTCGCTGCTCAGGTGCTGTTGGATGTACGTCATGGTCGACTGGGCGGTGGCCAGGAAGGAGTCCTGGAGGCCGTAGTTGTTGTGCCAGAAGTCGTACTGGGCCTTGGTGACGGCCGAGTTCTGGGTGATGTTCTGGCCCCAGAAGAGGCAGATCCCGCAGGACTCCTGGGGGTAACTCCCCAGCGCCACGGCCCACTCGGGAGCACCGTCACCGGTGTACCAGCTTCCGGTGTTGAACAGGTACCGGGAGTAGAGGTCCTGGTGGAAGTCGGGATAGACGCGGATGCCGGCGTCGAGGAACGCCTGCATCTGGGCGGTGACGGCGGCCAGGTACGTGCTGTCGACCTGGCCGCGTACTGGTTCGGCGTGGGCCCAGGAGAGCAGGAAGCGCACCGAGTTGCCGCCGCCGAGGGCACGCAGCGCGGTCGCGGACTTCTTCGCGTCGGCGACCGACGCGAAGGGGAGGCCGCTGTTCTCCTCCAGCTTGGTCTCACCGGAGACGTTGTAGCCGCGCAGCACGACCTGGCGGCCGTAACTGTCGACGAAGCTGCCGTTCTGCACGGTCAGCGGCGAGCCGTCGAACCAGAGGGAGTCGGTTGGGGTGGCGGCGGTGGCGGGCCCGGCACCCAGCACCGACAGGAATCCGCAGAGGACAACCAGGACAACGATCAAACGCGCCCGGATATTCGTCATGTCCACTACAGTCCGGTGATTTCCGGACACTGTCAACACTTCTGACTCATGAGTAAGTATGCGCTCTCTATGCCCTGTTGACACTTTTCAGGCCACTCGACGCGTCACGTTCAGCAGATACTCCTTCCGGTTCAGCGGGTTCTGGTCGGTGCGTGCCCGCTCCGGAGCGGTGCCGCGCGTGACCGGCGCGTAGTGGTCGAAAGCGCTCTCCCACTCGCCCTCCCCACGCGTCAGCCCCGGCAACTGCCGCTCCAGCCCGTGCACTTGGGCTACCGGCACCAACCCCTCCAGCACACAGAGCGCACCCCGCGTCTCGGTGGTCCGCGGTACGGCCCGCAGTGCCGCGAGGACCGGCAGCAGGGCGCCGAGAGTGTCGGCCGGCGCCTCGACGCGGAACCGGTGCAGCGGCTCGTACACCTGGCTGCCCGCCCTCCGCAGCGCCTCGACGAGGACGAGCGGGGTCAGTCCGCGGAAATCGGCGCCGGTGCTCGACATGCTCTTGTCGAAGCCCTGGTGGGCGTGGCTCTGCCGGGGCGAGTAGCCCGAGTGCGTCATGGTGACCACGCAGTCGGTGACCCGCCAGCCGTGCAGCCCCTGCCCGAGCGTCTCGCGCACGGTGTCCTCGACGGCCTTGAAGAAGGCGTACGGCATCGCGCCCAGCTCGACTTCGAGCGCGAACCGCACCCCCGAGCCGACCGGGGCGGGGTCGATGCGCAGGCCGACCGTGGCGAGGAACGGGTTCGCGTCCTTCTTGTTGAACTCGACCGCCGCACCGGTGCAGACCGGCCGCTCGATGCACAGGGGTGTCGTCTCCCGGAAGGTGACGCGCACCCCGAACTCGTCGGCCAGCGTGGCCTGGATGACCTCCTTCTGGACCTCACCGTAGAGGGAGACGGCGGTCTCCTGGCGTACCTCGTCGTGGCGCAGGCCGATCAGCGGGTCCTGTTCGGCGAGTTGGGTGAGTGCGAGGTGCAGGGCGCGCCGGTCGGCGTCCGGGCCCGGGACGACGACGGTTTCGAGGGTCGGCGGCGCGAAGAAGTGCTCGTACGCCTTCCTCGGTGTGCCGATCGCGTCACCGATCCTGATCTCGCCGAGGCCCCGCAGCCGGCCGATCCGGCCCGCCGGGACGGAGTCGGTACCGATGTCCGTGCCGTGGTCGAAGACGCTGATCGAGGTGACCTTGCCCTCCTCGCCGGCATCCCCGAAGGTGATCCGGTCGCGGGTGCGGAGGGTACCGGAGAACATCCGCGCGTAGGCGACCTTCTCCCCCGCCGGACCGCGCTCGACCTTGAACACCGTGCCGGAGAGCGGGCCTTGGGGGTCGCCCTCGGCGGCGGGGAGCAGTTCCTTGATGCCGGTGATCAGCGCGTCCACGCCGGCGCCCGTGATGGCGGAGCCGAAGTAGACCGGGTGCACGAGGGCCTGGCGGGTCTGGGTGGCCAGGGCGGTGCGCAGGAGGTCGCACGACACGGTGTTCTCGACGTAGGCGGCGAGCAGTTCGTCGTCGTGGTCGGCGAGAACGGCCGGTGCGCCCGGGTCGAGACCCGGCCGGAAACCGGCCGCCGGGGTACCGATGCCGTCGACCGAGCCCATCGGTACGACCGCTGCCCTGAGCCGCTCGGAGATCGACGACAGGAGATCGCCGTACCGCGCCCCGCGTCGGTCGATCTTGTTGACGAAGAGGAGCGTCGGAATACGCAGTCGCTGAAGTGTGCGCATCAGGACGCGGGTCTGCGGCTGGACACCCTCGACCGCGGAGACGACCAGGACGGCGCCGTCCAGTACGCCGAGCACCCGCTCCACCTCGGCGATGAAGTCCGGGTGGCCCGGGGTGTCGATGAGGTTGACGGTCACGTCGTCGACCGGGAACGAGACGACGGCGGACTTGATGGTGATACCGCGCTGCCGCTCCAGTGCGAGCGTGTCGGTGCGCGTGTTGCCGTCGTCGACGCTGCCGATCTCGTCGATCACACCGGCCGAGTGCAGCAGCCGTTCGGTCAGGCTGGTCTTACCGGCGTCTACGTGCGCGAGGATGCCGAGGTTGAGCAAGTGCACCTGGTGTCATGTCCTTTGTCGAGGGGGGCCTTCCTTCCTGGGCGGACATGAACGGTGCGCGCATCTCAGTGCTCCTCGGTCGTCGGTGACGGACACCGATCAGTGCAGCAGAGCGGCGACGGCGACGCCAACGGATTAACGTCCGTAGCGGGACTACGGCGGTGAGAGGAGCACGTTGTGCGGGAGAGCCTCCCGGAGCTCGGGCGCTGGTACGCGGCCCGGGAACCTTTCGGCCTGGCCACCGTCGTCGCGGTCAGCCGCAGCGCGCCGCGCGACCCCGGGGCGGCCATGGCCGTGGGCCCGGACGGCGAGGTCGTGGGCAGTGTGTCCGGGGGCTGTGTGGAGGGGGCGGTCTTCGAGCTGGCGCGGGAAGTGGTGGCGAGCGGCGAGGCGCGGCTGGAGACCTTCGGGTACAGCGACGAGGACGCCTTCGCGGTCGGGCTCACCTGCGGCGGCGAGATCACCGTGCTGGTACGGCCCGTCACACCGGAGGCCGATCCCACGTTCGGAGCGGTCGCGCGGTCGGTCGCGGCCCGCGAACCGGTGACCGTGGCGACGGTGACCGACGGTCCGGCGCCGCGCGGAGCCACCCTCGCCGTATGGCCCGACAGGGTGGACGGCACCCTCGGCTCCACCGGCCTGGACGTAGCGGTCACGGCCGACGCCCGTGGTGAACTCGCCCTCGGCGCAACGGGGTTGCGGCACTACGGGCCGCACGGCGAGCGACGCGAGGACTCCGTCACCGTGTTTCTGCGCTCCTTCGCGCCGCCGCCCCGGATGCTGGTCTTCGGCGCCATCGACTACGCGGCGGCGGTCGCCCGGATCGGTGACTTCCTCGGCTACCGGGTGACGGTGTGCGACGCCCGCCCGGTGTTCGCGACACCGAAGCGCTTCCCGGCCGGCGTCGAGGTGGTCGTGGACTGGCCACACCGGTATCTGGCCGGCACG
Organism: Streptomyces sp. NPDC050549; assembly: GCF_040655035.1. Lineage (NCBI taxonomy): Bacteria > Bacillati > Actinomycetota > Actinomycetes > Kitasatosporales > Streptomycetaceae > Streptomyces > Streptomyces sp. NPDC050549. The sequence goes on from NZ_JBFAJD010000019.1 coordinate 13,156, forward strand.
GACACCGACGAGCGGACGGTGATCTGCGTCCTGACCCACGACCCGAAGTTCGACGTACCGCTGCTGGAGGAGGCGCTGCGCCGGCCGGCCGCGTACATCGGGGCGATGGGCAGCCGCCGCACCTATGACGACCGTATGCGGCGACTGCTCGAATCCGACCTCGCCGAGGGCGAGTTGGCCCGGCTGCGCTCACCGATCGGTCTGGACCTCGGCGCCCGCACCCCGGAGGAGGTGGCCGTCTCCGTGGCCGCCGAGATCGTCGCGCTGCGGTGGAGCGGCACGGGGATGCCGTTGACGGGGGTGGCGGGGGCGATCCACCGGGCGCCGTCCGGGTGAACCGCGGGTCACCTCGGCGGCAGCCGGTGCAGTACGAGGTCCGTCAGGGTGCCGTCCATGACCGCCGCCGTCAGGTACGTGCAGTGCGGCCGGCGTCGGCGGTCGGTCGGGGAGCCCGGGTTGAGCAGCCGTGGACCGGTGGGGGCCGTGGTGTCCCAGGGGATGTGGCTGTGTCCGAAGACCAGCACGTCCAGGTCCGGGAAGCGGGCCGCGCAGCGCGTCTCACGGCCCTGGGCGGGGCCCGTCTCGTGCACGACTCCGAAACGCAGGCCGCCGAGTTCGGCGTACGCCACCTCGGGGAGCCGGGCACGCAGTTCGGGGCCGTCGTTGTTGCCGTACACGCCGACGAGCCGGCGGCTGCGGCTCTCCAGCAGGTCGAGGGTGGCCGTGTCGACCCAGTCGCCGGCGTGGAACACGACGTCGGCGCGCGGGAGTTCGGCGAGGAGTTGCGCGGGGAGTTCCTTGGCGCGCTTGGGGAGATGGGTGTCGGACATCAGCAGCAGACGCACGGGGTCAGCCTAGGTCCATGGTGCTGTCAGGGCTTGGCGCCCACCCCGCACCACATCGGGAGGGGACCGGTCGCCGGGGTGTCCTCGGGGTCGGTGCACCGGACCGGCAGTTGGACGACACCGGGGTCGAGGATGTCCGTGCCGTCGAAGAAGCGGGCCACGTCGGCGTGGGTGCGCGGGGTGGCGCCCGCGTGTTCGAGGGCGCGTTCGTTGTAGACGCGCATCGACTCGGCGACCTCCTCGGCGCCGACGTCGGCCGCCGGATTGGGGAGGACGAGGTGGCTGCCGGGGGCGAGCGCGTTCAGGAGGCGCCGGGTGATGGCGTAGGGGTCGTCGCGGTCGGGGACGCACTGGAGGATCGCCACCAGCATCAGACCCACCGGCCGGGAGAGGTCGAGGGTCTCGGCCGCGGCAGCGAGGATGCGGTCCGCGTCGCGCTGGTCCGACTCCAGGTAGTCCGTGGCGCCTTCCCGGCTGCTGACGAGCAGGGCACGCGCGTGTGCCAGGACCGATGGGGTCGTTGTCGACGTGGACGACGCGGGCCTCGGGGTCGACGCGCTGGGCCACCTCGTGGGTGTTGTCCGCGGCCGGTATGCCCGTGCCGATGTCGAGGAACTGGCGGATGCCCGCCTTGCCGCTCAGCTCGCGGACGGGCCGGCCGAGGAAGGCCCGGTTGGCGCGGACCGCGGGCACGATCTCCGGGTTGGCCGCGGCGGCCGGCTCGGCGGCCTGCTGGTCGACGGGGTAGTTGTCCTTGCCGCCCAGCCAGGCGTTGCAGACGCGGGCGGGGTGTGCCACGGACGAGTCGGTCGGGGCCGTTCCGCCTGCCGAGTACTCGTTCATCGCGATCCGCTCCCCACTCGCCCTTGGTACCTCCGCCGGCGCACAGGGCAGTGCACTCGAAGGAATCTTCAGGGCAGACTGTTCAGTTGTGACTGGACAGTTTTCACTGACAGTTTTACGGTGGGCCCATGGATCAGCAGAGCTCCCGGACACCCGCCGGCATCTCGGACTCGGCCGCCCGCTCCGCGCGGGACCTGCGGGTGGTGTTCAGCCGGCTGCGGCGCCGGATCCGTGAGGTCGCGACGGACGAGGACCTGACTCCCTCACAGGAGTCGGCGCTCACCCTGGTCGGCAAGCACGGCGCGGCCACGGCCAGCGCGCTGGCGTCGGCCGAGGGGGTCAGGCCGCAGTCGATGGCGGCCACCCTCGCCGCCCTCGACCGGCACGGGCTGATCCGGCGCAGCCCCGACCCCGAGGACGGCCGCAGACAACTGGTCACTCTCACCGAGGCGGGCCGCGAGCGCGTCGCGGACAACCGGCAGGTCCGTGAGGAGTGGCTCGCGCGCGCCTTCGAGGACCGCTACACCGAGCGGGAACGGCGCACGATCGTCGACGCGCTGAAGCTGCTGGAACGGCTGTCGGAGCAGTGAACCGGAACCCGCCCGGACATCACCCCGCCCGCCGGCGCCCTGCGCCCCTCACCCCGACAGCCGGCTGAGCCCCCGTAGCCCCTGAAAGGCCTCCCTCATGGCACTCACCACTCTCGACCAGCGCACCGCCCTCGTCGTGATCGACCTCCAGGGCGGCGTCGTCGGTGCACCGACCGAGCCGTACCGCGGGCCCGAGGTCGTCGCCCGTACCGTCGAACTCGCCGACGCCTTCCGGGCCGCCGGCCTGCCCGTGGTCCTGGTCCGGGTCAGCTTCGCGGACGACGGTGCCGACGCGGTTCACGGCCGCACCGAGCGACAGCGCGCCGGGGGCGCGGGCCGCCCCGAGGGCTGGGACGTCGTCGTCGACGAACTGGCCGGGCACCCCGGCGACATCCACGTCGTCAAGCGGAACTGGGGCGCCTTCCACGGCACCGACCTGGACGTGCAGCTGCGCCGGCGCGGTGTCACGCAGATCATGCTGACCGGCATCGCCACCAGCATCGGCGTCGAGTCCACCGCCCGCGCGGCCCACGAGCACGGCTATCACGTGACCCTGGCCACGGACGCGATGAGCGATCTGGACGCCGTCTCGCACGCCCACAGCGTCGAGCGGATCTTCCCTCGCCTGGGCGAAACGGGCACATCGGCCGAAATCCTGGAACTTCTGGCCAAGACCCACAACGGGGGCTGACCTCGACCCACGGCGGGTTAACCGTTGCCCAACACCGGCCCAATGGGCGGCATCGAGACAGACCGGGTTAGCATCACCCCACTCGCGCCGTTCCGCAACGGGGGACGGTGAGCGCAAACAAGGGGGCTAGAAGCCGGATGTCGGTCAAGGTCAGTGTCGTCGTCCCTGTGTACAACCCAGGGCCCTACATCGAGGATTGCATCTCCTCTCTCCTCAGGCAGTCCCTGCCTAACGACGAGTACGAGGCGATCTTCGTCGACGACGGCTCGACGGACGGCACGCCCGCGAGGCTCGACGAGGTCGCCGCGCAGCACCCCCACATCCACGTCATCCACCAGGAGGCGTCCGGCTGGTCGGGCAAGCCCCGCAACGTCGGCATCGCCGCCTCCAAGGGCGAGTTCGTCATGTTCGTCGACAACGACGACTACCTCGGCGACGAGGCCCTTGAGCGGATGTACGACTACGGCGTGGCCAACGGCGCCGATGTCATCGTCGGCAAGATGGCCGGCAAGGGCCGCGCCGTGCCCGTGGAGCTGTTCCGCAAGAACTACCCGCACGCGTCGGTCGAGACCGCGCCTCTGATGGACAGCCTCACCCCGCACAAGATGCTCCGCCGCGCGTTCCTCGACCGCATCAACCTGCGGTTCCCGGAGGGGCGTCGCCGCCTGGAGGACCACGTCTTCGTGACGGAGGCCTACCTCGCCGCGGACAACGTCGCCGTGCTCAGCGACTACGTCTGCTACTACCACATCAAGCGCGAGGACGCCTCGAACGCCGGCTTCCAGCGCTTCGACCCGGTCGGCTACTTCAAGAACCTGCGCGAGGCCCTCGACGTCGTCGAGAAGTACACCGAGCCGGGTCCGGCCCGTGACAAGATCTTCCGCCGCTGGCTGCGTGTGGAGATGATGGAGCGCCTCGGCGGCGGCCGGCTCCTGAAGGCCCCCGACGACTACCGGCGTGAACTCCTCAAGGAGATCCGCGGTGTCATGACCGAGCGCTTCGGCCCCGGTGTCGCGGCCGGTCTCGGCCCGCGGCTTCGGGTCGTCGCGGCCCTCGCCGCCGCCGACCGCTACGACGACCTCGTCGAGCTCGCCGAGTGGGAGGCCTCCCTCAAGCCGCAGGCGTCCCCGGGCGAGATCGAGTGGCGGGACGGCAAGCTGCTTGTCCACTACCGTGCCGAGTTCGTCGTCGACGGCAAGCCGGCGATCTACGAGGCCAAGGGCGCCCCGGCTCCCAAGCACCCGGAGCCGAAGACCCTCGCCGAGGCGACCGCCATGCTCACGGCCGACGCCACCGCCAACTTCAAGAAGGCGACGGCCGACCTCGTCGTCCGTGAACGCACCAGCGCCGCCTCGCACTTCCAGCCCGTGGAGATCTCGCACGAGGCGGTCCCCGAGGGCGACGGCGTCCGCCTGGTGCTGCACGCCACGGCCACCGTCGACCCCGCCACCGCGGCCGGCGGCGCCCCGCTGAGCGAGGGCCTCTGGGACACCTACGTCCGGGTCGTCATCGGCTCCTGGAACAAGGAGTGCCGCCTCGGCCCGGTCCCGCAGCACGGGGAGAACGCCGGGCACGCCGGTGTCGTCGCCGGCCAGGTGCTGCTGCCGTACTACACGGAGCCGCACGGCAACTTCTCGCTGGACGTCGACAAGGCGAGCAAGCGCCTCGGCCTCGCCGACCTCAAGCCCGAGGACTTCACGGTCACCGGCGCCCGCGTCGGCGTACTGCTCCCCTTCCACGTCCCCGCGGCCACCGACGTACTGCTGCGTCTGACCCACAAGGCGTCCGGTACGACGCTGGACGTGCCCGGTGTGCTCTCCCCCGAGTCCTCCGGTGCGCGGCTGGCGGCCGAGGTGCCCGCCGCCGAGCTGAAGGACCTGGCGTGGGCCGCGTCGGTGTGCCTGACCCCGACCGCGACCGGGCAGCGCTTCCTGGCTCTGCCGGTGCGGCTGGCCGGTGACGCCGGCGGTATCCGGGTGGAGGCGGCGCCGAAGGCCAAGCCCGCCGAGCCCAAGCCCGCGCCGAAGCCGGTGGCCCCCAAGCCCAAGCCGGGGCTGGCCCGCCGGGTGGCGCGCAAGCTGAAGCGTGCCCTGAGCAAGTAGCGGTACCGAGCAAGTCGCAGTACCCGAGCAAGCCATGGAGGACGGAAGAACGTGCGATCACTGGGGATTGAAGGCGCCTGGGTCCTGGAGCCCAAGGTCTTCCCTGACGACCGGGGCAGTTTCCACGAGTGGTACCGCGGCGAGGAGTTCCGCGAGGCCACCGGGTACGACCTGGAGCTGTCACAGGCCAACTGCTCGGTGTCGCGGCGTGGTGTGGTGCGCGGAGTGCACTTCTCCGACGTGCCGCCGAGCCAGGCCAAGTACGTCAAGTGCGTGCGCGGCGCCGTCCTCGACGTGATCGTGGACATCCGCGTCGGCTCTCCCACCTTCGGTCAGTGGGAGGCCGTCCGACTGGACGACGACAGCAAGCACGCCGTGTTCCTCGCGGAGGGCCTCGGGCACGCGTTCATGGCCCTGACCGACGACGCGACGGTCGTGTACCTGTGCTCGACGGGTTACTCGCCCGGCCGTGAGCACGGGATCAACCCGCTCGACCCGGCGCTGGGCATCGCCTGGCCGGAGGGTTTCGAGCCGGTGCTGTCGGAGAAGGACGCCGAGGCGCCGACATTGGCAGAGGCGGAGCAGTCAGGACTTCTTCCGTCCTACGCGGACTGCTCCGCCTACTACGAGCGACTGCGTGGTGGCCGGCTCAGCGACTGACGCTGAGCTGTTCCACCGCACGGCGCAGGGGCTCCCAGCCGCGGGACCGCTTGGTCCCGCGGTTGCGGGCGTTGGCGAGGGGGCCCCAGAAACCGGCGTCGAGCAGCGCCTCGGGCTTCACCGCGGTGGTGCGCTCCAGGATCGCCTCGGGCACCTTCTGCGGGTCCGGGACCTCGAACTCGGCGATGATCTCGTCGTACTTGTCCTTGAGGACGGTGCTGGTCGGGTCGGCGCCGAAGACCACGAGCTGTCCCGTGGGCTGGGTGTCGACCAGGACCGTCACCAGGTCCGGACGGTAGCGGGCGAGGATCTCGACCAGCTTGTACACGTCGCCGGTCCAGGCATCGGTGTGCCGGTCGCGGGCCGCCTCGTCGATGCTGCGCGGCAGCATGTCGTCGAAGACGATGACGCTGGCCCAGCCCGAGTGCTTCTCCACGTTGATGAAGTCGCGCAGCGCGTACTCGAAGAGGTGCATGCCGTCGATGAACGACAGGTCCAGCGTGGTGGTCTTCCACCAGCCCAACGGGCTCCGGTTGCGGGCCAGTTGACGCAGCGGGTGACGGCCGCCGCGCAGGTGCACCAGCGGGTTGTCCCGGGCGAAGAAGTCGTCACTGGTCGCCTTGGCCAGGTGGACGTCACAGCGGATCTCCGTGACCACCTTGAACGCGGGATCGATCGCGACGCTGGGCACCCGGGAGAGCGTCAGGCTGCGGCCGTCGTTGACGCCGATCTCCAGGTAGTTGCGGTTCGCGGTTGACTTGTGGAGCCCCCGCAGGAACTCATGACGTTTCACGAAGAAATCTCCTTGCGGATGTGAGGAAGTGCTTCGTGCAGGGCGGACCGCCAGTCCCTAGGCGGTTCCAGGCCGACCTCCCGCCACCGCTCGTGCCCCAGGGCACTGTAGGCGGGGCGGGGCGCGGGACGGACGAAAGCAGCGCTCGTGGTGGGGCGGACACGCTCCGGATCGGCGTCGATGAGCCGGAACACCTCCTGCGCGAGACCGTGCCAGCTGGTCTCACCGGAGCTGGTCGCGTGGAACACCCCGTGCGCGCCCTCGACCTGGCCGATACGGGCGCCGAGGTCGGCGATCCGTACGGCGACGTCGGCGGTCCAGGTCGGCTGTCCGTGCTGGTCGTCGACGACGTCGAGAGTGTCGCGACGTGCTTCCAGCTCGATCATCGTGCGGACGAAGTTACCCCCACAGGCTCCGTACAGCCAAGCCGTTCGGACAACCGCGCTGTTACCGGGCAGTTCGGCCAACACGGCCTGCTCGCCCGCCAGTTTGGTACGCCCGTACGCAGTGCGCGGAGCGGTGGCGTGATTCTCCGGATACGGCGTGCTGCGGGCCTCGCCGTCGAAGACGTAGTCGGTGGAGACGTGCACGAGCCGCGCGCCCGAGGCGGCGCAGGCGCGGGCGAGGAGCCGGGGCCCCTCGCCGTTGATGCGAAGGGCCCGCTCCTCGTCGGTCTCGGCGTCGTCGACGGCGGTGTACGCCGCGCAGTTCACCACCACGTCGGGGTGGTGCTCCGCGAACGCCCGGTCCACCGACGCGGGGTCGGTGATGTCCAGGGCGGCGCGGTCGAGACCGACGAACTGCTCACCGCGCCGGGCGAGTTCGTCCAGGACGTCGTGGCCGAGCATCCCGCCGGCACCGGTGACCAGCCACTTCATCAGCCGCGCTCCACCCTTGCCTTGAGCGGCTCCCACCAGGCGCGGTTGTCGCGGTACCAGGCGACGGTGTCGGCCAGGCCCGTGGCGAAGTCGTGCTTGGGGGTGTAGCCGAGCTCGTCGTGGATCTTGGACCAGTCGACGGAGTAGCGCAGGTCGTGGCCCTTGCGGTCCTCGACGCGCTCGACCCGGTCCCAGTCCGCGCCGCAGGCTTCGAGCAGCAGGCCGGTGAGCTCCTTGTTGCTGAGCTCGGTGCCGCCGCCGATGTTGTAGACCTCGCCGGCCCGGCCCTTGGTGCGCACGAGCTCGATGCCCTGGCAGTGGTCCTCGACGTGCAGCCAGTCGCGGACGTTGAGGCCCTCGCCGTAGAGCGGGACCTTCTTGCCGTCGAGGAGGTTGCTGACGAACAGCGGGATGACCTTCTCGGGGAACTGGTGCGGCCCGTAGTTGTTCGAGCAGCGGGTGACGCGCACGTCCAGGCCGTGGGTGCGGTGGTAGGCCAGGGCGAGCAGGTCGGAGGATGCCTTCGACGCGGAGTACGGCGAGTTGGGCGCCAGCGGGTGGGTCTCCGGCCACGAGCCGGACTCGATGGAGCCGTAGACCTCGTCGGTGGAGATGTGCACGAAGGGGACGTTGTAGCGCAGGGCCGCGTCGAGCAGGACCTGGGTGCCCACCACGTTGGTGCGGACGAAGTCGGCGGCGCCGTTGATCGAGCGGTCCACGTGGGACTCGGCCGCGAAGTGGACCACCTGGTCCGCCTCAGCCATCAGCTTGTCGACCAGTTCGGCGTCACAGATGTCGCCCTGGACGAACTCCAGGCGCGGGTGGCCTATTTCCAGGTTGTCGAGCGTGCCGGCGTACGTGAGCTTGTCCAGCACCGTGATGCGGGGCGCGTCAGGCGCGTCCGAGGCGAGGAGCATGCGGACGTACGCGGAACCGATGAAGCCGGCGGCGCCGGTGACGAGGAGATTCATGAACGGATCTGCACCTTGCTGTGGTCTCCGAGAACGAGGCGGTGGGCGCTGGGTACCCCCGGAGCGGGGGTCACTTCGACGTGCTTGCCGATGAGCGAGGACTCGATCCGGCCCACCCCGGCGATGGACGAGTCCTGCAGCACTATGGAGAACTCCAGCTCACTGTCGGTGATCCGGCAGTTCTCCGCGACCGAGGTGAACGGTCCGATGTAGGAGTCGCTCACGACGGTTCCGGACCCGATGACGACGGGTCCGACGATGCGCGAGCGCTCGATGCGCGCGCCCTCTTCGATCACCACGCGGCCGATGGTCTCGGAGACGTCGTCGACCTCGCCGTCGATGCGGCGGTCCATGGACTCCAGGACGGTCCGGTTGACCTCGAGCATGTCGACGACGTTGCCCGTGTCCTTCCAGTAGCCGTGGATGACCGAGGAGCGCACGTCGGCGCCGTCGTCGATCAGCTGCTGGATGGCGTGGGTGATCTCCAGCTCGCCGCGCCAGGACGGCTTGATGGCGCGCACCGCGTCGTGGATGGCGGGCGTGAAGAGGTAGACACCGACCAGAGCGAGGTCGCTCTTGGGGTGCTCCGGCTTCTCCTCCAGGCCGATGACCTGGCCGGATTCGCCGAGTTCGGCGACGCCGAAGGAGCGCGGGTCGGGCACGTGGGTGAGCAGGATCTGCGCGTCGGGCTTGTTGGCCTGAAAGCCCTCGACGAGACCGGTGATGCCGCCGACGATGAAGTTGTCACCGAGGTACATCACGAAGTCGTCGTCGCCGAGGTACTCGCGCGCGATCAGAACGGCGTGGGCCAGTCCGAGAGGACGGTCCTGCGGGATGTAGGTGATCTTCAGGCCGAACTTCGACCCGTCACCCACCGCCTCCTCGATCTCCGCCGCGGTGTCACCGACGATGATGCCGACCTCGGTGATTCCCGCGTCGGCGAGCGATTCGAGCCCGTAGAAAAGGACGGCCTTGTTGGCCACCGGGACGAGCTGTTTTGCCGATGTGTGTGTGATCGGCCTCAGGCGGGATCCAGTGCCGCCGGAGAGAACGAGAGCCTTCATCGCTTCACCTTAGCGTCATCTTCGGACGCGCATCGTTCCTCCCTATGTTCGTTTATTACGACCATCCAACGATAGGTGGGACGGGAGGTGTCTAATCGCCCGCCTGATCGGACAATTCACCCGCCGCCCGCTCGACGTCGGCGACGACCTCGGCCCGGTCGAGGCCCTCGTCCTTGGCATACTCGCCCACCGCGGCCTGCGCGTCACGACTCAGGTCGCGCCAGGCCCGCCAGGCGGTCTCGTAGGTCTCGGTCTGGGCCTCGGTCCAGGGTTCGTGGGCGGGTGCGCCGAGGGCGTCCCGCATCTCCTTGACCCGGCCGCGCGCCTGGTCGGCCGCGCGCTGCTTCTCGACCAGTTCCTCGAAGGTGTGTGCCACAAACAGGCACCCCATCACGGGGAACGCGTACAGGCGCCGCGACCTGCCGCTATGTGCCCCGACGGGCACCCGTGCGGCCGTCTACCGGTCGAACGCGATCTCGGCCCACACCTGTTTGCCGCCGCTCACCGGCACCGTGCCCCAGGCCGCCGACACGGCCTCGACGAGGAGGATCCCGCGGCCTCCGGTGGCCTCCCAGCCGATGCTGGTCGGCTTCACCGGGGTGCGCGGCGACGAGTCGGCGACGGCGACGCGGAACCGGTGGTTGACGAGGGTGAGGTCGAGGCGGACCGGGCCGTCGGTGTGCACGAGGGCGTTGGTGACCAGCTCGGAGACGACGAGGAGGATGGTGTCGACCTCGTCGGTGACGCCCCAGACGCGCAGGGTGCGCTTGGTGAAGCGGCGGGCGTGCCGGGCCGCCTCGGGGACGCGCCACACCGTCCAGTTCTCGCGCCGGGGCCGGGTGGCGAGGCCGTCGTAGCGCATGAGGAGCAGGGCCACGTCGTCGTCGCGGCGGGCGTTGCCGAGCAGGGCGTCGGCGACGAGGCCGAGGTGGGCGGGGTCGGAGACGGCGAGACCGTGGGCGAGCCGGTCGAGGCCCTCGTCGATGTCGGCCTCCTTGGACTCCACGAGGCCGTCGGTGGTCAGCGCGATGACGGTGCCGGGCTGGAGCCGCAGCGGGCTCATCGGGAAGTCGGCCTGCGTGACCACGCCGAGCGGTGGGCCGCCGTCCAGGTCGGGGATCTCGGTACCGCCGTCCGGGTGACGCAGGACGGGCGGCAGATGACCGGCCCGCACATACCAGGCGGAGCCCTCCTCCATGTCGACGTCGACATAGCAGCAGGTGGCGAAGAGGTCGGTCTCCAGGTCGATGAGGAGCCGGTTGGCGTGCGAGACGACGACGTCGGGCGGGTGTCCCTCGACGGAGTAGGCGCGCAGCGCGGTGCGCATCTGCCCCATGAGGGTGGCGGCGCCCGCGTTGTGGCCCTGGACGTCGCCGATAACGAGGGCGACGTGGTTGTCGGGCAGCGGGATCACGTCGTACCAGTCGCCGCCGACCTCAAGACCGGCCGTGGTCGGCAGGTAGCGGGCGACGGCGACCCCGCCGGGCAGTTTCGGCAGCCTGCGCGGCAGCAGCTGGCGTTGGAGCATGCCGACGAGTTCGTGCTCGGCGTCGAAGGCGTGGGCGCGCATCAGGGCCTGTCCGGCGAGGCCGGCGGAGGCGGTGAGCAGGGCGCGTTCGTCGGGGCCGAAGACGTGCGGGTCGTCCCAGCCGATCAGACAGGCCCCCGACACCCGGCCGCCGGCGGACAGCGGCAGCACGGCGAGGCCGCCCGGTCCGACCTCGGCGAGGGCGGGTTCCAGGTCGGTGCCGGCGGGCCAGATCGCGGCGCGGCCCTCGCGCAGGGCGGCGGCGAGGGTGGGCATGGTGCGCACGGGCGCGTCGGGCCACTCGCTGCGCCACTCCTGGCGCCACAGCTCGGGCCAGGACTCGGGTTCGGGCGGGTCGAGGACGGTGACGACGAGCCGGTCGCCCTCCAGCTCGGCGAGCGCGATCCGGTCGGCGCGCAGCGGTTTGCGCAGGGCGGCGACCACGGCCTGGCTCACGTCTCGGACCGTGCCGGCCATGGCGAGGGCGGCGGCGAGACGCTGGACGCGGGCCACGTCGTTGACGCCGGAGCGCAGCTGGGAGGCGTCGCCGACGGTGCCGACGAGACGGGCCGGGCGGCCGTCGCCGCCGGGCAGGAGCCGGCCGCGCAGCCGCAGCCACTTCGGTGGTCCCGAGGGCTGCAGGACCCGGAACTCCAGCTCCCGGTCGCCGATGGCCATGTGGTCGGCCTCGACGACGGACATCAGCGAGGGCAGGTCCTCCGGCACGGTCAGTCCGAGGAGGGTCTCGACCTTGCCGTCGAAGTCGTCCGGGCCCAGGCCGAACAGCGTCAGGATGTCGCCGCCGACCTCGACCCGTCCGGTGTCCATGGCCAGGTCGAAGGAGCCCGCGGACAGTTCCTCGCCCGCCACGGCCACGTCCGGGACCGGGATCGCGACCGCCTCGGCGATCAGCGCGAGGCAGGCGCGGTCGTCGGTGTCGAAACCGGCCGGGTGCTCGCTCACCGCGAGCAGACAGCCGCCATCGCGCACGGGCAGGGCCGCCAGATGGAACTCCCCGGTCGGCAGCCGTCGCGAGTCGCAGCCGGCGGCCAGTTCCTCGGGGCCGAGCCACACCGGGTGCCCGGCCCGCCGTACCTCGGCGACCGGTGCTCCCCCGGACGCCGGATAGCCGTCCCGCAGGCCGTACAGCGTGCGCGGCACACCGACCGACTCGGCCAGGCACAGCAGGTCGGCCTCACCGGACGTGTACACCCCGGCGAAGGTCGCGCCGGCGAAGACGAGGGTCTGTTCGAGGACCCGGCGCAGCCGTTCGCGGGAGTCGAGATCGGTGGTGATCGTTTTGAGGGCAAGTTCGGCCCGCAGCGTTCTCGTTCTGCGTCCCTCAGAGCCCTCACTGACCACGTCCGCAATTACAGCGCTTATGCGGCTGCCGCGCAGCCCCTGTGACCGTTCCGTGGAGATGAGGGGCCGGATGGCCCTCGGTGCTGTGCCGCGGCACAGCTCGCCGTGCGCGTCGGGCCCGCAGGGTGGAGCCTGACTCTGAGTCCCGAAACGGCACGGCCGGGCGAGGAGGTGGTCGGCGTGTCCGACGGGCAGTTGTCCCAGCAGGTGTCCGGAGGGGCGCCGGTCGGCCGGCCGATGCTGTCGCTCGCGCTGGCCGCGATGATGGACGCCGTCCACGCGCACTCGGGCGCGGTGTATCTGCTGACGCCCGACGAACCGGTGCTGGAGATGGCGGTGATGGCGGGCCTGCCCCGGGCGTTCGCCGCGCCCTGGGAGCGGGTGGGGCTGAGCGCGCCGATCCCGGTCGCCGAGGCGGTGCGCGAGCAGCGGCTGATCTGGGTCGGCGGCGAGGAGGACATGGCCCGCCGCTATCCGCGGATCGCGGTCGTGCTGCCGTATCCCTTCGCGCTGGCGGCGGTGCCGGTGGCCACCGGGTCCACGGTCTACGGCTCGGTCTTCGTGACCTGGCCCGGTTCGCATCCGCCGGTGCTGTCCGACCGGGACCGCGAGCAGTTGACCAGCGCCTGCGACCGGCTCGCGGTGCGGCTGGAGCGGGCTGTGGAGGAGCGCCGCCCGGCGCGTGCGGAGCCCGATCTGCTGGCGACGGGGCCCGCGACGAGTGTGGCCGGGACGCTGGGCACGGTCGAGGCGGCGCGGATGGTGGCCCGGCTGCCGTACGGGCTGTGTTCGCTGGATCTGCACGGGCGGGTGGGCTTCGCGAACTCGGCGGCCGGGGAGCTGCTCGGCAAGTCGGTGAGCGGTCTGCTGGGCACCCAGCTGTGGGCGGCGGTGCCCTGGCTCAACGACCCGGTGTACGAGGACCGTTACCGGGCCGCACTGCTCAGTCAGCAGGTCACGTCGTTCGTGGCGCTGCGTCCACCGGGCGAGTGGCTGTCGTTCCGGATGTATCCGAACACGACCGGGCTGAGTGTGCGGATCAGCCGGGCGCGGGCGGTGACGGAGCTGGGGCGGGCGGCACCGCGGGTGGGAGAAGGGCCGTCGCGCCTTGTGACCATCTCCCAGGTACTGAGCCTGGCGGGGGCGCTGACCGAGGCGGTCGGGGTGGAGGACGTGGTGCAGCTGATCGCGGACGAGGTCGCGCCGGCCGTGGGCAGTCAGGCGCTGGTTGTGCTCGGTTCGCGGGGCGGGCGGCTGCATGTGCTGGGACACCGCGGTTATCCCGATCCGCAGGTGGTGGAGCGCTTCGACGGGATGGAGCTGACCGAGTCGACGCCGGGTACGGCCGCGCTGAACAGCGGGGTGCCCGCGTTCTTCGATTCGCGGCGGGACCTGGAGCGGCTGTATCCGAGCCGGCACGCCACCCCTGACGGGTTCGCGGCCTGGGCGTATCTGCCGCTGGTGGCGTCCGGTCGGCCGGTGGGCACCTGTGTGCTGGCGTATGCCGAGCCGCATGTCTTCCCCGCGGACGAGCGGGCGGTGCTGACGAGTCTGGGCGGGCTGATCGCGCAGGCGCTGGAGCGTGCGCTGCTCTACGACGCGAAGTACCAGCTGGCCCACGGACTGCAGGCCGCACTGCTGCCGCACTCGCTGCCGTCGCTGCCGGGCATCGAGGCCGCCGCCCGCTATCTGCCTGCCACCCAGGGCATGGAGATCGGCGGCGACTTCTACGACCTGGTGACCACCTCGGGTCCGGCGGCGGTGATCGGCGACGTCCAGGGGCACAACGTGACCGCGGCCGGGCTGATGGGCCAGATCCGAACGGCCGTCCGCGCGTACACGACCGTCGGTCAGGCCCCGGAGGAGGTCATGCGCAGCACCAACCGGCTGCTGATCGACCTGGGCGTCGAGCTGTTCGCGAGCTGTCTGTATCTACGGCTGGATCCCGCGCGCGGTACGGCCGTGATGGCGCGGGCCGGGCATCCGCCGCCGCTGCTGCGCCGTCCGGACGGGCGGGTGCGGGTGCTGGACCTGGCCGGTGGTCCCTTGCTGGGCATCGACGCCGACGCGACCTATCCGACGACGGAGGTGAATCTCGCGCCCGGTTCGGTCCTCGCGCTCTACACCGACGGGCTCATCGAGTCGCCCGGCGTCGACATCGAGGACGCCCTGGCCGAACTGGGGCAACGCCTCGCAGCGGCCGGGGACCTGCCGCTGGAGGAGATCGCCGACGAACTGGTGCGGTACAGCGCCGCGGCGCGGGAGCGGATCGACGACGTGGCGCTGCTTCTGCTGCGGGCCCGGGAGCCGGGTCGGAACTGACGTACACGCAGGGCGGTCCGGCCCTCCCGCCGGAGGGCCGGACCGATCCACCGCCGACCTGAAACTCTGGAAGGGGTCGGATCAGTGGCTTGAGGTGAGCGAGGAACCGTCGCCGGTTCCGGTGCCCGTGCCATCGCCGGTCGCGTCACCGCTGCCGTCGGTCGCGGACGGGTCCACGGCTCCGGACTGGTCGCCCGTGCCGTCGGTCGCGGACGGGTCGACCGCTCCGGACTGGTCACCGGTGCCGTCGGTGGCCGACGGGTCGGCGGCGGTCGCCGACGGGTCCGCCGTGGCGGTGTCGCCGCCCGCACCCGCGCCCGCGCCGGCACCCGCGTCGCCGAGGGTGGCCCCGGTCGCCGTGAGCGCGGCGGTGACCGGCTGGAAGAAGGTCTCGCCGCCGCTGGTGCAGTCGCCGCTGCCGCCGGAGGTGAGGCCGACCGCGCCGCCGTCCTGGGTGAAGAGGGAGCCGCCGCTGTCACCCGCCTCGGCGCAGACGTCCGTCTGGATGAGGCCGTTGACGGTGTCGACACCGTTGGGGTCGGTCTCGCTCTGGAAGTTGACGGTCGCGTCGAGACCGGTGACCGTGCCGTCGTGCAGACCGGTGGTGGAGCCCATCCGGAAGACCTGGGTGCCGACCGTGGCGTCCTCGGCCTGGGTGATCTGGACGGTCTGGCCGTTGCCCACGTTGACGTCGCTCGTGGTCTGGGTGGCCGGGTCGTCGTACTTCACCAGGGAGAAGTCGTTGCCGGGGAAGACGGCCTGGTCGACCGTGGCGATCGGCTGGCCGTCCTGCGTGTCGGACCACTGCTTCGCCGCGACGCCGCAGTGTCCGGCGGTCAGGAAGGCGGGCGTGCCGTCGCTCGCGGTGACGTTGAAGCCGAGGGAGCAGCGGACTCCGCCCTGGGCGGTCTGGGCGAAGATGGCGTCGCCGCCCGACACCAGCGTCTTGAAGGAGCCGCCGGTCTTCTTGACCGTGGCCATGTCCGTGCCGAGGCTCTTGACGGTCGACAGCACGGTGTCCCACTTGCTGCCCGTGACGGTGCTGTCGGCGAGGACCTGGATCTTGTTGGTCTTCGGGTCGACGGACCAGGCGGTGCCGGGGATGGTGGCCTTGGTCTTCAACACCTTGGCAGCGGCAGTGAGTTCGGCGGTGCTGTTCTGCACCTCGCGCACCTTGGCGCCGGCCTTCTCCGCCTGTACGACGACGTTGTTGTTGTCGCCGGAGATCACGTTGACGACGAGCTGCTGGGTGGCGCTGTCGTAGTAGGACCCGGCGAAGGCGTCACCGAGCAGTCCGGCGATCTGCGAGGAGAGGTCCGAGGCGCCCGTCGCCTTGAGGGTCTTGGGGGTGGCGGCGCCTGCCGAGTTGTCCTGGGACGCGTTGGCG
This sequence comes from Streptomyces sp. NPDC050549, assembly GCF_040655035.1. Classification (NCBI taxonomy): domain Bacteria; kingdom Bacillati; phylum Actinomycetota; class Actinomycetes; order Kitasatosporales; family Streptomycetaceae; genus Streptomyces; species Streptomyces sp. NPDC050549. The sequence goes on from NZ_JBFAJD010000019.1 coordinate 29,192, forward strand.
TTCGGCAGCAGGATCGCCGCCGCTCCGAGTGCAGCGACACCGCCGACAGCTATCGCGGCCTTGCGCTTCGGAATTCGCTTGTGACTCAAACTTCTCGACCTCCTGGGGACCGGGGTCTGTGCCGCCGGGGGTGGCGGCTTATGGGGGCGCCTGGATGCCCGTTGATACGCACGTGTCACGCGAGGTGTTCAATTCCGTTTCTCAACTTCCTTTGCGAAAACGCGAATCGGCCATGCCCGAGCGCTGACCCGGTAGGGGTACGAGGTGGCTTCGGGCCTGTGCCCACGGCATGACGGGCCCTCCGCGTCCGGTGTGCGCCGAGCGGCCGGATGTCTTGATCGAATCGGTGGCCGCCCGAACCGCCGCGTGCGCGCGCCCAGTTACCCGACTCCCGCCCCCGGAACAGAAAGCGATCGATCAGTAACGTTCCGTCGAGAACGGCGAGCGGAATCCCGGCTTCAGGGAATCTGCACAGCGCGTACCCAACGAAGCCACCGGATCCGGCGGATCTGCACATGCACACGCTCCACGGAGCGCCTTTGGTGGGGAGTGCCCGATTCCGCTTCGGCGCCGCAAGCCCTCCTGCGGAGCGATGCCGTGCAGCGTGTGAAGAACTCGCCGACACCTCGTGCCCACGCCTGCACGGTTCGCATCTCCTGAGGCTCAAGTGCCCTGGTGGGACAAGAGTTTGATTGGCTGCGCCCGTCAGCGGCGTGCTTTGATCCATCGCACCGCAGGAGCCGATGGGGCTCCGGAAACGGCGCCCGACGCCTGCGGTCGCGGCCGTCGTCTGTCCCCCAGAGGGGGCCGCTCCCCCCTTGTGAATATCCATATGAAGGGAAGTTCCATCATGAACTCCACCCCCCAGGTCGAGACCGTCGAGATCTCCGACGCCGAGCTCGACAACGTCTCCGGCGGCCTGTCCCTGAACGCCCTCAGCACCGTCACCGGTGTGGTGGACGGCGTCGCCCCGGTCTCCGGCCTGGTCGACACGGTCGTCGGCACCGTCGAGGGTGCCACCGGCCTGAACGTGACCCCGGTCACGAACCTGGTCGCCGGTCTCTGATCGCACCTTGTTACACCGAGTCCCGGAGCCGTTTCCCGGCTCCGGGACTTTCGGGTGCCGTATTCGTGTGCCGTAAAAGATCTCTCCCACAGGTGAGGGAAGTCCCGTGCAGTTCCGCCAACAGGCCCTCGCCAAGCTCCAGTCGCCCGAAGAGCTCGATCTTCCGGTGCGCTTCGCGCGTCCCCAGGGCTGGCTCGTGCTCTGTGTGACGGTGGTCGTCGTGGCCGCCGCCTCCGTGTGGGCGGTGACCGGTTCCGTGGCCTCCACGGTCGGGGCGTCCGCCATCCTCACGCACGGGGAGGGCAGTTACATCCTGCAGAGCCCGGTCGCCGGCCAGGTCACCGCCGTCGTCGCCCAGGAGGGCGAACGGCTGCCGGCCAACTCCCCTGTCCTCCAGGTCCGTACGGCCGAGGGCGACTCCGTCGTGCGCACGGTCGCCGCGGGCCGGATCACCGCGCTCGCCGCCACCATCGGCCAGATCATCCAGACGGGCGCGAACGTCGCCGCCGTGGAGAAGGTCGCGCGCGCCACCGACCCGCTCTACGCGACGGTGTACGTCCCCGCCGAGAACGCGGCCTCCATCCCCGCGAACGCTGCCGTCGACCTGACCGTCTCGTCCGTGCCGACACAGACCTACGGCGTACTGCGCGGCCATGTGAAGGCCGTGGACCGGTCCGCCCAGTCGGCGCAGCAGATCGCCGCGTTCCTCGGGGACAGCCAGCTGGGCGAGCAGTTCACCAAGAAGGGCAGGCCGGTGGCCGTGCTGGTGAAACTCGACAGGTCGGCGCGCACGAAGAGCGGTTACAAGTGGTCGTCCGCCGACGGGCCGCCGTTCGCGCTCACCTCCATGACCATGGCCTCGGCCTCCATCCGGCTGGCCGATCAGCGTCCCCTCGATTGGCTGCTGCCGTGAGCCCCGCACAGGACACCCGAAGCAGACGCCGCTCCGCGCCGCCGAAGCGCCCGGTGCCCAAGGGCCGTGCGAAGACGGTCCGTTCACCCACCGTGCTCCAGATGGAGGCGGTGGAATGCGGCGCCGCCTCCCTCGCGATGGTCCTCGGCTTCTACGGCCGTCACATCCCGCTGGAGGAACTGCGCATCGCCTGCGGTGTCTCCCGCGACGGCTCGCGCGCCAGCAACCTCCTCAAAGCGGCACGCAGTTACGGCCTCACGGCCAAGGGCATGCAGATGGACACCGCCGCGCTCGCCGAAGTGCGGTCCCCCGCCATCCTGTTCTGGGAGTTCAACCACTACGTCGTCTACGACGGCATGGGCCGCCGCTTCGGCCGGCGCGGGGTGTACATCAACGACCCCGGCAAGGGCCGCCGGTTCGTGCCCATGGAGGACTTCGACTCCAGTTTCACCGGAGTCGTGCTGGTCATGGAGCCGGGCGACGGCTTCGAGAAGGGCGGCCGCAAGCCGGGCGTACTGGGTGCGATGCCCGCCCGGCTGCGCGGCACCGCGGGCACGATGCCCGCCGCCGTCCTCTCCAGCCTGCTGCTGGTCCTGGTCGGCGCGGCGATGCCCGCGCTCAGCCGCACCTACATCGACATGTTTCTGATAGGTGGTCAAACCTCCCTGCTGGGCGTGCTGTTCGCGTCCATGGGGACCTGTGTGCTGCTCACGCTGGTGCTGACCTGGCTGCAACAGGCGAACCTGCTGCACGGCCGCATCATCTCCTCCACCCTCTCCAGCGCCCGTTTCCTGCGCCATCTGCTGCGGCTGCCGGTGACGTTCTTCTCCCAGCGCAGCCCGGCCGACCTGGTCCAGCGCCTCCAGTCCAACGACTCCGTCGCCGAGACGCTGGCCCGCGATCTCTCGGCGGCCGGCGTGGACGCCGTGGTCGTGGTGCTCTACGCGGTGCTCCTCTATACGTACGACCCCCAACTCACGTACGTAGGTATAGGTGTTGCGCTGCTGAACGTGGTGGCGATGCGCGTCGTCGTCCGGCTGCGCGCGACCCGGACCGCGAAACTGCGCGCCGACTCCGCCCGGCTCACCAACACGGCTTACACCGGGCTCCAGTTGATCGAGACGATGAAGGCGACCGGCGGCGAGGACGGCTACTTCCGCAAGTGGGCCGGGCAGCACGCCACCACCCTGGAGGAGCAGCAGCGGCTCGGGGTGCCGAGCGCCTGGCTGGGCGTCGTCGCTCCGACGCTGGCCTCTCTCAACAGCGCGCTGATCCTGTGGATCGGCGGTATGCGGGCCGTCGAAGGGCACATCTCCGTCGGCCTGTTGGTCGCCTTCCAGGCCCTGGTCACCCGCTTCACCGCGCCGATCACCCGGCTCAACGGCGTCGCGGGCCGCATCCAGGACTTCGCGGCCGACGTGGCCCGCCTCAAGGACGTCGAGAACTTCCAGGCGGACCCCCTCTACTCCCGTGCGGGCGGCGCCGATTCGACCCGCCGGCTCCAGGGACACGTCGAGCTGGAGAACATCACCTTCGGCTACAGCCCCCTCGACAAGCCCCTCCTCACCGGCTTCTCGCTCACCGTCGGGCCGGGCCAGCAGGTGGCGCTGGTCGGCGGCTCCGGCAGCGGCAAGTCAACGGTGTCCAGGCTGATTTCGGGGCTCTACACGCCCTGGGAGGGCGTGATCCGCATCGACGACCACCGGCTGGAGGACATTCCGCGCGGCGCGCTCGCCGCCTCCGTTTCCTTCGTCGACCAGGACGTGTTCCTCTTCGAGGGCTCGGTCCGCGACAACGTGGCGCTGTGGGATCCGTCGATCCCGGACGAGGCCGTGACGGACGCGCTGCGGGACGCGGCCCTTTACGACGTGGTGATGCGGCGTCCCGGCGGTATCCACAGCCGGGTCGAGCAGGACGGGCGCAACTTCTCCGGCGGTCAGCGCCAACGCCTGGAGATCGCACGGGCGTTGGTGCGCCGGCCCAGCATCCTGGTGCTCGACGAGGTGACGAGCGCGCTGGACGCGGAGACCGAGCTGGTCGTGATGGACAACCTGCGCAAGCGCGGCTGCGCCTGTGTGGTGATCGCCCACCGGCTCAGCACGGTGCGCGACAGCGACGAGATCGTCGTCCTCGAACACGGCACGATCGTGGAACGCGGCCGGCACGACGCCCTGGTGGCGGCCGGTGGCGCGTACGCCACGCTGGTCAAGGAGCGGTGAGATGACGTCCGTCCACGAAGGCGACCTGGTCCTCGGCGCGCTGGGATCCCTGGGCACACCGATCGACTGCGCCGGCTTCAACCGCCTCGACCTCGAAGGCCCGCAGGTGCTCTGGCTGGTCGCGTCGGGTGCCATCGACCTCTTCGCGGTGGACGCCGAACAGCAGGGGCACTGGCACCACCTCGGCCGGCTGGAGGCGGGCGCACTGCTGCTGGGCCCGGTCGCCGGCCCCCAACACACGCTGGTGGCACGCCCGTTGCGGGACTGCGTGGTGCACCGGATCAACCTGCGTGAGCTGTACCAGCCCGCGAACACCCAGACCTGGTCGTACGACGAGTACGGCAACCCCCAGTACGTGCCCCCGACTTCGAGCCCCCTCGAATACGCCCTCGCCCTCGGTGTCGGCCGCGGCCTCTCCATCCTCTTCCAGGCGCCGATGGCAACCGAACGGGCCGCCGCGCTCACCGACGACGACGTCTTCTGGATGCAAGTGCCCCCGGGCAGCGTGCAGTACGGGTCGTTGTACGGCGCGGAGGCGGCGGCCGATCTGCTGATGGACCCGGGTGTCTGGCAGGGCATGGTCGACCAGCAGTACCGGCTGTTGTCCACGCTGGACAAGTGGATCGAGCAGCTGGAGCGCACCCACGAGACGCGAACCGCCGCCGGCATCAAGGCCGGTGAGGCGGTGCGCGCCCAGGCCGACCGGACGCTGCTCGCGTCGATCGGCAAGTCATCGGCGCGGCGCACGACGGCCGCGGATGCCGACGCGTCGTACGCGGCCTGCAAGTTGGTCGCCGAGGCGGCCGGCATCACCCTCGCCGAACCCGCGCAGAGCGGCAGCGAGAGCGAGCGTCTGGACCCGGTCGAGCGGATCGCTCTCGCCTCCCGGGTCCGGGTGCGGGCCGTACGACTCGACGGACGCTGGTGGCGGGACAACCTCGGTCCGCTGGTGGGCCATCGGGGGCTGTCCGGGGCTCCGGTCGCACTGCTGTGGCGGCGCGGCGGCTATGTCGCCGTACACCCGGCGACGGGCCGCGAGACGCCGATCGAGAAGGCGAACGCGGAGGAGTTCGAGCCGCGCGCGGTGATGTTCTACCGCCCGCTGCCCGAGCGTCGGCTCAGTCCGCTGAGGCTGTTGCGCTTCAGCATGCAGGGCACCGGAAGCGATCTCTCCAACCTGCTGATCAGCGGACTGGTGACGGTCGCGATCGGGGCGCTGGTGCCGATCGCGACGGGCAAGGTGCTGGGCGAGTTCGTGCCGAAGGCGCAGACCGGCCTGATCGTGCAGGTCTGTCTGGCCGTGATGGTGACGAGCGTGGTGGCGGCGGCCTTCCTGCTGCTGGAGAACCTCACCATGCTCCGTCTGGAGGGCCGGATCGAAGCCACGCTCCAACCGGCGGTCTGGGACCGCCTGTTGAGGCTGCCGACGAAGTTCTTCACCGAACGCTCGACGGGCGAGCTGGCGAGCGCGGCGATGGGCATCAGCTCGATCCGCCGCCTGCTGGCGGGAGTTGGCCCCGTCGTCGCCCAGTCGGTGACGGTCGGCGCGATGAACCTGGGGCTGCTGTTCTGGTACAGCCCCTCGATGGCACTCGCCGCGATCGGCATGCTCGTCGTGATCGCCGCAGTGTTCCTGGGCCTCGGTCTGTGGCAGGTGCGCTGGCAGCGCAGGCTGGTCGTGCTCGGCAACAAGCTGAACAACCAGGCGTTCCAAACGCTGCGCGGACTGCCGAAGTTGCGGGTGGCGGCGGCGGAGAACTACGCCTACGCGGCCTGGGCCTCGGAGTTCGCGCGCAGCCGTGAACTCCAGCAGAGGGTCGGCCGGATCAAGAACCTCACCACGGTGATGGGCGCGGTGTACCTGCCCGTCTGCACCCTGCTGATGTTCATGCTGCTCGCGGGCCCGGCACGCGGCTCGATGTCGGCCGCCGACTTCCTCACCTTCAACACCTCGGTGACGATGGTCCTGACCTCCGTCACCAGCCTGACCGGCGCCTTCGTCTCGGTGGTCTCCGCACTGCCGCTGTTCGAGGAGATCAGGCCGGTCCTGGACGCGGCCCCGGAGGTCCGCACCGCCAGCACCCGCCCCGGACAGCTGTCCGGCGCGATCGAGGCCCGCCGCCTGTCCTTCCGGTACGCCGACGACGGCCCCCTCGTCCTCGACGACGTGTCCTTCGAGGTCCGCGCGGGCGAGTTCGTGGCGATCGTCGGCCCCAGCGGCTGCGGCAAGTCCACTCTGCTGCGCCTCCTCATCGGCTTCGACAAACCGGTCTCCGGCAGCGTCCTCTACGACGGCCAGGACCTGGGCGCCCTCGACCAGTCGGCGGTGCGGCGGCAGTGCGGGGTGGTGCTCCAGCACGCGCAGCCGTTCACCGGTTCCGTCCTGGACGTCATCTGCGGCACCGAGCCGTTCACGCCGGAGGAGGCGATGGCGGCGGCCGAGATGGCGGGGCTCGCCGAGGACATCAAGCGGATGCCGATGGGCCTGCACACCATCGTCGCGGGCAGCGGCGCGGTCTCGGGCGGTCAGCGTCAACGCCTCATGATCGCGCAGGCGTTGATCCGCCGGCCGCGCATCCTCTTCTTCGACGAGGCGACCAGTGCCCTCGACAACGAGACCCAGCGCACGGTGATCGAGAGCACCAAGGCACTCAACGCCACCCGGATCGTCATCGCGCACCGCCTGTCGACCGTCCTGGACGCCGACCGCGTGGTCGTCATGGAGGACGGCAAGGTCGCCCAACAGGGCCCGCCCGCACAACTGTTGGCGGACACGGGCGGCCGCCTGCACGAGCTGGTCCGGCGGCAGATGGCGTGACGGGTCGGTCCGGGCCGGGGACAGGACTGTCCGAGCCCGGCACGGATCAGTCCAGGCCGGGCACGGGCGCGCCGGAGGGGATTCCGGCCGCCAAGTAGCCGTCGTAGAACGCCTTCCAGGGCGCGCCGCCACCGGCATGCGGCCCCTCGACACGCTCGGCGCGGGCCTTCGCGTCCAGGGCGCCGAGGCAGACCTCCCAGCCGGCGCCGTTGCGGGACGCGGTGTCCTCCGCGCTCAGGACGTTGTTGAGGGTGAAACGGGTGCGCTTCTCCTCGACCTCCTCCAGGTCGAAGTGCAGCTCGTCGCCGCCCCATTCGAAGGAGAGGTGCCGGGGCGGTTCGACGGCGATGACCTTGCCGGTCGACTCCGGCATGTTCGGGTCGCCGCTGAAGGCGACCGTGCCGCCGGGACGCAAGCCGAACTCGGCGCGTGAGGGGAACCACTGGGCGAGTTCGTCGGGGTCGGTCACGAACTGCCAGACGCGGTCGAGGGGTTGGTCGTAGGTGCGGCTGAAACGGACGGCGGGGCGGCCGTCGTCGAGGGTGAGAAAGGTGCCGGTGAGATCGACGGACATGGTGGATCAGTCCTTCGGGACGGGTTTCCGGGCATCGTCGTCCGACGTCTTGTCGAGGCGTCGGCCGTGGGGGTGCCCCCGCGCGAGCGAAGCCGAGCGTGGGGGATTGTCGAGGCTGCGGTTCCACAGCTCGCGGTAGGGGGCAAGCCATGCGTCGAGTGCGGCGATCGGGGCGGCGTCGAGGGCGTAGACGCGGCGCTGCGCGTCCTGCCGTACCCGGACCAGGCCCGCGTCCCGCAGCACCCGCAGGTGCTTCGACGTGCTGGGCTGGCTCAGACCGCAGGCCTCCCCCAACTCGACGACGGGCCGGGGCCGCTCCAGGAGCAGGGCGACGATGGCCCGCCGGTGGGGATCGGCGAGGGCGGCCCAGAGCGAGGCGTCGGACATAGATCCAATATGCCTCCGCGGTTATATACCGGTCAAGGCATGTATGGCGACGCCCGCTCAGGAACCGCGCGCCCCGCGCAGGAACCCGAGCGCCCCGGTCAGGACACCGGGCGGCCGTACCCGGGGACGCCCTCGTGATCCACCCCGTGCGCCGCCCAGCTGTAAAGGTGCAGGTCGAGGCCGTCCGGGTCGTTGAAGACCAGCAGCCAGCCGATCGAGGCCTCGATCACCGGCGAGTGCGGGACGCCGAGGGTATCGAGGTGGGCGGCCCAGGCCTCGATGTCGGCGCGGTCCGGAACCGCGAAGCTGACCGGGTCGAAGCCCTGACAGCCTTGCGCGGCCCGGGAGTTGACCCGCAGGCAGAGCATCGAGTCGCCGAGTCCCGGCACCTCCCCCGCCAGTCCGCGCACGACGCCGTCCTCCGCGTCCGGGAACTCGTGCGTGACCTTGAAGCCGAGGACGCGGCCGTACCAGTCGCGCGAGCGGTCGAGATCGGTGACGGGCAGCTTCACATGGTGGATTCCGGCGAGCTCCGGCATGGCGCTCACGCTCCTCATCGCTCCGGTTTCACTCCGCTGAATTTCACCGCAGTATCACTGCGCCGATTTCCTTCTAGACTCCTCCCCATGCCCGAACCCGTCAACCAGAAGAGCGACCGGAAGCGGCCCTACCGCTCGGCCAGGCGCGCCGAGTCGGCGGCGGCGACCCGCGCCCGCATCCGGGAGGCGGCCGCCCGGCTGTTCACGGAGAGGGGGTTCACGGGCACACGCATGAAGGAGGTGGCGGCGCTGGCCGGGGTCGGCGAGCGCACGCTGTACGACACGTTCCCCACCAAGGCCGCCCTGTTCGGGCACACCCTGGGTGTCGCGATCGCCGGTGACGAGGAGCCGGTCGCCGTCCCGGACCGCCCCGAGACCCTGGAGATCCGGGACGACCCCGACCCCGGACGCGCGATCGGCCGCAGCGTCGACCAGATCACCGAACTGCTGGAACGCGCCGGTGACCTGATCATGGTGACCGTCGAGGCGGCGGGCGCGGACCCGGACATGCGGGCCTCCGCGGACGCCGGTGCCGAGGCGACGTACGGCGTGCATCTGGCGCTGGCCACGGCACTTGAGGAGCGCGGGGCGCTGCGCGCGGGCCTCGACGCGCGCACCGCCGCCGACACGCTCTATGCGCTCGCGTCACCGCACATGCATCAACTCCTGCGCAGACACCGGGGCTGGACACGGGAGGCCTACCGGGCATGGCTGCGGCGGGTGTTGGTCGCGGAGCTGCTCGGCCCTCACTGAGCCGCCCCTTCCAGAGCGCGGGGACGTCGGCGTCGCGGCTGTGCGGCTGCGTCGCCAACACCCGTACCGCCGCCGCGAATCGGTCCGGGTGGCGCAGGAACTCCATGTGAATGCCGGGGAATTCGGCCCACGGCGCCCCGATCCGGCGGGCGATCTCGATCGACGGGCGGGCGCAGTACGCGCCCCGGTCCTCCACTCCCGCGCCCAACGCGCTGGGAAACGGGCCGACTTGAGCGCGTTCTCGTCGGGCCGGAAGCCCGCGAAGCCCGACCACTCCGCGCCGAAGAGGTGGTCCTGGTTCCCCAGGAACCGCTTCCAGAGCTCACCGGGCCAGCGGTACGTGCCTTCGCCCCGGGTGGTCTCGGCGAACCGGCGCCCCGCAGCCGGGGCTCCGCCCTGCGCGTACAGCGCGGCGAGTTCGGCGAAGAAGCCGCGCCCGGGGTCGCCGTCGGGAAGGACGTTCACGGCGGGCGGATCACGGGCGATCAGGCCCATCATCACCTCCGGGTGAAGTGCGGCCAGCACGAGGCCGATGATCGCTCCCCCTGTTGCCGAACACCAGCGCCCGCCCGCCGGCCGGGCCGTCGACGAGCGCGCGGGCGTCGGCGGCCTGCACGGCGAGGTCCATCGGTGTCCCGGAGCGGCCGGTGCTGCGCGAGTTCCCGCGCCGGTCGTAGGAGATCACCATGAAGGCGTCGGAAAGGATCTCCGCAACGCCGTCGTAGCCGGCGTCTCCCCCCCGGCCCCGCTGATCATCAACAGCGCCGGGCCGGCACCGCGCACCTCGTAGTACAGCCCGGCCCCGTCGGCCTCGAAAACGCCCTTGCGCGTGCCTGGATCCCCGCCTCCAGCGAAACGTTGCCGTTTCGCTGAAAGTACTCTAGTGTCGATGTGTACGAAACCGTTTCGTTTACGTTTTGGTAAACCCCGAACGACTTCCCTGGAGTGGTTCCCGATGTCCCAGAAGACTCTGAGCGAAGGCACCCGGTCGGGTGCCGTGGAGGCGCAGCCCGCGTCCTCCTCGAAGCGTTGGTGGATCCTCGCGATCGTCGCCGTGGCCCAGCTGATGGTCGTCCTCGACGCCACCATCGTGAACATCGCCCTGCCGTCGGCCCAGAAGGACCTCGGCTTCTCCGACGGCAACCGGCAGTGGATCGTCACCGCGTACGCCCTGGCGTTCGCCTCCCTGCTGCTGCTCGGCGGCCGGATCGCCGACCTCTTCGGCCGCAAGACCGCCTTCCTCGTCGGTGTCGTCGGATTCGCCGGCGCCTCCGCCCTCGGCGGTGCCGCCAACAGCTTCGGCATGCTGGTCACCGCACGCGCCCTCCAGGGCGTCGCGGGCGCGCTGCTCGCGCCGGCCGCGCTCTCCCTGCTCAACACGACGTTCACGGACGCCCGCGAGCGCGCCCGGGCCTTCAGCGTGTACGGCGCCATCGCGGGCGCCGGCGGTGCGGTCGGCCTGCTGCTCGGCGGTGTGCTGACCGACGCCTTCGACTGGCGCTGGACGCTCTATGTCAACGTCGCCATCGCCTTCGTCGCCTTCGCCGGCGGCTGGGTCCTGCTCTCCAACCACCGCGACGCCGCGGGCTCCAAGCTGGACGTGCCGGGCACGGTGCTGGTCGCCGGCGGTCTGTTCTCCCTCGTCTACGGGTTCTCCAACGCCGAGACGCACGACTGGAGTTCACCGCAGACCTGGGGCTTCCTGATCGTGGGCGTCGTACTGCTGGCGGCCTTCGTCTGGTGGCAGAACCGCGCCGAGCACCCGCTGCTGCCGCTGCGCATCCTGCTCGACCGCAACCGGGGTGCCTCGTTCCTCGCCGTACTGATCACCGGTGCGGGCATGTTCGGTGTGTTCCTCTTCCTCACCTACTACCTCCAGCTCAACCTGGGCTTCAGCCCCACCAAGACCGGTGTCGCGTTCCTCCCGATGATCGGCGCGCTGATGGTGATGGCGCAGGTGGGCACCACGGTCCTCGTGCCGCACCTCGGCCCGAAGGTCGTCATTCCGCTGGGCTTCGCCATCGCCATGGTCGGCATGGCCTGGCTGACGGGCATCGGGGTCGGTTCGTCCTACGCGAGCCATGTGCTGCCGCAGCTGATCGTGATCGGCGCGGGCCTCGGCATGGTGATGCCGCCGGCGATGCAGCTCGCCACGGGCGGGGTGGCCGCCGAGGACGCGGGCGTCGCCTCGGCGACGGTCAACGCCATGCAGCAGGTGGGCGGTTCGATCGGTACGGCGCTGCTGAACACGCTGGCCGCGAGCGCCGCGACCGACTACCTGGCCGGGAAGGACGCGACCAGCAAGCTGGTCCAGGCACAGGCGACGATCGAGAGCTACACGACCGCGTTCTGGTGGTCGGCGGGCTTCTTCGCCGCGGGCACGCTGATCGCGCTCGGGCTCTACCGTCGCGGGGTTCCGCAGCAGGACGCGGACGCCGCACCGGTCGTCCACATGTGATCCGCTCCGCCGAAAGCTGAGCCGCACAGACTGAGGGGTCGCCGTCCGCAGGGAGACGGCGACCCCTCTCCACTGTCCTACTGACAGAAAGTCAACCTTTCTGACCGAAGTTCACCATGTCGAGTGAACCAGATCTTGCGGGCGGCGTGTCATGGATGTTCAGGGCTTCTCCGGGGTAACTACCGAGACCGAATGCGCCCCGTGCCGAGGTGGAGCGGCCATGACAGCGGAAGCGGACGAACGCGACAGTCCCGCGGCCAACTCCTGTGCCCGTACGCGGCCGTACGGCCCCTTCACGGTGGTCGAGGTCTCGGGGGAGATCGACATGGCGACCGCGGACCTGGTAGTCGAGCACCTGGACGCCGCGACGGCGGTCGTGGAGCCCGACGTACTGGTGGATCTGCGGCCCGTCGAGTTCCTGGACTGTTCGGGGCTGCGCGTCCTGTGCCGTGCCGAGGGACGGGCGAGGGAACGCGGCGGACGGCTGCGGATCGTCTCCGACGGGCCGCGCATCGACCGGCTGTTGCGCGCCTCGGGTCTGCTGGGCCGCTTTCCACCGCTGCGCGCGATGCCCTCCCAGGAGGAGAAGCCGCAATGAAGGAAGGGGCCGGCTCGGGCGACCCCACACCGCCCGGCCGACCCCTGCTGCGGGATCGCAGTGCTCCGTGACAGGGGCGCGCACTCCCCAGCTACGGACCCTTCCTGATGCTCACGGAGACCGTGCGACCCCGGTCTCTCAGAACGTGAAGACACCTCCGTACCCGTAGGAGTCCTTCACGCACTCGTTGGAGAAGACGCGCTCGTAGGAGACGCGCTTGCCCTGCCAGACACCCTCGACAGTGACGACGACGGGACGGTAGAGCTTGTTGCAGAGCACATCGCTCCGGGCCGCCAGGGCGTCGAAGTCGCCCCCGATTCCGCGCAGTTCGGCGCACGCCTGGGCAGCGGACGGGTGGGTGCCGGAGGAGGTGGGCGCGCAGGTGAGGGTCACCGCGCGTTCCGGTGTCGCGAGGGCGGCGTCGTCCCCGTGGCCCATGGTCAGCACCAGGGCCGACGGGGCGTAGAGCGCGGACGGGCCAGTGCCGTGGGCCGCGAGGGCGGTCCCGGTGAGGGGCCCGCAGACGGCGGTGGCCGTCAGGCCCAGAGTCGCTGCCCAGCGCGCGGTGTTCCGCATTGTGTGCTTCCTTCCGCTCGATACGAACCGATCACGAAACGGTCGGTTCGAAGAGATGCCGGTCCCGCTCGGTCGGTGCCGAACCGGCGGGCGCCACTCTGCCGAGTCCGTCGCCGGAACACACATCCGACCCACAGGTTTCAGTAACCTTGCGTGTTGAATCAGTGGCGTGAAGTCACGGAATTCGAACGCGCGGACCCCGGAACCACGGGCTTCCCGATCGCCGAATCGGGCCGGTTGGCCGGTTTACCCGCCCTCGCCAATCGTCCTGAAACAGTCCCGAAACATTCCGCTTCAGCTCTCGGCGCACTCCACCGCAGCCCCTTGCGTTCGCGCTGCTCGCGAGTAATCGTCATTACATGATTACGACAGAGCAGCAGGAGAAGCTTCGCGGCTGGTTCACCGGCCGTCTGCCCGACGACCTGTTCGAGGAGCTGGTCGAGGTCACGGTCGACCGCGAGGAGGTCACGGTCATCGGCCGCATCCCCGCGCCCCGGCTCGCCGAGGACGTCTCGGACGCCGAGAAGGAGGCGGCCGTCCAGGGTCGCGTCCAGGAGTTCCGCGAGCGCACCCGGGAGACCCGGATCGCGGTCGCCCGCGAGGCCGAGCACCGGTTCCGCAGGAAGGTCTCGTGGGGTGTGGAGTGCGCCGGGGAACGCTCCCTGTTCACCCACATCTCCGCACCCGTCATGACCCGGCTGCGCCAGCCCGAGCGCCAGGTCCTCGACACCCTCATCGCCGCCGGCGTGGCCCGCAGCCGCAGCGACGCCCTCGCCTGGTGCGTGCGTCTCGTCCAGCGCCACACCGACGACTGGCTCACCGAACTGCGCGACTCCCTCGAACACGTCCAGCGGGTCCGCGCCCAGGGCCCCGACGCCGAACCGGAGGACTCCCCGACCGACAGCGAGTGACATGAGGGGGGACGATTCCTCCACTCACGGCAGCGAAGATGGATGAACCGTCCTCTGGCGCGGGCATCGCGGCCGACCGTAGCGTCGGCGGACACCCCGAGGACGGCATCCGTTCACCCCGCCCACCCCGCGCGCGTGAACTGCCGTCCGCACCGCCACCGCGCCACCCCGCGCTCCACCGCCGTCTCCCGCTGGAGCCCCCTTGTCCTCGCAGCCCGCCCCCTCCCCCGCCGCGCCCGGCCAGTCCCTGACCGAGGTAGAGACCTATGGCGTGGAGCGCATCCCCGACGCGGACCGCACCGCCACCCCGCTCGACCTGTTCCGGGTCGCGTTCGGCGGCGCCAACACCTTCTCCACCTGCGTCCTCGGCGCCTTCCCCATCCTGTTCGGCCTCTCCTTCTGGCAGGGCCTCGCAGCCACACTCCTCGGAGTCGTCGTAGGCGCACTGATCCTGTGCCCGATGGCGGTGTTCGGCCCGGTCAACGGCACGAACAACGCGGTCGCCTCCTCCGCGCACCTGGGCGTGCACGGCCGGGTCGTCGGCTCGTTCCTGTCCCTCCTCACCGCCGTCGCCTTCTTCTCGATCTCGGTGTGGAGCTCGGGCGACGCCCTGGTCGGCGGCGCGCACCGGCTGTTCGGCCTGGAGCAGAGCACGCTGTCGTACGTCGTCGCGTACGCGCTGTTCGCCGGACTGGTTCTCGCGGTCTGCGTCTACGGCTTCCGGTTCATGCTGTTCGTCAACAAGATCGCCGTGACGTCCGCGACAGTCCTGTTCCTGCTCGGCGCGATCGCGTTCGCCGGGGACTTCGACCCGTCGTACGCCGGCGTCTTCACGTCCTCGGCGGACGCGGCCACGCAGTCGCTGTTCTGGCCGTCGTTCATCGGCGCGGCACTGATCGTGCTCTCCAACCCGGTGTCGTTCGGGGCGTTCCTCGGCGACTGGTCGCGGTACATCCCGGCGAACACCCCGCGCCGCAAGGTGGTTGGGGCCGCGTTCCTGTCCCAGATCGCGACGCTCCTGCCGTTCGTCTTCGGCCTGGCGACCGCGAGCATCATCGCCGCCAAGGCCCCCAAGTACGTCGACCCGGCCGCCCCCGACTTCGTGGGCGGCCTCCTCGCCATCTCGCCGAGCTGGTTCTTCCTCCCGGTCTGCCTGCTGGCCCTGATCGGCGGCATGTCGACGGGCACGACCTCGCTCTACGGCACCGGGCTCGACTTCTCGTCGGTGTTCCCCCGGCTGTCGCGGGTCCAGGCGACGCTGCTGGTCGGCGTGCTGTCCATCGCGTTCATCTTCATCGGGCGCTTCGGCCTCGACCTCGTGCAGTCGATCTCCACCTTCGCCACGATGATCATCACCTGCACCACACCGTGGATGGTCGTGATGATGCTGGGCTTCTACACCCGGCGCGGCTGGTACGACCCGGACGCCCTGCAGGTCTTCAACCGCCGTCAGCGCGGCGGGCGTTACTGGTTCGCGCACGGCTGGAACTGGCGCGGCATGACCGCCTGGTGGGTGGCCGCCGTGGTGGGCGTCCTGTTCACCAATATCCCGGGACAGTTCGTCGGCCCGTTCGGCGACCTGGCCAACGGCGTCGACATCAGTCTGCCGCTGTCCCTGGCCGTGGCCGCCGTGCTGTTCCTCTCGCTGCTCCGGCTGTTCCCCGAACCCCGCGCGGTGTACGGGCCCGAGGGGGCGCGGCTGGCCCGCACCGTAGAGATCCCGGTACCGCCGATCACCGGCCCCGGAGCGCCGGCCCCGGCACCCGCACCGGCCACCGCGGGCAGCTGATGCCGACCTGGATCGACCTGTCGGTGTCCGTCGTCACCGGGGCCCGTGTATCCCGGTGACCCGGCCGTCGAGGTCTCTCCCGCCCCGACCGCAGCCCACGACGGCGTCAACGTCCTTCATCTGCGCCTGTCGCGCCGGCCGCCGTGCAGAACACGGCCGGTTTCCTGACGGGTGAGCGGCCGGGGGATGCCGTCAGCTGAGCCGGTCCGCGCTGTGCGCGGGGCGTGGGGACGGGGCTCCCGTGCCGGCGATCGACAGCGAACCGGGGCTGGCCGACACCGAGTCGGTCAGCCAGCGCTGCGAGGCGGAGCCGTCGCGGACCTTGAGCACGATGTCGGCGTCCGGCTCCTTGGTGGTCGAGGTGAGCGCGAGCCCGGAGCCCCAGCGGGGCAGCAACTCGCCCCGCACGGTGTGGTCGTAGCGGACATCGTTGCCGCGCTTGGCCTTCGCGTCCGCGCAGGTGCCGAGGACGACGACGCCGGCGTCCGCGTGCGAGTCCAGGCACAACCCGGAGTTCGCCGCACTGCGCAACAGGCCGTCGGTCCCGTACGACCACTCCTGGGTCTCGGCCGAGGAGCATGTCGCGAGAACGGTGTCGGCGCCGGCCTTCACGGTGCCCCCGATGTCCAGGCACAGGTCGGCGGCGGCGTTGCGCAGCCTTGTCTGCCCGGGTACGGCGGGGAGCCGAGCCGTACCGGGGGCCGAGGCTGACACGTGTCCGTTCCCGCTGGTGGAGGCGACCGGGTCGGCGGTGCCGCCGTTGGCCGGCCACAGGCTGACGGCGACGACGCTCGCGACGACTCCGGCGCCGATCAGCCCGGCACCGACGAAGAACGAGCGGGGCGATCGACCGGAGCCGGCCGACCTGGCCGCTTCCACGATGCGGCGGCCGGGCGCGGGGAGCCGGGAGAACAGACGGTGCCGTCCCGTGCCGCCGCCGTGTCCGCCGTGCCGGCCGGGGGTCCGCGTCCGGGTGTCGGGCCTGGCGCGGCCGGGGCGCGAGGCGAGGTAGGGGCGGGCTCCCCAGCCGAGCACCGCCTCCGCGAGGAGGACTCCCAGCCCGCCTTCGAAATAACTCAGTTGTTCGGCGGCGAATCGGCAGTAGGGGCACTGGGCCAGATGCTGCTGGACATCGGGCAGCAGTGTGCCGCCGCGTCGAATGGGAACGTCGAGGAGTCGGTTGTAGAAGCGGCAATCCTTGGTCGGCGCGAGTTCCCGGTGGGCGCGTACACAGCCCTCGCGGAATTTTTCGTGCGCCTGCTGGAGAGCGGCCGACGCGGTGTCGGTATCCATGCCGAGCAGTGCCGCCGGCACCGATATCGTCTCGGCCTCGACCTCGGTGTGCCACAGCAGACACTGGGCGAACGGCTGAAGCGTCTGGAAAGACCGCTCGGCCAGCTTGCGATTTTCTGGTGTCATGGACTTGGCAAAACGCATCGCGCGACCCCCGGAGGCATTCTCCAGGTCCGGCAGAACACCGGATATTCGCTCCTCGGACGCCCACTCCCGGATCGTGTCGCGCACGGTCAGCAGCAGCCGGGGGCGCAGTGCCACGCCGTGTTCGCCGAACGTCAGCCGGTCGAACACCTGATGGAAGGCGGCCGCGGTGGCCATGGCGGGGGCACTGCCCGTGGCGGCGAGGCAGACTTCCGCGTAATCCTGGACCGGCTGCCAGTGCCGCGCCATCAGCAGCGCGACGGAATGTGCGGCCTCACCCTCCGGGCGGCCCCGCAGCCGGGCGGCCAGGGTCTCGTCGGATTCCCCGGGAGCCCCGCTGTCCGGCGGAGGGTAAGGAGGACGAGGAGGGGGAGGGGTGGACACGGAGTGGATTCCTCGGATTCGGTTCATCAACAGGTGAATGAGCCCCGGGCATTACCCTCGCGCGGGCGTTTCACCCTTGCACAACCCACTGAACCCAACAAGGCACTTGGGCAACATCCATACCTTTGAAAGAAAGTCAGATGCGCCGGCAACTGGGTTCCCCGGCACCGGCTTTCGACCTTCCATGCGCCCCGTGTGAACCATGCGCACACTCCGGTGCGTCGCGCACGCTCCCGGCGCACGGCACCGCGCGGTCCACTGGAATCGGCCCTTCTCGGAGGCCACGCGCTGGACGGCGGCTCTCCCGCGCCAAACGGCCGCCGACCCTGCTCCTCCCGCCCTCGGTCGGCGGCCCCGAGGGCGGGGGCGGCCCACCCCCGCCCTCCCTTCACCGGGCCTGGGCCTCGCCACCGATCGTGTCGAGTTCGGCGATCGCGTCGGCGGGCAGCACCAGGTCCGCGGCAGCGATGTTCTCGCGCAGATGGGCGCGGGACGAGGTGCCCGGGATCAGGACGGTGGTCGCCGAGCGCTGCAACAGCCAGGCCAGGGCGACCTGTTGGGGCGAGGCGTCCAGCCGGGCGGCGACCTCGGTGAGGATCTTCGACTGCAGCGGGGTGAACCCGCCGAGCGGGAAGTACGCGGCGAACGCGATGTTCTCCGCGGCGCACCGCTCGACGAGGGCGTCGTCCTGCCGGTTGGCCAGGTTGTACAGGTTCTGCACGGTGACCACCGGGGCGATGGCCTGCGCCTCGGCCAGTTGGGCGGCGGAGACCGTGCTGAGTCCCAGGTGCCGGATCAGCCCCGCCTTCCGCAACTCGGCCAGGGCGCCGAACTTCTCGCCGATCGACTCCTCGTCCGCGGTGTCCTGGGCACCGAGCCGGAGGTTGACCACGTCGAGCGCGTCGAGCCCGAGGTTGCGGAGGTTGTCGTGGACCTGCGCCTTGAGGTCCTCGGGGTGGCGGGACATGATCCAGCTGCCGTCGGGGCCGCGCCGGGCGCCGACCTTGGTCACGATGTGCAGGCCGTCGGGGTAGGGGTGGAGGGCCTCCTTGATGATCTCGTTGACGACGACCGGGCCGTAGAAGTCGCTGGTGTCGATGTGGGTGATACCCCGCTCGACGGCCTCGCGGAGGACGGCCACCGCTTCGGTGCGGTCCTTCGGCGGGCCGAAGACGTGGGGGCCGGCCAGTTGCATGGCGCCGTATCCCATGCGGGTGAGGGTGAGGCCCTCTGCGGGGGTGAGAGTGCCGCCGGAAACGGTGTCGGCCATGATGGCGCGCCTTTCGGTAGATGGGGCGTCTGGTGACCGACTCTGCGTCCGTCGCGGCCGGGCAGGCAGTACCCGGATGTTCCTGGTAGTGACGGGGACACCCACCTGCGCGGATTCGGATCTACGGTGGTGGGGTGGACAGCAAGAACGCGCTCGGTGAGTTTCTGCGGGCCCGCCGGGAGCGGGTCCGGCCCGAGGACGTGGGCCTGAGCGGCGGCGGGCTGCGCCGGGTGCCGGGGCTGCGCCGGGAGGAGGTCGCCCTGCTGGCCGGTATCAGCTCCGACTACTACCTGCGCCTTGAGCAGGGCCGGGACCGCAACCCGTCCGCACAGGTGCTGGAGGCGCTGGCCAGGGTGCTGCGCCTGGACGCCGCCGCGAGCGCCCATCTCCTGGGCCTGGCGCAGCCGGAGCGGCCGGCCGCGTCCCGCAGGCGGGCCAGGAGGCCCGAGACGGTGCCGGCGAGCGTGCGTGAACTGCTGGACACCTGGTCGGGGCATCCGGCGTATGTGCAGAACCGGTTCACGGACTGTCTCGCGGCCAACGCGCTGTGCCGGGCGCTGTCCCCGAACTATGTGCCGGGTACGAACCTGTTGCGAGCGGTGTTCCTCGACCCCGCCGAACGCGAACTGCGCCGCGACTGGGAGGAGTTGACCGCCGAAGGCGTGGCGACGCTCCGCGGTCACATCGGTCCCGATGTCGACGATCCGCGGCTGGTGGAGCTGGTGGGCGAGCTGTCCGTGCGCAGCGAGCGGTTCCGGCTGCTGTGGAGCCGGCACGAGGTGCGGCCGATGGTCGGCCGGATCAGTCTCCTCAGCCATCCCTTGGTCGGCGACTTCGAGCTGCGGTCCAACAAGTTCGAGATCCCGGGCACGGACGCCCTGAGCACGGTCGTCTTCCACGCCGAGCCGGGCAGCCGCAGCGCGGAGCTGCTGGGCCTGCTGGGCAGCCTCGCCGCGTCCGGAGACGGCGTACCCGAGGACACGTCACCGGCGCACGAGGACCGGTGACGCTCAGATCTGCCAGGAACGCAGCCGTTCCGCCGCCCCGTACACGTCCGTCTTCCCGGAGATCAGGTCGCGGGTCAGGTCGACGAGCGCGCCGTACGGCGGATCGATGCCGACGCCGCTGACGAACATGTAGGCGACCGCCGTGGCGCAGGCGAAACGGGCGTTGGCGGACGGCAGGGGCTTGAGCAGGGCGAGGGTGTGCAGCAGGGCGGTGGCCCGCCAGGCGGGGTCGGAGTCGACACCGAGGCGGGGCGGGTCGACGCGGTGCCGGGCGACGGCCGCCACCAACGCCGAGAAGTCGTTGATGGCGGGCTGGTCCGGGAGCACTTCCTCATGGCGCTGGAGGAGCCACGGCACGTCGATATGGATGACGGGCATGCGTCAGGCGACCCGCCCCTCGCCCTTGGCCGCCGGTTCGTCCTCCGGGAAGGCCGCGGCGAACTCGTCGGCGTGCGTCGCGAAGAAACGACGGAAGGCCTCGGCCCCCTCCTGCAGCGCCCGGTGCCGGGCAATGTCGGCGGCGGCGGCCTCCCGGACGAGGGCCTTCATCGACGTACCGCGCTCCTTGGCGATCTGCCGCAGGTCCTCTAGCTCGCGATCGCTGAACTCCACGTTGAGAGCTGGCATGACCTCACGGTACCGCTCGGGTACTCACCCGTAAATAACACCAGGTCAGGAGGCACACCCGACGGTACCGGGCGACCTGGCCCTAGCGCGTCGACCACAGCCCCCTGCGCCGATAACTCGCCTCCCAGAAGACCCGGTTCAGCACCCGCACCGGCGGCGGGAACGCCCCCAGGAACCGTTCCCGGTCCACCGCCGACACCCCGTCGACGAGCCACGGCACGAACACCGCGGCCCCGCGCAGCCCCTGTGTCTCCCGCAGCCGCCCGGTGAAGGCGGCCCAGTCCGCGTCGGTCAGCACCTCCCCCATCAGCGGCAGCGCGCTGTCCTCCTCGTGCTTGAGGTGATCGTCGAGGGTCGCCCGCAACGCCCTTACCAGATCGGGGAGTTCGAAGGCCCGATCGGCCAGCGCGGCGTCCACCGCGGCCAGCAGCGGGTCGATACGGGCGTGTTCGGCCTCCATCTCGTCCAGCATCCCGAGGTCCCGCGTACGCGCGCCGACCCGCGTCCGGACGCGCGGCCACAGGTCACTGTCCTCGGCGGTGTGGTGGATGTGGAGCTGGTGCTTGAAGTTCTCCCAGCCTGCGAGGACCGGAGCGGTGTGCGCCCTGCCGTCCGCGACCGCCCCGGCGAGCCGCTCCAGGTCGCGCCGGAAGGCGTCGTGGGAGGCGTACATGGGCGTGAAGTCGATGGTCATCGTGCGGCTTCCTCCAGTTCGGGCCCGGACACGGGCAGAGCGTGCGGGTTGGCGGACGGCCCCTGGTGCCGTCGTACGGCGAGACAGGCGAGAGCGCCGGTCAGCAGGACGGCCACGGCGACGTACACGGCGGGTCCCATGGCGTTGACGAAGCCGTCGGCGAAGACGTGACCGCCGAGGGCGCGCATCCGCTCGGCGATGTCGTGCGGGACGCCGGACGGGGCGCCGCCCTGCTGCCCGGCGCCGATGTCCGACTCGGACTTGGAGAACGCGGCGACGAAGGACTCCCGGTAGGCGGTGGGGAGTTGCCCGGCGCCGGCCCGGGCCTGTTCGGTGAGCGAGGAGGCGAGCTGGGCCTGCAGCACCGCGCCGATCACGGCGCCCGCGAGCACCGAGCCGACCTGGCGCAGCGCGTTGGTGACACCGGAGGCGGCTCCGGCGAGCCGGGGCGGAACGCCTCGCATGACCTCGGTGGCCATGGGCGCGAAGGTGCAGCCGACGCCGAGGCCGGTGAGGAAGAGCGGGAAGGCGATGGTCGGCCGGCCCGTGCCCACGTCCGCGACGCCGACCACCCACATCAGTCCGCCCGCCCAGGCGAGCAGCCCGCCCATCAGGATGAACTTGCCGCCGAGCCTGTCCGCGAGGGCTCCGGCGGGTCCCGCCACGACGAACGAGCCGAGGGCGACGGGCAGCAGGACCAGTCCCGCCTTCTGGGCGCTGAACCCGAGCACGGACTGCAGATAGATCGTCAGGGGCAGGAACATGCCGACCACACCGAACGACACGGTGACGCCCACGAAGTTGACGAGCGTGAAGTTCCGGTCCCTGAACAGCGAGAAGGGGACCAGGGGTTCGCCGGTCTGCTGTCCGCGCTCGTGGAGCAGGAAGGCCGCGAAGAGGACGGCCGCCGCGCCGAACAGGCCCCAGATCCAGGCATTCCAGTCGTAGCGCTGCCCCTCCGTCAGCCCAAATGCCAGGCAGAACAGGGCAGTTGAGGCGAGGGTGACGCCGGGGACGTCGAAGCGGCGCCGTACCGTGCGCTCGGCTCCCGGGATGACCGCCCTGGTCAGTACGAGCACCAGCGCGCCGATCGGCAGGTTGACGAAGAAGATCCACCGCCAGGACAGATGGGTGATCAGCACTCCGCCGAGGATCGGGCCCAGCGCGCCGGAGACGCCCGCCACGGCGCCCCAGATGCCCATCGCGACTCCGCGCCGGTCGGCCGGGAACACCTCGGTGATGATCGACAGGGTCTGCGGCATGAGCAGCGCCGCGCCCAGGCCCTGCACCGCGCGGAACCCGATGAGCTGCGCCGGGTCCTGCGCGAGGCCGCAGGCGAGGCTGGCCAGGGTGAACAGGGCGACTCCGGCGGCGAACAGATTGCGTTTGCCGCGCAGGTCGCCGAGGCGTCCGCCGGTGATCAGCAGGACGGCCAGCGCCAGGGTGTAGGCGTTGACGACCCAGAGGATCTCGTCCAGGGACGCGTCGAGGTCCGCTCCGAGCCGGGGGATCGCGATGTTCACGATCGTGAGGTCGAGGAGGGTCATGAAGAACCCGAGCGAGAGCGTCACGAGGATCGCCCACGGGTTGCCGTGCCACTTCTTGAACACGATGTCGGTCTCCTTGCGTAGGACTCGCGGTCAAGAGGCCGGGGCGGCCGCCGGATGTGACACGGCGCCGATGCGCAGAGACGTACGTCACATTTGCCCCCTCGGCTGTCACATTCCGGCCCCCGGCAGCCCTCGCAGTAGTGAGCACGCACCGGGGAGGCGCAGGTATGTCCGAGATCGCTGTCACCGAAGAGGCGACCGATGACTTCATGGACCATCGGGAGCTGTTGTTCAGTCTCGTCTACAACATGCTGGGCAGCGTCGCCGACACCGACGACGTCCTCCAGGAGACCTGGCTGTCCTGGACGGCGCGCGCCCGCCGTTCGCCGCTCGACACCATCACCAACCGGCGCGCCTATCTGGTCCGGATCGCCGTCAACCACGCGCTGCAGCGCCGCGCCACCATCAGCCGCCGCCGCGAGACGTATGTCGGCCCGTGGCTGCCGGAACCCCTGCTCGGCCCGGCCGACGACCCCGTCGACCCGGCGCTGCGCGCCGAGTCCGTCTCGCTGGCCATGCTGGTGGTGCTGGAGTCGCTGAGCCCGCTGGAGCGGGCGGTGTTCGTCCTCAACGAGGTGTTCGGCTACGCCCACACCGAGATCGCGGACATCATCGAGCGCTCCCCTGCCGCCGTACGCCAGCTGGCGCACCGGGCGCGGGCCCATGTGCACGCGCGGCGGCCGTTGTACGAGGCGCATCCCCGGGTGCGGCGGGAGGCTACGGAACGGTTCGTGCGGGCCGCGATCGGCGGGGACATCGCCTCGCTGATGGAGATCCTCGCGCCGGACGTAACGGTCTGGACGGACAGCGGGGGCAACCGGAAGCCGGCGGGCCTGCGTCCGGTGCACGGCCGGGACAAGGCGGTCCGCCTCATCAACTCCTTCGCGGGCAGGCGCCGTCCGCAGGACCTGGAGCTGAGCTACCGGCGCGTCAACGGCGACGAGGCGGCCGTGCTGTTCGAGGGCGACGCGCCGTACGCGGTGATGGTCATGGACCTCACGCCCGAGGGCGACCAGGTGTCCGGGGTCTACATCGTGACCAACCCCGAGAAGCTCACGCATGTGCGCAAGGACGACGAGGAGGACCAGTGACCACCCCGTCCGAGTCCTCACGGGGCGAGCGCGTCGCCGACTGGTTCGACGGCCGCCTCGGCATCCACTCGCTCGCCAAGCAGTATCTGCGCAAGGTGTTCCCGGACCACTGGTCGTTCCTGCTCGGCGAGATCTGTCTCTACAGCTTCGTGGTGCTGATCCTCACCGGCGTCTACCTCACCCTGTTCTTCCACCCGTCGATGAACGAGGTGACGTACCACGGGAGTTACGTCCCCCTGAACGGCATCAGGATGTCCGACGCCTACGCCTCGACGCTGCACCTCAGTTTCGACGTGCGCGGCGGACTGCTGGTCCGTCAACTGCACCACTGGGCAGCGCTGGTGTTCATCGCCGCGATGGTCACGCACATGATGCGGCACTTCTTCACGGGGTCGTTCCGCAAGCCGCGCGAGCTCAACTGGCTGTTCGGCTGGACCCTGTTGTTCCTCGGCCTGTTCGAGGGCCTCTTCGGCTACTCACTGCCGGACGACCTGCTGTCGGGCACGGGGATGCGCTTCGTGGACGGCGCGCTGCTCTCGGTCCCGGTCGTCGGGACGTATCTGTCGATGTTCCTGTTCGGCGGCGAGTACCCCGGCCACGACGTCGTGTCCCGCTTCTACTCACTGCACGTGCTGCTGATCCCCGGCGTCATGGCGGCACTGGTGGTCGTCCACCTCATCCTCGTCGTGCACCACAAGCACACCCAGTTCGCGGGCCCCGGACGCGCCGAACGGAACGTGGTGGGCTCCCCGTTCATGCCGGTCTATCTGGCGAAGGCGGGCGGCTTCTTCTTCCTGGTCTTCGGCGCGCTCACCCTCCTCGCGGCGGTGGCGTCCATCAACCCCGTCTGGTCCTACGGCCCCTACCGCGCCGACCAGGTCTCCACGGGCGCCCAGCCCGACTGGTACCTGGGCTTCGCGGAGGGCCTGGTCCGCGTGATGCCGGGCTGGGAAGTCACCTTGTGGGGCCACACCTTGGTGCTCGGCGTACTGATCCCTATCGTGGTCTTCCCGCTCCTCCTCGTCCTCATCGGCGCGTACCCGTTCCTGGAGTCCCGGCGAACCGGCGACCACCACGAACACCATCTCCTGGACCGCCCCCGCAACCGTCCCAACCGCACGGGCCTCGGCGTCGCCTGGATCAGCCTCTACCTGATCCTCCTGGCGGGCGGCGGCAACGACATCGTGGCGACGCGCCTCCATCTGTCGATCAACACGGTGACGTGGACGGTGCGGGTGGCGGTGTTCGCCGTCCCGGTCCTCTCCTTCGCCGTCACCCGCCGCATCTGCCTGGGCCTCCAACTCCGGGACGCGAAACTGGTGTTGCACGGCCGCGAGACGGGCGTGATCAAGCGCCTGCCGCACGGCGGGTACGTGGAGGTCCACCGGCCACTGGACCAGGCGGAACTCCACACACTCACCGCGCACAAACGGCCGAGGGAACTGGTCGAGCGGGAGCCGTAGCGCGTCCGCTGCCGGGCCGGCCGCGGATCCTGGAGGTGCACCGGGGTCCGCTCGGGCAGCTCGCGGTCCTGGTCCGTCCGCAGAAGGCAGCCCGGATCAGGCGGGAACTCCTCTGTGGGCGGGGCCGGTTGGTGGAACCTGACGGTGCGCGGGAGGGTTACCTCCACGAGCTTCCCGTCATGGAGCATCCACAGGCCGAAGCACTCGTCGTCCTGGTCGTGGATCAGCACCTGGACGCTCTCCGGCATGGGCCGCGGGAGCGACTCGAGATGCTTCAGGAGCCCCTCCCGTGAGCGCATGCGCTCGAACCCGGTGGCCCATCCCGCGCCGAACGACGTCCCCCACTGGCTCTGGATCGGAACGAACCGGCCACGCCGGGTGCGCTCCGGATCGTCCCGGGTCAGCGGCTCCCTCACCTCGGCGCGTACGGGGCCGGCACGACGACCTCGGCGAATGTGCTCGTCCGGAGATCATCCCTGATCCGCCGCGAACGAGGCCATCCACGCCAGCGCCGCGTTCCAGTTCACCGCCGTCTCGTTCGTCGACCACGACTGGATGTCGTCGATGTAGCAGAACTGGCCGACGCAGCCGGTGAGTTTGCTCTGTGCGTAGGGGTCCTGGATGGACGAGTTGGGGCCGCCCGCAAGGGTTCCACTCGGTGGGTTCGGGAGGACCGGGTCGAGTTCGTGGGCGTACCAGCGGCTGTGCTCGTTGTGGGAGTTGGCCTCTCCGTAGCCGGTGACGTACGACATGTTGAGGGCGTTGCGGCCGAGGATGTAGTCCATGCTCTGAAGCGCGCCGTCACGGTATTTCGCGGCGCCGGTCAGGTCGTACGCAGTGGCGATGACGTGCGCGTTGTTGAGGATCTGGCTGTTGGAGCCCCAGTCGTAGAGGTTGCCGGGCGGTGCATACGGCATGCCGTAGGGCTGGCTCCGCAGCGTGGCCAGGTAGGTGTCGGCGCCCTCGATCACGGAGCGGCGGAGCTTGTCCCGGCCGGGGAGTCGGCTGGGGACGGTGGCGAGGTCGAGCCGGCCGAGGGCCGCCGTCCGCGCCCAGTCGAAGCCGAGGCTGCCGAAGATGTCGGCGGTGTTGAGCGGCGAGTTGGTGACCTGGTCGGCGAACTGCCGTTCCCCGGTGGTGAGATACAGCTCGGCCGCCGCCCAGTAGAACTCGTCGGTGGCGTTGTCGTCGGGGTAGGCGCCACCGCCGGTGCCGTCGTTCGGGTCCGGGTAGACCGTGGGGTGTGCCAGCGCCGCCGCCCAGGCCTTCCGCGCCGCCTTGAGCGCCTTCGCCGCGAACTGACGGTCGTAGGGCCGGTACAGGCGGGCCGCCTGCGCCGCCGTCGCCGCCAGGTTCAGCGTCGCCTGCGTGGTCGGCGCGTGCAGTTCGCGCTTCTGCGGGTCCTGGCTCGGCAGCAGCGGCAGCCCGGTCCACTGTTCGTCGTGGACCTTGTCGTGGGCCATGCCCGCCAGCGGCTGCCCGTCCGGCACCTGCATCTTCATCAGGAACTCCAGCTCCCAACGGGCCTCGTCGAGCACGTCCGGCACCTTGTTGCCGCTCTCCGGGATGGCGAGGGTTCCGTCGCGCAGCTTCGCGGGCTGTCCGGTACGGGCCAGCAGTGAGCGTTCGTAGGTGCTGAGCAACTCCCAGGCGGAGATACCGCCGTTGACGACGTACTTGCCGTGGTCCCCCGCGTCGTACCAGCCGCCGGTGACGTCAAGTGTGTAGTCGCACAGGCCGGGTTGGCAGGGCACGTTCGCGTCGCCCTGGTTGGGGGCGACATTCAGGTGACCGGCCGGACGGGCGTACCCGGGGCGCAGGTCGTCGCGTATCGCGATGCCGCTGCGCTGCGTGTAGTAGTACTTCAACGAGTCGAGCCGCAAGCGCTCGTAGGCGGCGGTCCCGATGTCGAAGGGCCGGCTCGTCTCGCCGTCCGCCACCAGTGTGAAGCCCTCGCCGCGCCCCCGGTACGCACCGAAGTCGATGGACTGCACGTTCTGCCCGGACGCCACGTCGGTGCCGCGCGGCACGGTCCGCCCGTGCGCGACCACCGCACCGGCCGCGTTCCTCAACTCCCAGGGCAGCACGGCCGTCGACGCGGTCACCAGCGTCGCGTTCTTCGGCCCGCCCGGCAGATAGGCGACCTGGTTGACCCGCACACGGGGTCCGGTGTCCGGCTCGTACACCTCTGGCGGTACACCGCCGAGCAGGGACACGTCGTCCATGCAGAAGTGCCAGCCCTCCGCGCTCCCGCCGACCTGGAAGGCGACCTGCCCCTGTGTGGTGTCGACGGGCGAAGTGAACGTGTACGCAGAGGAGTTGCCCGATGTGCTCAGCTCGGGGCTGATCTCGTAGTAGGTGTCGTACGGCGCCACGGACAGCCCGACGATGGCCCGCACCACGTGTCCCTCGGGCGAACCCGACGCCGTGAAGGCGAACTTGTACGACTCGCCCTTGACCAGCGTGATGTCGTTCTGGCCGATCGCGGCGTCCCAGCGGTTGGTCGTGCCGCCGGGGACGTCGGCGCAGAGCTGTCCGTCGGAGAGGCCCGCGGTGACGTTGCTCGTCGTCCACCAGGGTGCGGTGGTGGTGTCGAAGGTGCCGTTCCTGACCTGTTCGATCTCGTCGGCTCCGGCCGGGCCCGCCGGCAGGGCGGTGAGGGCCGCCGCGAGGAGGGCAGTGGCGGCGAGCAGGGTCGTTCTGCGTCGTTTCACGTCTGGGCTCCTCGGGGAGGTGGGGGCGCGCTCCGACGCCATGCACGATGGGAGCGCTCCCAGATGCGGACGCAGGCCATGCTGTTCTAGACATGACATCCCGTCAACGGTCCGGACAGGCCAGATTTCCGTCCGGACCGTTGACCGAGCGACTGCCCGCTATCCGGCGGGAGCCTCCAACTTGCCGATCCGCACCGCCCCTTGGGCCACCCCCGGACGGCTGCTCGTCAAGGTCAGCCGCAGCCGGGAGCCGCGCACGGCGTCGAAGGTGACGACGGTCGGGCTGTCCGAGGCCGTGGCCCAGTCGACGGCCGTTCCCTCGACCGGCACCCATCCACCGTCGTCCCACACCGCGACCGCCACCGCCGCGGGCAGACTGTGCGTCGCGTCCACGGTGAACGACACCTCAACCCGGTCGAAGGACCGCGTCCTCCCCCAGTCCACCGACAACCAGTCCTGCTCGCGGGCACCGCTGAAGGCGGGCAGCAGGGCCGTGGCCGACTTGGCGAAGGCGTTGGACCAGCCGGTGGCCGGGTCGCCGTCCAGCACGGTGGCCGGAAGGGTGTCGGGGCGGCCCGAGTAACTGGCGTCGGCGTAGGGGTAGTTCGGGGGTGCCGGGTAGTCGGCCTCGAAGCGCGGTGCCGGTGTCGCGGCCATGTCCCGGGCGGGTGTCGTGCGGACGGTGACCGTGCCGGTCCGCAGCCCCTCCGCGCGCGCCGTCACCTTCAGCGCGCCGGCCCGCGTACCGGACCGCACGATCGCAAGTGCCTTGCCGTGGAAGGCGGTTCGGGTGCTCGCCTGGTAGCGCTCGGCGCTCTCCTCCCGCCCGTTGTCCAGCCCGGCCAGGGAGCCGCCCGTCACCGCGAAGGCGATCAGGTCCTCGGCGTCCGGCAGCACGACGCCATGGGCGTCGACGATCTCCGCGGTCACGAAGACCAGTGAACGGCCGTCGGCCGCAAGGGACTTGCGGTCGGCCGTGAGGCGCACGGCATGCGCGGCACCCGCGGTGCGCAGCACGTCCGTCGCCACCGTCCTGCCGTCGCTGCTCCCCACGGCCTTCAACTCGCCCGGCTCGTAGGGCACTTTCCAGCCGAGGTGGAGTTTGCCCGCGCTGCCGTTCGGGCTGGTGTAGCTGCCCGGGTAGGGGCCGGTGGTGAAGGTCCTGTCGTCGCCGGTGGCCTCGGTGGTCTCCAGGTAGGTGCGGCCGTCGGTGGTCTTCTTGGTGTCGAACGTCCGGGCCCCCAGGGACTTTCCGTTGAGGAACAGCTCGACGGTGTCGACGTTGGCGTAGGCCCAGACCTCGACCGTGTCGCCCGGCTCGTGGTTCCAGGTCATCGGCAGCAGATGGACCATGGGTTCGTCGACCCACTGGCTTCGGAACAGGTGGTACATGTCCTTCGGGAAGCCCGCCGTGTCGACCGCGCCGAAGAAGGACGCCTTGACCGGGAACACGTTGTACGGCGTGGGCTCCCCGATGTAGTCGATGCCGGACCACAGGAACTGGCCCGCGAACCACTTCCGGTCTCGGTCCTTCTTGTGTCCGTACTCGCCGCTCATCGTCCAGGAGGAGAGGTTGTTGTCGTAGGAGGAGGTCGCGCGTCTGCCCGGAGTGTGGTTCTCGCC
This sequence comes from Streptomyces sp. NPDC050549, assembly GCF_040655035.1. Taxonomy (NCBI): domain Bacteria; kingdom Bacillati; phylum Actinomycetota; class Actinomycetes; order Kitasatosporales; family Streptomycetaceae; genus Streptomyces; species Streptomyces sp. NPDC050549. Next base: position 58,713 of record NZ_JBFAJD010000019.1, read on the forward strand.
GGTGTTGAGGTGTTCCGGCTCCTGGTAGGTGGACCGGGTCGAGGTCTCGGAGGAGGACTCCGACTCGAAGAGGAACAAGTGCGGATAGGCGGCGTGCAGGGCGTCGACGGACTTGGCGGTGTTGTAGTTGAGGCCCAGACCGTCCAGCTTGGCGAGCATGAGGTCGGCCGCGGAGCCCTTCGCCGGCACGGAGTGGTACTTGTCGGAGCCTATGACCACGGGCCTGCTGTCGTCAGCCGCCTTGACGGCGCCGATGATGCGGTCGGCCATGGCGAGCCCGGCGGTGGAGGTCGAGTCGGGGATCTCGTTGCCGATGGACCAGAGCACCACGGCGGGCGAGTTGCGGGTGGCGCGGACCATCTCGGTGGCGTCCGACTCGCACCAGGTGTCGAAGAACCGGTGGTAGTCGTAGGTCGTCTTGCCGGTGTGCCAGCAGTCGAAGGCCTCGACCATCATCACGATGCCCAGCTCCTCGCAGGCCCGGACGATCTGCGGCGAGGGCGGGTTGTGGGAGGTGCGGAAGGCGTTGACGCCCATCGACTTCATGATGGTCAACTGCCTTCGCACGGCGTCGAGGCTGATCGCGGAGCCGAGGGCGCCCTGGTCGTGGTGGAGGTCGACTCCCCTGATCTTGGTGGGGGTTCCGTTGAGGGAGAAGCCCTCGTCGGGGTCGAATCGGTAGCTGCGGATGCCGAAGGTCGTGCGGTACGTGTCGACCCGCTTGCCGCCCACGCGCAGTTCGGTCTCCAGGGTGTAGCGGTGGTCCGGCGTCTGGATGTCCCACAACTTGGGCTTGGGGACGGCGAGTTCATGGGTCTCGGTGTCGCGGTCGGCGACACTCGCCGTGGAGGTGGCTCGGGCCACGGTCCGGCCGCCGGGGTCGGCGATCCGCGATCGGATCTCGACCTCGCTCGCGGCGCCCGACTCGTTCAGCACGGACGTCCGCACTCGGACGACGGCCCGTTCGGCGGTGATGTCCGGCGTCGTGACGTAGGTTCCCCAGCGTTCGACGTGCACCGGCTCGGTGATCACCAGGCGGGCCTCGCGGTAGATGCCGCTGCCCGAGTACCAGCGGCTGCTGGGCAGTTGGTTCTGCACCTTCACGGCGACCACGTTCTCCGTGCTGCCGTCGGTGTGCGCCAGGTCGGTGAGGTCGAGGGCGAACCCCGTGTATCCGTAGGGGTGTTGACCGACCTGCGTGCCGTTGCAGTAGACGTAGGAGTCCATGTAGACGCCGTCGAACTCCACCGAGATCCGCTTGCCCGCGAAGGCCGGCGGCAGGGTGAAGGCGATCCGGTACCAGCCGAGGCCGCCGGGGAAGAAGCCGGTGCCGCTGGTCGTGCCGTTCGCGGTGGTGGGGGTCTGCTCGATGCTCCAGTCGTGCGGGACCGCGACCTCGCGCCAGGCCGAGTCGTCGTAGTCCGGTGCGGCGGCGTCCGCGTAGGCGCCGGTCGGGTCGGTGATCCCGCCCGGATTGACCAGCGCGAAGCGCCAGCCGTCCCGCAGCGCGACGGTGTGGCGGCCGGACGCGTCCGCCGTGGCGCCGGCGGCGCGTGCGGCCGGGGTGGCCAGGAGTGACATGGCCGTCGGCGCGGCCGTAGAAGCGATCAAAACCGATCTGCGAGTGACCGTCATGGCGGCTCTCCCTCATCAGGGCCCAGAAGTACTCACAACTGATCGTGACCGAACAGATTCTGACGGGGTGCCACGCAGGGCCGTCAAGAGTGCGGGGGCGGCCACCCGTCCAGTGCGCCACTTCGACCGGTTTTCCCCCTTGACCGCCTTGCTCCCCGGGCCCGGGGGTTCTCGTCCGCGCGGGACCGTGACGCACTAGGCTGGAACACAAGTGGCCTGGTTGTTCACTGTGAGTGCGCGCGATGGAGTGGCGACGATGAGTCCGGTCTACCCGTTCGACGATGCCGCGACGGCGCGGGTTGTCATCGACGATGCCGGAACTCTGCTGGAGTGGAACGCGGGGGCGCAGCGGCTCCTCGGCCACACCGCGGCGGAGGTCGTGGGCCGCCCGGCCGTACGGCTGCTGGCCGGTGGCACCGGGGCGCTCCCGGTTCCCACCGGTGCCCGCTGGGACGGCACGGTCACGCTGTGGCACCGGGACGGCCGTGCCGTACCGGTGTGGCTGCTGGCCCACCACCGGCGCCCCAGGGACGGCGGACCGGGCGACTGGCTCGTGGTGACACCGCTGGAGGGCGGCGGCCCGCAAGCCGCGGAGGACCCCCTCGCGACCGCCGCGCTGACCCAGTCGCCGTGCGCCATCGCGGTCTACGACGAGCACCTGCGGCTGAGCCGGGTCAACGACGCGATGGCCGAGGTGATCGGCCTGCCCGAGGAGCGGATCCAGGGCCTGCGGATCACCGAGATCGGCGGCAAGACGCAGAGCGCGGAGCTGGAGCAGTACATGCTGCGCGTGCTCACCTCCGGCACCGCCCAGGACTTCCAGATCTACATGCGCACCGGCGGCGAGGACGCCGCGCACGCCTGGCTGGCCCGGATGGCGCCGATCACCGACACCGAGGGACGGGTGCGGGGCGTGTGTCTGGCCGCGCACGACTTCACCGAGAACTACCTGGCGCGCGAGCGGCTGCAACTGGTCAACGAGGCGAGCGTCCGCATCGGCACCACCCTCGACGTCACCCGTACGGCCCAGGAGCTCGCGGATGTCTGTGTGCCGGCCCTGGCCGACTTCGTCAGCATCGACCTGCTGGACCCGCAGGAGCACGGTGGCGAGCCGCCGGCGGCGATCACCGCACCGGTGAGGCTGCGCCGGGCCGCGCACGCCTCGGTGCAGCAGGGCAGCCCCGAGGCGGTCGCCAAGCCGGGCCAGTCGGACCTGTACCCCGCCCAGTCCCCGCAGGCCGACGCGCTGGTCGCGGGCCGCACCCTGGTGGCCTCGGGCCGGGACCTCGAACTCTGGCTGGCCTGGGACAGGACCCGCTCCAGGCGCGTGCAGGAGTACGGGATCCACTCCTCGATGGCGGTGCCGATCCAGGCCCGGGGCGTCACCCTCGGCGTTGCGGTCCTGACCCGGTACCGGCGCATCGACCCGTTCACCGAGGACGACGTGCTGCTGGCCGAGGAGGTCACTGCCCGCGCCGCCGTCTGCATCGACAACGCCCGCCGCTTCTCCCGCGAACGCGAGACCGCGCTCGCGCTCCAGCGCAGCCTGCTCCCCCGCAAACTGCCGCGCACCGCCGCCCTGGAAGCCGCCTCGCGCTATCTGCCGGCGGCGCGTGCCGGGGTCGGCGGCGACTGGTTCGACGTGATCCCGCTGTCCGGGATGCGGGTCGCCATGGTCGTCGGGGACGTCGTCGGCCACGGCATCCAGGCCTCCGCCACCATGGGCCGGCTGCGCACGGCCGTCCGCACCCTCGCCGACATCGACCTGGCCCCGGACGAACTGCTGACCCACCTGGACGACCTGGTCGTACGGCTGTCCGCGGAGGCCGGCGGCGAGGGCAGCCCCGGCGAGGTCGGCGCGACCTGCCTGTACGCGGTGTACGACCCCGTGTCCCGGCGTTGCACGCTGGCCCGCGCCGGACATCCGCCGCCGATCATGATCCGGCCGGGAGGCCCGCCCGAGCACATCGACCTGCCCGCGGGGCCACCGCTCGGCCTGGGCGGACTCCCCTTCGAGTCGGCCGAGTTCGAGCTGCCCGAGGGCACCGTGCTCACGCTGTACACCGACGGGCTGACCGAGAACCGCGAGCGGGACCTCGACGACAGTCACCGGCTGCTGTTCGACGCGCTGTACGCCTCCTCCGACTCCCTGGAGGAGACCTGCGACCGCATCCTGCACGCCGTGCTCCCGCCGGGCGGCACCGCCGACGACGTGGCACTGCTGCTGGCCCGCACCCAGGGCCTGCCCGCCGAGCAGGTCGCCACCTGGGACATCCCGGCCGACCCGTCACTCGTCGCCCCGATCCGCAAACAGGTCGTGGAGCAGCTCGACACCTGGAACCTCAGCGAGGCCGGGTTCACCGCCGAACTGGTGGTGAGCGAGCTGGTCACCAACGCCATCCGCTACGGCGCGCACCCCATCCGGCTCCGGCTCATCCATGACGCGACCACGCTGATCTGCGAGGTGTCCGACACCAACCACACGGCCCCGCACCTGCGCCGCGCCAAGACCTGGGACGAGGGCGGCCGCGGACTGCTGCTGGTCGCCCAGCTCACCCAGCGCTGGGGCAGCCGGCACACGGCCGACGGCAAGACGATCTGGGCGGAGCTGTCCCTGTTCGACGAGGACTGAGGCGTCAGGAGAGGTCGGTCAACCAGGGCCTGACCTGGCGGCGGGCCTCGTGCAGCCGGGACTTCAGCGTACCGAGCGGGATGCCCAGGCGCTCGGCGATCTCGGCGTACTCCAGCTTGCAGATGTCCCGGTACACCAGCGGCTCGACCAGGTGCGGGGACTCCCGCTCAAGGCGCTCGATCGCCTCCAGGAGGTCGATCTTCGACCCGGCGATCACACTCGTGGTGCGCGGGTCGACATGCTGCATGACATCGATCACGGCCGGCTGCTCGGCGGCCCGCCGCTTCAGCTCGCGGTACTTCTGCCGGGCGCCGTTGGCGACGACCGTGTAGAGCCAGGTACTGAAGAGGCTGCGGCCCTCGAACGTGCCGATCTTCCGGGCGACTTGCAGCAGTACGTCCTGCGCGGCCTCCTCGGCGTCCTCCCGGCACGGCAGGAACCGTCCGCACCGCCGTACCACGTCGGGCTGGATCGACCTGAGCAGCGCGTCGAGAGCGGCCGCGTCACCGGCTGCCGCGCGCCTGGCCAGCTCCTCGGTCGGCGCCGTGTCCTGCACTGGATCCACTCCTCCGCCTCGATCTCCGAGCAGGCATGATAGTCCCATGCACTACGTCGAACAGATCGGCCGCTACCGCCTTGAACGCCGCCTGGGCAGCGGCGCGTTCGGCACGGTCTGGCTCGCGCACGACGACGAGCTCGAGGCCCCGGTGGCCGTGAAGGTCCTCGCCGAGAACTGGGCGCACCGCATGGACATCCGCGAGCGCTTCCTCTCCGAGGCCCGGCTGCTGCGCAGGGCCGGTTCGAACCGGGTGGTGCAGGTCTACGACATCGGTGAACTGCCCGACGGGCGGCCGTACTTCGTGATGGAGTATGCCGACGCCGGCACCTTCGCCGATCTGCTCGCCGCCGGCCCGCTGCCCGTGCCCGAGGTGCTGCGGCTGACCGCGCTGGCCGCCAGGGGCGCCGCCGCGCTGCACGAGGCGGGGATCGTGCACCGGGACATCAAGCCGACCAATGTGCTGCTGCGCACCGCCCCGGACGGCACCGCGCGGGTCCTGCTCGCCGACCTGGGCCTGGCGAAGAGCCTGGCGCATGCCTCGGGTCTCACCCTGGCCGCGGGTTCGGCGGGCTATCAGCCGCCGGAGCAGGCGCAGCCCGGCTCGGGCATCGACGAGCGGGCCGATGTGTACAGCCTGGGCGCGCTCGGCTACGAGCTGGCCACCGGCACGGTTCCGGGAGCGCCCGGTCAGGTCCTACGGCCGGACCGGCTGCGGCCCGATCTCTCCCCCGAGGTGCAGCGGGCCCTGCTGCGGGCGCTGGAGCCGGACCGCGAGCGGCGCTGGCCGACGGCACGGGCGTTCGCGGAGGAGCTGGAGCGGCTGGCCGCCCAGGCCGCCCAGGCCTCCCCGGTGCACAAGCCGCGCGGACGGCACCGGGGGGTCGCGCTGATGGCGGGGCTGTTCGTCGTCGTGGCCGCAGGGGCGGGCGCCGCGGTGCTCAACCTGCCGTTGTCGTCGGGGAGTTCGGTACTGACGGTCAAGGACAGCACCGGGCGATTGGTGGTCGAGGTACCGGCCTCCTGGGGCCGTCAGCTGCGCGACGCGGGCTGGGACCCGCACTCGATCGGGCTGACGGCCGGGCAGGAACCGGGGCTGGCCGTCGCCGACGACCTGGCGAAATGGCCGGACCTCTCGGCGGACGCGAACGGCGTGTTCGTCGGCCTGAGCGAGCAGGGCAGCGTGGCGACGAAGGTGGACGGCATCGCCCACTCCGGCTGCCACTACGACGGCAGCCGCGCCTACTCCAGCGCCACCTGGCGCGGCACGATCCGCACCTGGAGCGACTGCTCGGGCGGTACCGGCACCCTCTCGGAGACCGCGCTGCGCCTGGTCGGCGGCGCCGCGCAGCCCCAGGTGTACGTCCAGATACGGCAGCGCAGCGGTGACGCGACCTCGCGCATACTGCGCTCGCTCCGGGTCACCTGATCCACTGTCGTAAGAAAGTCGTCGATCCAGCGAACCTTTCGGTGCGTACGCGCATCGGACCCCAGTGACAGCGCGCGAGGCGCTGTGGGGTGAACCACCAGGAGTGTTGAAGATGGCGAACACGTCCCAGTCCCTGCGCCGGGCGGCCCTTCTCGTGAGCGCGGTCGCCGTCCTGGGCCTGACGACGGCCTGCGGCAACGGGAGCGGCACGGTGAGCAGCCCGCAGACCCAGTCGGGTACGGCCGCTCCCGCGGGCGGCGACGCCTCGGCCGACGGGTCCAGCACTCCGGTCACCTCGTCGGGCGGCTCCGACTCCGGGTCCGACTCCGCCTCGTCGGGTTCGGCCACCTCCTCGTCCCCCTCCACGGGTTCCAGCACCTCCGCCGCGAGCAGCAGCCGGTGCCACACCTCCGAGCTGAAGGCCACGGTGGGCGGCAACGACCCGGGCGCCGGGCAGGAGAACTTCCCGATCGTGCTCACCAACTTCTCCGGCCGTACCTGCACGGTGCGCGGCTATCCCGGCGCCGCGTTCGTGAACGCGTCCGGCACGCAGCTGGGCCCGGACCCCGTGCGCGAGACGGGCAGCGCCGTCACCACGGTCACGCTGAAGCCGGGGCAGAGCGCCTGGGCGGGGCTGACCTTCTCCAATCCGGAGATCAGCGGCGCGAAGACGGCGACCCCCACCACGCTGGTGGTGACCCCGCCCGACGAGAAGGACCCGCTGAAGGTGACGTGGACGAACGGCGCGGTGCCCGTGTCGGGCAACTCGTCCTCGGTGCGGCTGACGGTGTTCAGCGCGGGAACGGGCGCCTGAGCGCGGGCTTTCCGACGCGGCCTGGTTACATGGGGCGGGCACCACTGCCCGCGTCCCGGAGGACCGACCCCTGAACACCCCGCTCGCCGAAGCACTGTCCGTCGTCCTGCTCGTCGCCGTCCTCGTGTGGGCCGTCGTCCGTCCCTTCGGATGGCCGGAGGCGGTGATGGCCGTCCCGGCCGCCGGGATCGCCGTGGCGACCGGGGCGATCTCGCTCGACCACGCGCGGGCGGAGGCCGAGCAGCTGGGGCCGGTGGTCGGGTTCCTCGCCGCGGTGCTGGTGCTCGCCCACTTCTGCGATGTGGAGGGCCTGTTCCGGGCCTGCGGGGCGTGGATGGCCGAGTGGGCGAAGGGCAGCCCGGGCCGGCTGCTGACGGCGGTGTTCGCGCTGGCCTCCGCGATCACCGCCGTACTGAGTCTGGACGCCACCATCGTGCTGCTGACGCCGGTCGTGTTCGCGACGGCGTCCCGGATGGGTGTGCGTCCCAAGCCGCACGTCTACGCGTGCACGCACCTGTCGAACACGGCCTCCCTGCTCCTGCCGGTCTCCAACCTCACGAACCTTCTCGCGTTCGCGGCGAGCGGCCTGAGCTTCACCCGGTTCGCCGGGCTGATGGCGCTGCCCTGGCTGGTCGCGATCGGCGCCGAGTACCTGGTGTTCCGGAAGTTCTTCGCCCGCGACCTCGCGGCGGCCGCGCCGTCGCCGGCCTCCGGCGACACGCCCGAGCTGCCGGTGTTCGCGCTGGCGACCGTCGCCTGCACGCTCGCCGGGTTCGTGCTGACCTCGGCGATCGGTATCGATCCTGCGTGGGCCGCGTTCGCGGGGGCGCTCGTCATGGCCGGCCGGGGGCTGCTGCGGCGGCAGGCGACCCCGCTGACGGTCGTACGGGCCGCCGCCCCGTCCTTCCTTGCGTTCGTGCTGGCGCTCGGAATCGTGGTGCGGGCGGTGGTGGACAACGGGCTCTCCGACGCGCTCGGGCATGTCCTGCCCGGTGGGACCGGGATCGCGGCCCTGCTCGGGATCGCCGCGCTGGCCGCCGTACTGGCGAATCTCATCAACAATCTGCCGGCCGTGCTGGTTCTGCTGCCGTTGACCGCGCAGTCCGGGCCGGGGGCCGTGCTCGCCGTGCTGCTCGGGGTGAACATCGGGCCGAACCTGACGTACGCCGGGTCGCTCGCGACGCTGCTGTGGCGGCGGATCGTGCATCAGCACGAACACGGCGTGGATCTCAAGGAGTTCACGAAGCTGGGGCTGCTCGCCGTGCCGTCGGCGCTCGTCCCCGCGACGGTGGCACTGTGGGTGTCGCTCCAGGTTCTCTGACACCGAGGGAGGCCGAATGCGTGTGATCGCCTGGCTGGTCGAGGGCACCTGGCCCGCCTGCGTGGACGCCGTACGGACGCATGCGCCGGAGGATTCCGACGTGGTGCTGCTGCATGTCAGCGGGCCGGACGTGCCCGGTGTTGCGCACGGTGCGTTCGCCGGGCTGCTCGGACGGGGCGGTCCGGGGCGTGATCCCGGGACCCGGCTGGAGAATCTGGGCAGCACGTCTGCGGCTGAACTGCTGGACGCGGCGGCCGAGCGGCTGGGGCGGCCGTGCGAACGGATGGAGCGGGCCGGGCGGGTCGAGCGGGAGGTGGTGGCCGCCGCAGGGGACGCCGATCTGCTGGTGCTGGCCCGCGACGGCGACCGGGCCCGGCTGGGCCCGCACAGTCTGGGGCCCGCCGTCCGGTTCGCCGTCGATCACGCGCCCTGTCCGGTGCTGCTGGTCTGGCCGGAGGCGGCGCCTGGTATCTCGACCCTGCCGCCTCCGCCACCGCCGCACCACTGAGGTTCAGTGGCCGCCGCCGTACCCGCCGCCATACCCGCCGCCGTACCCACCGCCGTATCCGCCGCCTCCGCCCCAGCCGCCGCCCGAGCAGTAGGTCGGGTAGGCGTCGCAGTAGTCGGTCGGGGACGACGTCGTCGGCGTGGACTGCGGGGTCGACGCGCTCGGCGTCGGAGTGGGTGTCGCCGACGGGGTGGGCGTGGCCGTCGGGGCGGCCTTCTTGCTGGTGGGGGTCGGCGCGTCGCTGCTGTCGGTGTCCCAGTTGACGACCTGCATCTGCGGGTCGGCCTTCGACGTGTCGAAGACCCAGCGCTGCGCCGTGCCGTCCGCGCGGGTCTTCAGGACGAGCGCGCCGCCGCCGTCGGTGGAGGCGGGGGTCAGCGCCTGGTCCTGGTTCCAGCGCGGTACGAGGATGCCCTGGAGGGTGAAGTCGTAGCGGATGTTCTTCGCGGTCGCCGAGGACGCGCTCGTGCAGGGGGCGAGCTGTACCTCGTAGGCGAGGTGCGAGTCGAGGCACAGGCCGGGGTCGGCGGTGCTGCGCAGCTGTCCGTCGGTCTCGTACGACCACTGCTGGCCGGCCGCCGACGAGCAGGTCTGCAGTTCGGCCTCGGCACCCTTGAGGGGCTTGTTGCCCACGACGCCGATGCACAGGCCGGAGTCCACGTTGTGCAGCCGGCCGCTGAGCGTGCCCTGCGTCGTGTCGTTGGCGCCGACCCAGGAGGGGTTGGCGGACTCCTTGCCGGTGCCGGAGGCGCCGGTGGCCTGCTTCTCGGTCGTGCTCTTGGCGCCGCCGGAGCCGCCTGCGGACCACAGGACGAGCGGGAGGACGACCAGTCCGCTCACGGTGAGCACGGCCGCGGTGAGGTTGCGGCGGCGGACGCGGCGGGCCGCCTTGTGGGCCGATCTGAGTTCGCCGCGGCGCGGGCCGGAGCGCAGGGCGAGTTCGGTCGAGGCGGACGACATCTGCGCGGGCAGGTTGCGGCTGCCGGCCCTGACCTCCAGGTAGGCGCGTGCGCCCCAGCCGAGCACCGCCTCGGCGAGCGCCACGCCCAGTCCGGCGTTGAACTGGTTCAGCTGGTCGGCGGTGTGCCGGCAGTGCTTGCAGACCGTGAGGTGCATACCGAGGTCCGGGTCGACCTCCGCGCCGCCGCGCCGGAAGGTGACGTCCAGCAGCCGGATGTAGAGCTGGCACTCGTCGTCGTGGGCGAGTTCGCGGTGGACCAGGAGGCATTCCTCGCGCAACCGGACGACGGCGCGGCCGAGTTCGATGCGGGCGCCCTCCTCGTCGAGGCCGACGAGTCCGGCGGCTATCGCGGTCGGCTCGTTCTCGACCTCAAGGTGCCACAGCAGGGTGCGCGCAGTCTGGGGCAGCCGCTGGAACGCCCGGGAGAGCAGGCGCCGTTCGGGCACCGGGAGCAGCCGGGCGGCGACGCGGTCGCCGTCGCCGGCAGCCGAGCGCAGGTTCGGGTGGAGCATTTCCTGCCGGCGGTCGGTGTCCCATTCCCCGGCGATACGGCGGACGGTGACCAGCACCTGAGGTCGCCAGGCCGCGCTCGGTCCGGACTGCCGAAGGGATTCTCCGAAGAGCCGGGTGAAAGCGGCCGTGGTGAGCATTCCGGCGTGGTGCGGCCCGTCGGTGCACAGCCCCGCATAGGCGAAGGCTGCTTCCCAGTGCCGGTCCAGCAGTTCGCCGACCGGTTGCAGCGCTGGCGTCGTCCCCGTCCACTTCTTCAGCTCGGCGCTGAGCTGCTCGTCGGTCACTTCGAAGTGGTGAGCGGAAGTCGGGGAATTCGAGGGACCTGGGTCCGTCACGGCTGCATTCCTCCAGGTGAAACGCGGAATATAGTCCATACCGGCGGGTATGCGACTGCGCCGACGAGCCGACAGGGTCCGCCCGTCCGATTGACGGCAACTCCAACATCCGCCTGGGGCAGCTCTTTTGAAGCAAGGGGAGTGGCGTACGGGAGCGGCCTCGTGCGCGCAGAGGGGAATCATCTAATGTCCGCACGCCGACAGGCACACCTTTGCACAGGTCAGCGAGACGGAACAAGGTCTTCCGCGGTTTTGTGCATTGCGTTCCGGCACCACTCATTTGACGATTCGTCAATGGGGTCCGTCATGGGATTGCCACCGTATCCGCACGGGAAATCCCAAAACCATTGACCGGGTGCAGCCGAGTGCGTCCGGCACACCGGTCGGGCACACCGCCGCTCCTCCCGTCTTCCCAGGTCATGTTCGAGCCGCCGGGCCCATCGCCCGACCGGACGGTGTCGCCACAGGAGTTGACACCTGCCACCCCCGCACCGATGAGAGCGTTCACGACCAACCAATAGGCGGGCGCCCGGCCTCCTGACACTGTGGGAGTGACACCACACCGAGGAGGTCCCGCATGACAGCCACGGACATCGGCGCGTTCGAGGAGGACGGGTTCACGGTCGCGCGCGGATTGTTCAGCCACGACGAGATCGACCGGCTCCGCGACCGGTTCACGGCACTGCACGCGGCGGGCCCGGTGCCCGGCCACTTCGCGCCGCGCGCCTCCGACGATCCGCTGCTGGCATATCCGAGGGTGATGCACCCGCACGAGATCGACGACCTCGCCCTGCGCTTCCTGCTGGACCCGCGGTTGCGGGACGTCCTGGAAACCCTGTTCGGCGAAGAGGTGCTGGCCGCGCAGAGCATGTTCTACTTCAAGCCGCCCGGAGCCCGGGGCCAGGCGCTGCACCAGGACAACTTCTATCTGCGGGCCGAGCCCGGCACCTGTGTGGCCGCGTGGATCGCCTGCGACGAGATCGACCGGGACAACGGCGGCCTGGAGGTCGTGCCCGGCACCCATCGCATGGACGTGTTCTGCCCGGAGGAGGCGGATCCCGGGGTGTCCTTCGCCCGCGAGTACGTTCCCCCGCCGCCCGGGCTCTCTGCCGTCCCGGTCGACATGGCGCCCGGGGACGTCCTGTTCTTCAACGGCAGCCTGGTGCACGGCTCGCAGCCCAATCGCAGCGCGGACCGCTTCCGCCGTTCGTTCATCGGGCACTACGTGGGCCGCTCGGCCGACCGGATCGGGAGTTTCTACCGCACGATCACGATGAGCGGCGAGCGGGTGCCGCTCACGGAGAGCGCCGGAGCGGGTCCGTGCGGCTCGGAGTTCGCACCGCACGGACCGCACTGACTCTTCGCATCGACTCAGCCTGAAAACAAGCCTGTTGACGAAGTGTCAGGAGTGGCCGCTGATCGCGTGCGGAAGGTAGGGCCGCTCCAGTTCCTCGATCTCCTTGTCGCTCAGCTCCAGTTCGACGGCGGCGACGGCGTCCTCGATGTGCTGCGGCTTGGCCGCGCCGATGATCGGTGCGGCCACCGTGCCCTGGTGCAGCAGCCAGGCAAGGGCGACCTGGGCGCGCGGGACACCCCGGTCGCCGGCGATCCGGGTGACCGCCTCGACGATCGTCCGGTCGCCGTCCTGGTAGAGACGGTTGCCGAAGTTGTCGGTGCTACTGCGCTCGGTGGTGGTCCCCCAGTCCCGGGTGAGGCGGCCCCGCGCCAGCGGGCTCCACGGCAGCACACCGACGCCCTGATCCGCGCAGAGCGGCAGCATCTCGCGCTCCTCTTCACGGTAGAGGAGGTTGTAGTGGTTCTGCATGGACACGAACTTGGTCCAGCCGTGCCGCTCGGCGACGTGCTGGTGCTTGGCGAACTGCCACGCGTACATCGAACTCGCCCCGATGTAGCGGACCTTGCCCGCCTTCACCAGGTCGTGCAGCGCCTCCATTGTCTCCTCGACGGGGGTGTGCGGGTCGGCGCGGTGGATCTGGTAGAGGTCGACGTAGTCGGTGCCGAGGCGTTCGAGGCTGTGGTCGATCTCCGCCATGATTGCCTTGCGGGACAGTCCGGCGCCGTTGGGTCCCGAGTGCGTGCGTCCGTGCACCTTGGTGGCGAGCACGACCTCGTCGCGGCGGGCGAAGTCGCGCAGTGCCCGGCCGGTGATCTCCTCGCTGGTGCCGTCGGAGTAGACGTTCGCGGTGTCGAGGAAGTTGATCCCGGCCTCCAGCGCCTGCCGGATCAGCGGGCGCGACGCCTCCTCGTCGAGGGTCCACTCGTGGGTGCCGCGGTCCGGAAGTCCGTAGGTCATGCAGCCCAGAGAGATCCGCGAGACGTCCAGGCCGGTCGAACCGAGCTTCACGTACTGCATTGTTGCTGCTCCTGCCTTCGAGTTCGGTACCGCTTTGGAGCGTACGACTTCGTGAGTGCTCGAAGTCGGGCACCGACCGGCGTCCGGCGTTGGTGTGACCGCCCCCGGCCGCGCGGCGTGGGAGCGGCCGGGCGGCCCGCGGGGGCACGCATCCTCGGTGCGGACGACCGGCGCCCGGCCGGTCGCGGCCGTACGGGAGGATCGCGGTGCCGAGACGTTGGACCAGACTGAGGACCCTGCTGGGGGCGGCCGTGCTGCCGCTGGCCCTGGTGTCGCCCGCGTGGGGCGACACGGACCCGGCGCCGCCCGCGCCCGAGCCGCCGTCGACGCTGTGCGCACCGGCGGGCACCCTGCACGGCGCGCGCGGAGCGCATGCCATGGTCAGCCTCTGCGCGGGCAGCGGCACCCCGACCATGGCGGTCTCGGCGCCCGCGACCTGCCGGCAGCTCCGGGCGACCGTCCACTACGCGTGCCGCACCTCGGGCACCTGGACCGCGCGGCGCGCCGGCGAGACGGTCGCGTCCGGCACGCTGCCCGGGTCGGGGCAGTATCCGGGGCCGGGGACGTACGACTTCACGGCCACCGTGCGCGTCCGCTCGATCCCCGAGGGGGTGGATGTGGAGGGCACTGTCCGCGCGACTCTCACGCTGACCGCGCCCAGGCCGAAGGCGACGCACGGCATCGAGGTCGACCGGAGCACACTGCGGCCGGACTCCGTGACGACGCTGACGTACACGGTCAGGCGGGAGAGTGACGAGGGCGACGGCAGCGCGCGGTTCGGGCTCATCGCGGAGGAGGGCACGGGGGCGGAACTGACCACGACCGACACCCGTTGCGTCAATCCGCTGATCGGCCGCCACCCCGCGCAGGACCGGCTCCCGCACGCCCTGGACTGCGCACTCACCGATCTCCAGCCGGGGCACCCGGACACCGTGGTGGTCCGGGTCACCCTCAAGTCCCGCTGTTCCACGGTGGTTTCGAAGCTGGGCTACTGGATGCCCCAGGGCCAGACGCTCTACACCGGGGGCATGCTGGCCGGGCCCACGGTGACCTGTTCCTAGAGCAGGTCCAGCGCCCGCGCCCAGCCGAACTCCGGCCGCCCGCCGTCCTGTTGGGCCTCGCCGGAGTACGGCTCCCCGAAGCGGACGCCCATCTCGCGCAGGCGTGCCAGGCTCGCCCGGTAGGCGGGGTGGGCGGCCAACGCGTCGCCCACACAGGGGAGTACGACGGTCGGCACACCGAGGCCGTACGCCTCGCAGAGGGTGCCGAGAGCGAGGGTGTCCGCCGTGCCGGACGCCCACTTGTTGATCGTGTTGAAGGTGGCGGGCGCGACGATCACGGCGTCCGGGGGCGGAAAGGGGCGCGGATCTCCGGGAGTTCGCCACGCCGAACGGATCGGGCGGCCGGTCTGTGCCTCGACGGCGGCCGTGTCGAAGAAGCCGCCCATCGCGACCGGGGTCGCCATGACCCCGACCTCCCAGTCCCGCTCCTGCGCGGCGGCGATCAGCCTGCCGACGTCCACGGCTATGCCGGCGGCGCAGACGACGACGTAGAGGAAGGGTTTCGAGTCCTGTTCGGTCACCCGGGGAGCCTAGGGCTACTGGAGCGGGAACGTACTCCCCCGCTCGGCCTCGGGCCGTGTCCCGAAGACGCGGCGTTCCTTCTCGTCGATGGCCAGGTCGTTGATGCTCGCCTCGCGCCGGGTCATCAGCCCGTGCTCGTCGAACTCCCACAGCTCGTTGCCGTACGACCGCCACCACTGCCCGTCGGCGTCCCGGCACTCGTACTGGAAGCGGACCGCGATGCGGTTGCCGTCGTAGGCCCAGAGGTCCTTGCGCAGGGCGTACTCGTGCTCGCGCTCCCACTTGGCGGTGAGGAACTCGACGATCTCGGCGCGGCCGGTGACGAAGGTGTCGCGGTTGCGCCAGACGGAGTCCTCCGAGTAGGCGAGCGCGACTCGCCGCGGGTCCCGGGTGTTCCAGGCGTCCTCTGCGGCCTGCACCTTCTGGGCAGCGGTCTCACGGGTGAAGGGCGGGAGGGGCGGACGGTCGGCCATGGTCGTCTCCAGAGCGGGGAACAAGGGCGAGAACGAGCGTTCTCCGGACGACTGCTAACGTAGAGAACGTTCGTTCTCGCGTCAAGGAGGGGTCGTTTCATGGACAGCGAAGTCGCCCGGGAGCAGGCGCTGGACGCCGCCGAGAAGCTGTTCTACGGCCGGGGCGTCCAGGCCGTCGGCATGGACGCCGTCCGCACCGCCTCCGGGCTCTCCCTCAAGCGGCTCTACCAGCTCTTCCCGGCGAAGGACCAGTTGGTGGAGGCGTATCTCGAACGGCGTGACCTGCGCTGGCGCGGACGCCTCGCCGAGCACGTCGAGCGGCACGATGATCCACGGGAGCGGATTCCGGCCGTCTTCGACTGGCTGGAGGAGTGGTTCGGCGAGGCCGACTTCCGGGGCTGCGCATGGATCAACTCCTACGGCGAGCTGGGCGCGACCTCGGAGCGGGTGGTGGCCCAGGTCCGGGCGCACAAGCGGGCGTTCCGCGACTATCTGGCCGCCCTCGTGGCGGACGCCGGGCTGCCCGCCGCACTGGCCGGGCAGGTGTTCCTGCTGGCCGAGGGGGCCATGGTCACAGCGGGCATCACCGGGAGCGCGGAGCCGGCGGCGGAGGCGCGCGAGGCGGTCCGCTCGCTGCTGCGGGCCCGCTGAGGTCAGACGGCTGCGAGTGCCGTCAGCGTGGCGCGGGCCCGGCGAGGGAGGCCGCCGCCCGGTCCTCCAGACCGGCCAGGTGAGGCAGGACGTCGACCCGGGTCAGCTCGGCGGCGACGAGGTGGAGGTGCTCCGGCGGTACGCCCAGGTTGCCGAAGTAGGCCCGCAGACAAGGCGCTTGGAAGTCGAAGTGCTCGCGCGGGGTGCCGGGGCCGTAACCGCCGCCGCGGGCCATGACCACGACCACGCGGGTGTCGCGCGGCAGGCTCTCGCCCGTGTCCGGATCGGTGAGCGCACCGGGAAAGGTGACCCGGTCGATCCACGCCTTCAGGCTCGCGGGCACGGAGAAGTTGTACATCGGGACATCGAGCAACAGGGTCTCGGCGGCGAGGAGTTCGGTGACAAGCGGCAGGGTCGGGTCCCACTCGCGCCGCTCGGCGGCGCTCTCGATCAGCGCGGGCACCTTGGCCGGCGGGACGAAGCCCTCGCGTTCCACGCGGCGGCCGAGGGTGGTGTAGGCGGGGGTGATCGGCGGCACCGGCTCGGCGGACAGGTCGCGGTGACGGTGGTCCGCCGTGCCGTGTGTCCGGGCGAAGGTCCCGGTGAGTTGCCTGGTCACGGAGTCGGTGGTGGTGTCGGCGCTGGAGTCGATGTGCAGCAGCACGATGCGGTCACCTCGGTCGGTTCGGGTGCGTCGGAGAGGTGACGGAGCACGACGAGGAAAGGTGACCCATGCACGGGCACGACGAACTGGCGCGGCGGTTCGAGGCGGAGCGCGGGCGGCTGCGGGCCGTCGCCCACCGCATGCTGGGCTCGTCCGGCGAGGCGGAAGACGCGGTCCAGGACGCCCGGCTGCGGCTGAGCCGCGCGGGCGGCGACGACATCGACAACCTCGCCGCCCGGCTGACGGCGGTCGTCTCCCGTATCTGCCTCGGCATGCTGCGCACCCGCGCGTCACGGCGTGAGGACCCCTACGGCGACGGGCTGCCCGAGCCGAGCGCCGCCGACCTGCCCGAGGACGAGGCCGTACTCGCCGACTCGGTGGGGGTCGCGCTGCTGGTGGTGCTGGACACTCCCCCAGCTCTCGGCTTCGCTCGACCCGGGGGACCCCCAGGGCCGGCCGAGCGGGTCGCGTTCGTGCTGCACGATCTGTTCGCGGTGCCGTTCGACCAAATAGCGGCGGTGCTGGACCGTTCGCCGCCCGCCGCGAAGAAGCTCGCCAGCCGGGCCCGGCACAAGGTGCGGGGCACGCCGGCGGTGCCGGGGCGCGGAACCGGACCGGCACCGGAAGGTCGTCGAGGCCTTCCTCGCCGTGGCGCGGGGCGGTGACCTCGGCGCACTGCTCGACGTACTGGCCCCGGACGTCGTCCGGCACGCCGAACCCGCCGCGCCGCCGCCCGGCGTTCCGACCGAGCTGCGCGGGGCCCGGGCGGTCGCCGAGGGGACGGTACTGCTGCGCGACCGTGCCCGGTTCGCCGCGCTCGCCCTCGTCGACAGCGACGTGGGCATCGTGGTCGCTCCGGGCGGACGGCTGCTGATCCCTCTCCGGGTGACCGTCGGGGGCGGGCGGGTCGCGGCGTACGAGGTGGTCGCGGATCGGGGGCGGCTGCGGGGTGTCGAGGTGGCCGTACTGGGGATGGCGGGCTGACCGACTCCTACGACGGCTCCCGCTCAGCCCGTCGGTTCGGTCACCGTGATGGCGGTGACCGGGCAGGCGCGGGCCGCCTCTCGGAGCATCGGGTCGCCGGCGCCGTCCTCCTTGCCGGGCAGCACGGTGCTGTAGCCGTCGTCGTCCTGGGTGAAGACGCCCGGGGCCGCCAGGGCGCACTGGCCCGCCCCGATGCAGAGGTCCTTGTCGATGTGGATTTCGGTGTGCATGGAACGCAGCCTCTTACCAGGTCACGGGGAGTTCCAGCATCCCCTGGATCGTGTCGCCCGGTTTGAAGGGGATCTCCTCCGCGGGTGCGGCCAGGCGCAGCGTGGGCAGCCGGTCGAAGAGGCTGCGCAGGGCGATCTCCAGTTCGGCGCGGGCCAGGTTCTGGCCGAGGCACTGGTGGATGCCGAAGCCGAACGAGATGTGGTGGCGGGCGGGCCGGTGCCAGTCCAGGGCGTCCGGGGCGGTGTAGACGTCCTCGTCGCGGTTGACGACCGAGGTCGAGAAGAGCACTCCCTCGCCGGCCCGGATCGTCACGCCGTCCACCTCGATGTCCTCGACGGCCAGCCGCATCAGCCCGTCCACGATCGACAGCGACCGCATCAGCTCCTCGACCACGTCCGGCAACAGCCGTGGATCGGCCCGCAGTTCGGCCAGCCGCTCGGGATGGCGCAGCAGTGTGAACGTACCGAGGGAGATCATGTTGGCGGTCGTCTCGTGCCCCGCGACCAGGAGAATGAGGCCGAGAGAGGCCAACTCGGCCCGGTCCAGGGCCCCTTCGTTCAGTTGCTCCCGGACGAGGTCGTCCAGCAGTCCCTCACCCGGTTCCCGCTGCTTGCGGTCGATCAACTCGCCCAGATACTGGTCGAGTTGGGCGCGTGCGTCCCGGCTGTCCTCGGGCCCGGGACCGCGCAGCAGCCGCCGGGACTGCGCCTCGAAGAACTCGTGGTCGGCGTACGGGACGCCGAGCAGTGCGCAGATCACCATCGAGGGCACGGGCAGCGCGAACGCGGGCACCAGGTCGGCGGGGCCGCCCCGGGCGATCATCGCGTCGAGCCGTCCGTCGACTATCCGCTGGATGTCGGGCCGCATCGCCGTGGCGCGTTTGACGGTGAAGCCGGGGATCATCATGCGGCGCTGGGTGCGGTGCTTGGGGTCGTCGACGCCGACCAGTGCGGCCGTACGGTCCCGGAACGCCGCGAAGCGTGGGCTGGTGGCCGGGAAGCCGGGGCGGGTGCGGTCGGAGGACAGGCGCTGGTCGGCGAGCAGGGCGCGGGCGGCGGCGTGTCCGGTGACCAGCCACGCCGGGCTGCCGTCGTAGAGGCTGACCCGGCTCAGCGGACGGTCGGCGCGCAGGGTGTCGTAGCCGGTGGGCGGGTGGTAGGGGCAGGAGCGGCTCTGGGGGAAGGCGACAGGTTCGGTCAGGTCGGTCGGAGCTGTCAGATCCGTCAGATCCGTCATGGAAGACCTCGCAGACGAAGAGTGCGTCGTGCCGATCTTCATTAGATGCCCGAGGCACCTATGGAGCCACCTGAAGTTCGGCCAGATCGGTGGTCCCTACAATCTGGCCGAACCTGGCGGTCCGCTTCGCGTGGTCCCACGGTCACCGCGCATCTGATCCGCCGCTGAAGGCACGGGCCACGGCGAGGCTGTCCTCGTACACGTGGTGACGGACGATCAGCCCGTCCCGGACGGTAAGATGCAGGGCGAACCTGGCGCGATACGGCCGTCCGGTGGACCTCACGGTCAGCCGGATCTCGCCGAACACGACCGCGTCCGCGCCGTCGACAAGGACGTGCTCGATCTCCGTGGCCGCCTGTTCCGGCACATGGTGCGCGGCGATGTCCCGGAAATGGTCGGCGGCGCCGGCGCGGCCGGTCCGGTGCCGGATCCACGGCGTGGCGGCCCGGCCGTGCTCGTCCTGGGGCCGGTTCAGCTTCCAGTCGGCGTGCTCGGCGCAGAGCTCCGCGATGTGCTCGGGCTCGGCGTTGCCGATCCGGTGCAGCAGGTCCTCGACGACGGTGCGTGCGGTCGGGGTCGCGGACATGCGGGTGCCCTTTTCTCGTCCGGTGATCGTGCAGGGTGTCGCACTGTGTCCGAGGAGCCGGGCCGGCGCGATTGCCTCCGACGTCGTCACCCGGCCGAGGGGGCATGGCCGAAGAGAATCGCGGTGTGGATGAATCGCGCGTCGGCTGGTGTTGAATCTTGGTGCCAGACAGCCGTAGAACGCGAGATGGGACGGATGCCATGCCTCTTGAGGGCGAGTACGAACCCAGCCCGACGCAGTGGGTGCGCGACCAGGTGGAGTTGTACGAGAGCTCCGGTGGCACCAAGGGGACGACGTTGCTGGACACGGGTCTGCCCGTCATCCTGCTGACGACCGTGGGCGCCAAGAGCGGGAAGATCCGGAAGACCCCGCTGATGCGGGTCGAGCACGACGGGCGGTATGCCGTGGTCGCCTCGCAGGGTGGCGCGCCCAAGCACCCGGTCTGGTACTTCAACATCCAGGCCGACCCCCGGGTGGAGCTTCAGGACGGCCCGCAGAAGTGGGACCTGACGGCCCGCGAGGTCACCGGCGAGGAGAAGGCCGAGTGGTGGGAGCGGGCGGTCGCCGCGTACCCCCCGTACGCCGAGTACCAGACGAAGACGGACCGGCAGATCCCCGTGTTCGTCCTCGAACCGGCCGACGGAAGCTGACGCCGGGAGCCGTTCCGCGTCCGCCGGGAAATTCCTTGTTCCAAGACGCATGAACCGGTGGCCGCCGGGCATCCGCCCTTCAGGCCCCGCCGCGCTCCCCCGTCGCGGCGGGGCTTTCCGCTGCCTCCCGCGCGGGCCGGTCGGTGATGTCGAGGAAGATCTCGCCGGTCTCGGACACGGCCCGGCCGAGCGATCGCTTGATGCGCATGGACACCTCCTCGACCCGTTCGCTGTCCATGCCGGGCACCAGGTCGATCCGGGCGGCGACCATCGTCGAGTCGAGCCCCATCCGCATCGTGAACAGCGCTTCCACGCTGTCGATCTCGGGCTCCGCCGCCAGCAGCGAGCGGATCCTGTCGCTCAGCTCCGGGTCGACCGCCTCGCCGATGAGCTGGTCGCGGGCGTCACGGCCGAGGCGGTAGGCGACGTAGCCGAGCAGTACGCCGATGGCGAGCGAGGCGGACGCCTCCCACACCACCTGGCCGGTGATCATGTGCAGCGCCATGCCGAAGATCGCGAGGGTCACACCGAGTACCGCCGTGCCGTCCTCGGCGACGACGGTCCGCAGCGCGGGGTCGCGCAGGGCGTCCATGCCGCCGCCCTGGGCGCGCACCTGGTGCAGGGCCCGCAGTAGGGAGACGCCCTCCACGACGAGGGACACGGCGAGCACGACCAGGCCCACCACATAGCCGGTGGACGTCTCCTCCGCGCCGTTGCGCAGGGCCTCCATGCCCTGGAACACGGAGAAGCAGGCGCCCATGACGAAGATCCCGACGGCGGCGAGCAGCGACCAGAAGAACCGCTCCTTGCCGTAGCCGAAGGGATGCCGCTGGTCGGCGGGGCGACGACTGCGGCGCAGGGCGGCGAGGAGGAAGACCTCGTTGAGACTGTCGGCCACCGAGTGCGCGGCCTCCGAGAGCAGCGCGGGCGATCCCGCGACCAGACCACCGACGGCCTTGGCGGCCGCGATCACCAGGTTGGCGGCGAGGGCGACGAGGACGGTGACCCGGGTCCTCCGGTCCGTGGCACCGTCGGATTCCTGTTCCGTCGTACGGTCGGATCCATGGTCGGTCACTGTGTCGCTCATCTACGCCGACTGCCCCTGAGGGCGGTACTCACACCCTCTACCGAAGCCCCGGTTTCAATGGCACCGTCGGGGTGCCGACCGGCTCGTCCGCAGAAGGAGACCCCCGTGGCCAAGAACAAGAAGAAGAAGCTCCCCCTCGTCTACCAGCCCGTCGGCCTCGTCCTGGGTCTGGTGAGCGGCGCGCTAGCGGGTCGCGCCTTCCGCGCCACGTGGAAGGCGATACGGCACGAGGAGGACGCCCCCGACCCGCTGGACCGGGACCGCGGCTGGGGCGAGATCCTGTTGGCCGCCGCCCTCCAGGGCGCCCTGTTCGCGGTGGCACGCAGCGCGGCGGACCGTACCGGCGCGAAGGCCATCGAGCGTTCGACCGGTGTCTGGCCGTCGAAGGACAAGAGCGGCCGGGAGTAAGGGCGTTGAGGGGCCTCAGCCCTATTCGGACGTCGTGGCCGGCACCGGGCGCAGGGTGAAGGAGTGGCCGGCCGGGTCCGCGTACACGCGCTCCTCGTACGGGCCCGGCATGTCCTTCGTCTCCAGCGCGCGTCCTCCGAGGCCGATAACCCTGCGCTCCGCCTCGTCCAGGTCCTCCACCAGGAAGTCCAGGTGGACCTGCTGGTTGTTCTCGGCGCGGGGCCAGCTCGGTGGGATGGCGCCGGCGTCGCGGCGGAACGCCAGCCGGGTGCCGTCGGCGCCCCTGATCTCCACCTGGTCGAGCGAGATGTCCGTCTGTTCGCCGTCGAGCAACTCCGTGTAGAACACGGCGAGCTTCTCCGGCTCGACCGCGTCGAGCACCACGAAGCTTGCGTTCACGAGTGCCATGGTTCCTCCGAGAATTCAGGCGCGCAAGCGTCGAGTCCGGTTGCCACGCACCCAACGGGTATCCCCGTTCGGCCGGTTGATGCCGACGAAGCCGACGGTCGGCCGCGATCAACGAAAGCGCAACGACCGCACGGCTCCCCTGGTTCGGGTGTGACAAGGGATGCGAGAGTGGGGCGGATGAAGCCGCGTCTCGCCGTAGTGACCCCCGCCGTCTGCACCGCGCTGGCTCCGTTGAGCGGCTGCGGAAGCGGTGACGGCGCCGCCTCCCGTGAACCGTCGTCCTCCCCGCGCGGACCGAGCACGGCCGCCGCGAGCCGAACTCCCGCTCCGGGAAAGGGTTCCAGGGATCCCGACGACATCAACGGCGACGGACATCACGACCTCGTGGTGCCGGTCGCGGTCCACGGTGCCGGGGAGGACACCCTCGACGAACGGGTCGGTGTGGTCCACGGGTCGGCCAAGGGGCTCGACCCGTCGACGCGCACGGTCCTCGGGCGCGGCGACCTGGGCCTGCCCGCACCGGGCAAGCAACTGTCGGCGGCGAAGGACTCGGTGTCCGCAGCGAACGTCACGACCGCCGATCTGGACGGCTACGGCTTCCCCGACTTCGTCACGTCCGTCCAGGGCTCGACGGTGTCGGACGGCAACGTTGTCACGGCGCGTACCGTCCCGTACGTCAGCTGGGGCGGGTCCACCCCGAAGGCCTCCGCCACACCGGTTCAACTGCCGCAGAGCGCAAGCAGATTGCGCCTCCGCTCGCTGGTGCGCGGCGACTTCGACGGGGACGGGCACCACGACCTCGCCGGCTCGCGTACAACCACTCCTCCCTGGTGGTGCTCTACGGCCCGTTCACGCGCTCGGGCGCGCCCGAGCGCACCGACACGAGCCTCCCCTGGGTGGACGGCGAACTGATCGCCGACGCCGTCGACCCGTCCGGCGCTCCCCGCGCGACCTCGCTGCTGCTGCACGCGGTGAGCGACGGCGAGCAGTCCGGCAACACGCTCTTCACGGCCCGGCGGGGTGCCCGACTCTCGGGGTCCGGGCGTCGGTTGAGGAGCGGAAACGCCCACGTGTTCGGCGACTTCGACGGCGACGGGCAGCGCGATGTGGCCGTGGGCGACGACGGCAGCCGTAACGACGAACCCGGCTACGAGACCGAGCCGGCCGAGGTCGACGGCTCGCTCGCCGTGCGTCCGGGCGACGGCGGCGCACCGGTGACATACCGCCTGCCCGAGGCACCGGGGTCCGCGCGCACCGACTACGGGCCGGGCGGCTATGCGTCCGCCGACCCGGACGGCGACGGCCGGGACGGCATCCTCGTCGCCACGCACACGGGCGCCACACTCATCGACGACACCGGGCGGACCACGGTCCTGCGCGACGGACCCGCCACGACGGACGGCCGGCGGATCCCCGCGAAGTGGCGCCACGCCCGGCCCGTGGGAGCCGCCGACTTCGACAGGGACGGCAAGGACGAACTGATCCTGAACTGGGGCGCCGACGCCAAGTTCGGCTACTACGGCGAGCCCGCCACCCGCTGGTGGATCACGGACGGCACGACCTCCGGGGACCGGGCCACGTTCACGACGACGGACTTCGCCCAAGGCTCCTCGTAGGCAGCGCCCGCTCCCCGGCCCGGATCTCCGCGAGCCGCGCCGCCGCCGCGCTCAGCAGCAGGTCCTGGGCCGCCGGGTAGGAGCTGTGCCGCATGGTGGCCACGAGATGGCGGGCCGTGGCCGCGATGTGCGGGTGCGTGTCGGCGGGCAGCCGGGCGTACGTCGCCTGCCATACGGCTGCCTCCGCGTCGCGGGCCGGTTTCGGCAGCGCCGTGTTCGCGGAGTCGAGAGCGCCGAAGGCGAGGGCCTGGTCGACGTAGGCGTGGTAGATCCGCGCCGCGTCGGCGTCGGGGAAACCGGCCCCGCGCAGCACTCCGAGGATCGTCTCCACGGCCTGGATCTCGTACACCCGCCCGGTCACCCGGTACGAGCTGAGCATCGCCGCCCTCGGATGTGCGAGCGCGCCCGCGTGCATGCGCAGGCCCAGGTCACGCAGGTCGGCCAGCCAGTCGCCGGTGGGATGCCAGGTGCGCAGCGTGCGGCCGATCAGTTCGTCGGCGACGGCCAGCATCAGGTCGTCGGTGTGCCTGAAGTAGCGGTACAGGGAGCTGGGGTCGGCGCCCAGGGCGCGGCCGAGGCGGCGTACCGAGAGGGCCTCGGCGCCGTGTTCCTCGATCAGTCTGAGGGCCGTCTCGACGATCAGTTCCCCGGACAGGACCACGCCCTGCTTGGTGGGACGTCTGCGCCGCCGGTCGGCCGCCGGGACGACACGGTCGCTCATCCGGCACCTCCTCGCTGCTCGGTTCCGGGTGTCCGCACCTTATGACAACACCGTTGACCTGTTAAGGGCCCGCGCAGTTTCATGTGCGTTCACCGGGGCCGTCCGGGCCCCCCGGTGCGAGCGGAGAGCACGCCATGATCGACACGCCACCCCCGTCGGGGCCCGCCCTGCGCAAGTCCCTCGGGCTGCTGGACGGCGTCGCCATCGCCGCGTCCAGCACCGCCGCGACCACCAGCATCGGCATCGGACTGGGCGTGACCGCCGGGGTGGTCGGGCTGCATCTGCCGGCCATCATGCTGCTGGCGTTCCTGCCGATCCTGGGCATCGCGGGCGCCTACTCCCGCCTCAACAAGGTCGAACCGAACGCGGGCAACGGCTATGTGTGGGTGGGCCGTTCACTCACCCCGTGGCTCGGTTTCCTGGTCGGCTGGGTGAACATCGTCGCGACGATCGCGTTCCTCGCGTACACGACGGCGGTCACCGGCTCGGCGATGATCCAGTTCGCCGGGGAGGCCGGGGTGCACGCGGTGGGCGGCCTCGCCCTCGATCCGGGCTCGACGGCCCAGACCACCACCGTCGGCGTCGTCGTCCTGATCGCCGTCACCCTGACCGCCGTCACCGGCGTCCGCACCGCCGCCCGCCTCCAGACCGGACTGCTGATCTTCGAGTACGTCGTCCTGCTCGGCTTCTGCGGCTACGGCATCGTCACCGGCCCGCACTCCTTCAGCCTCAGCTGGTTCGACCCCTTCGCCATCCCCTCCGCGTCGGCGCTCGCCCAGGGCCTGCTCCTCTCGGTGTTCTGCTACTGGGGATTCGAGGCCGCGTTCACCGTGAACGAGGAGGTGCGCGACCCCCGTGACGCGTCCCGGGCCGGGCTGATCACCCTGGTGACGATGCTGGGCCTGTTCCTGCTCGGCTCGATCGCCTTCCAACGGGTGTTGTCCGAGGGGGAGTTGGCGGGCCACGGCGCCCAGGGACTGGCGTACTTCGGCGACCGGCTCGCGTCCCGGCCGCTGGCCGCGCTACCGCTGGTGGCCCTGATGTTCTCGGCGGTCGCCTCCCTCCAGGCCGGCGTGATCCCCACCGCCCGGGGCATGTTCGCGATGAGCCGGGACCGTACGCTCGGCCCGGTCTGGTCGAAGGTCAGCTCCCGCTACGGCACCCCGGCCCTCGGCACCCTGCTGATCGGCGCGCTGGCGACAGCGGTTGCCGCGCTGGCGCTGGTGATACCCCGCCTCGCCGACATGATCATGGCGACGGTGAACGCCGTGGGCATCGTCGTCGCCCTCTCCTACGCGCTCACCGCCCTCGCGGCCGCCGTGCGCTTCCGCTCCCTCCTCCGGGAGAACTGGCGGCAGGGCATCCGCGCGGTGGTGCTGCCCACGCTGAGCGCCCTGGCCCTGCTGGGGCTCGGCGGTTACCTCGCCTGGTCCTTCTACACCTCCACCGACCACCTCGAAGTCAGCGCGGACAACGGCTGGTTCCTGCTGCTCACCCCGGCCGCGATGATCGTGTCGGGTTTCGTGGCCGCCGCCTGGGCGAAGTGGATACGCAGGTCGCCCTACTTCACGTCCGGGGAGGGTACCGACGCCGACGCCCCGCAGCTGCTCGCCACTTCTTCCTGACCCCTGCAAGGAAACGGACCATGCACGCAGACCTCCTCTTCACCAACGGCCCCGTCCTCACCCCCGAGGGCCGCACGGCGACCGCCGTGGCCGTCACCGGCGACCGCATCACGGCCGTAGGACATGCCGAGGTGCACGACCTCGCCGGGCCGGGCACTCAAGTCGTCGATCTGGCGGGGCGGTTGCTGCTGCCCGGGTTCCAGGACGCGCATGTGCATCCGGTGCCGGCGGGGCTTGAGCTGACGCAGTGCGACTTGACGGGAACCAGGACCGCGGCCGACACGCTCGCCGCCGTGCGCGCCTATGCAGACGCGCATCCCGAGCGGGAGTGGATCACCGGCGGCGGGTGGTCGATGGAGGCGTTCGAGGGCGGTACGCCGGCGAAGGAGCTGCTGGACTCGGTCGTACCGGACCGGCCGGTGTATCTGCCCAACCGCGACCATCACGGCGCGTGGGTCAACAGCCGGGCCCTGGAGCTGGCGGGCATCACGCGGGACACGCCCGATCCGGCGGACGGGCGGATCGAGCGGGACGCGTCGGGCGAACCGGCCGGGACGCTCCAGGAGGGGGCGATGCAGCTGGTCGGCAGGTTCACGCCCCCGACCACCCCGGGCGACCGGCTGGCCGCGCTGCTGCACGCCCAGCGGCATCTGCACGCGCTCGGCATCACGGCCTGGCAGGACGCGATCGTGGGGAAGTTCGCGGGGATGGACGATCCGTCGGACGCGTATGTGACCGCCGCCCGCGACGGTTCGCTCACCGCGCGCGTGGTCGGCGCGCTGTGGTGGGACCGGGAGCGCGGGGCCGAGCAGATCCCCGAACTCGCCGAGCGGAGGGCCGCGTTGAGCCAAGGCCGGTTCCGCGCGGGCAGTGTGAAGCTGATGCTGGACGGGGTCGCCGAGACCGGTACCGCCGCCCTGCTCGACCCCTACCTGGACAAGTGCGGCTGCGCCACGGGAAACCGGGGCACCAGCTTCATCGACCCGGGCCAACTGCCCAAGTATGTGACCGAGTTGGACGCGCTCGGTTTCCAGTGCCACTTCCACGCGCTGGGCGACCGGGCCGTACGGAACGCGCTGGACGCGGTCGAGGCGGCACGGGAGGCGAACGGGACGAGCGACACCCGGCCGCATCTCGCGCACCTCCAGGTGGTGCACCCGGACGACGTGGCGCGGTTCGCGCGGCTCGGCGCGGTCGCGAACATCCAGCCCCTGTGGGCGGCGCACGAACCGCAGATGGACGAGCTGACGATTCCGTTCCTCGGACCCGAACGCGCCCTGCGGCAGTACCCGTTCGGGGCGCTGCTGCGGTCCGGGGCCACGCTCGCGGCGGGCAGCGACTGGCCGGTCAGCAGTCCCGATCCGCTGCAGGGCATCCATGTCGCGGTCAACCGGGTCGAACCCGGAAGCGCCGGGCCGGTGTTCCTGCCCGGCGAGCGCATCGGGCTCGCCGAGGCGCTCACCGCGTACACCGCGGGTTCGGCGTATGCGAACCATCTGGACGACACCGGCCGGGTGGCGGCGGGGGCGTTGGCGGATCTGGTGGTCCTGGACCGTGATCCGTTCGCCGTTCCGCCGGAGGAGATCGCACGGACGCGGGTGGCGCTCACCTATGTGGGAGGGGCGGAGGTGTACGCGGCCGACGGGGCCTGACCGGAGTGGTCGTTCATAGACAGGTGTCCAGCTATAGTGGACACCTGTCCATTACGACGAAGGGTCGGCTGATCGTGGAGACGCTCGCGAACGTGCTGGTGGGCCTGGTGGCCGCGCTGCATCTGTACATCCTGGTGCTGGAGATGTTCCTGTGGGAGAAGAAGCCCGGGCGCGGCCTGCACGGCTTCGATCCCGAAATGGCGAGAGCCACCGCGCCGTTGGCCGCCAACCAGGGGCTGTACAACGGCTTCCTCGCCGCCGGTCTGATCTGGGGTCTGATCGCCGCCGACCCGACCGGTTTCCGCGCCCAGGTGTTCTTCCTGAGCTGTGTCGTGGTCGCGGGCGTCTACGGCACGGTGACGGCGAACCGGCGCATCCTGTTCGCGCAGGCGCTTCCCGGCGCGCTGGCCCTGGCCGCCGTACTGATCGCGCGGTGAGCCGCGCCGAGCCCGAGGACCCGCGGGCCGCCCGCACCCGGGCACGGCTGCGCCGGGCCCTCCTCGACGAGTGCACCGAACACCCCCTGGAGGAGGTCGGCGTCGCCGCCCTGGTGCGCCGGGCCGGCGTCGGCCGGGCCACGTTCTACGTCCACTACGACGGCCTGGAGGCGCTCGCGGTCGACGCCTGCGCGGACGTCGTACGGGACGCGGTGGAGGCGCTGCACGCCTGGCGCGGGCGGCCCGACCCTGTGCACGCGCCGCCCGCGCTGCCGGAGTTCTTCGCCGGTCTGCTCCCGCACGCGGCCCTGTACCGCACCCTGTTGAGCCCGGGCGGCGGTGGTCCGCTCGGCCGGGTGCTGCACCGGGACCTGCGCGCCTACAGCCTCCGTGAGCGTGAACTCGCGGGTGCGGCGGACGCCCCGCTGGTCGCCTCGGCGGTCGCCGGGACCTTCGGCGGTGTTTTGGCCGACTGGCTGCACGGCCTGTTGGAGGGCACGCCGGAGGAAATCGCCGACCAGGTATGGCAGTTGCTGGTCGCCCTGCACATGAGCCGGTGACGACAGCTCACAGACAGGCCTGCCCGTCCTTCACCGACGGCCAGGCCTCCACGCCGTCCGGTGTGCGGACGTAGGCCTTCGACGCGTCGGCCGCGAGCCACAACTCCCAGTCCTGGTAACGGTATCCGGTATCACGGGCGGTCGCGGGCATGGAGACGTCGCCGTCGTAGGGGGCGGTGAGCATCCCGGCCGGGAGCACCTTGTCCGGATCGCGGGCGTACAGCCTGCCCTTCGCGCCCTTGCCGGTCTGCAGGAAGTGCGCCTTCTGCCAGTCGCAGTGCGCGGCCCCGACCGAGCTGCTCACCACCGTCGTCGGCACGCGCTTCCCGTGCGTGTCGGTCCAGATCTCGTACCCGTGCGCCTTGGTGAAGCTCGCCGGGAATTCCGCCGGGTCGCAGGAGGCGCTGGTCTCCGGGCCCCAACCAGGCCTGTTCTTCTGGTCCTTGGCGACGACGACGGCGACCTTGGTGCGGCCGTCGACGTCGTAGGAGAACAGGACGCGCCCGCTCTCCTTGCGCTCGACGCGATAGCCCGTGCGCGGGACGTCCGGCTGCTCGATGTCGAAGTACGTCCGCAGGCCGCCCTCAGGTGTCTTGCCGCCGTCGCCCTTGCTCCACGCGTCGGCGCCGCCGCCCGCGTACCTCGCCCCGTCGCACTCCAGCGCCCGGCCGGCCGCACCCGGCTTGTCGGAACCGGCGGCCGCCACGTACAGCGGTCCGTCGTAGGGCGTGGCCGGCGGTGTGCCCGCGACCACGACGTCTCCCCCGCCCTTGGTGCCACATCCCACCGCGGTCGCCGCCACCAGCACGGCCACCGCCCCGAGCCCACTGCGCATGCCCTGCCCCCTCACGTCTTGTTCCTACGACGCACGGTCGACCCGAAACGTTGGGATTCAGCGGGCTTCCTGGAACGTACGCCGGTAGGCCTGCGGCGAGACCCCGATCGCCGCGTGCAGATGCTGGCGCAGGGACGCGCCGGTCGCGAAGCCGACGCGGCCGGCGATCTGGTCGACCGACAGGTCACTGGCCTCCAGCAGGTCGCGGGCGCGGGCGACCCGCTGCTGGATCAGCCAGCGGCCGGGGCTGAGGCCCACCTCGTCGTTGAAGCGGCGGGCGAAGGTGCGCAGGCTCATTCCGGCGTGGCGGGCCAGGTCGTTCAGGGCGAGGGGTTCGTCGAGGCGGGTCAGGGCCCAGTCGCGGGTGGCGGCCGTGCTCGTGGCGCCGGAGTCCGGCACCGGCTGCTGGATGTACTGGGCCTGGCCGCCGTCGCGGAACGGCGGGACGACACAGCGGCGGGCGACGGTGTTGGCGAGTTCGCTGCCGTGGTCGGTGCGCACGATGTGCAGGCAGATGTCGACTCCGGAGGCCGCGCCGGCGGAGGTGAGGATCCGGCCGTCCTGCACGAAGAGCACGTCGGGGTCCAGGTCGACCTGGGGATACAGGGCCCGGAAGCGGTCGACGACCTGCCAGTGGGTGGTGGCGCGGCGGCCGTCGAGGAGTCCGGCGGCGGCGAGCACGAAGGCGGCCGTGCAGATGGAGACGATGCGGGCGTCGGGGCGGATCCGGGCGAGGGCGTCGGCGATCCCGGCGGGCAGTCCCTCGGGGATGCGCAGGGTCGCCATGGAGGCGACCACGACCGTGTCCGCCGTTTCGAGGATCTCCGGCCCGTGCTCCACCGCGACCGAGAAGTCGGCGCTGGTGCGCACCGGACGGCCGTCGACCGTACAGGTCAGCACCTCGTAGCGGCCGTCGGCGGCGCCGAAGATCCGGCTGGGGATGCCCAGCTCGAAGGGGTAGACGCCGTCGAGCGCCAGGACCACGACCCGTTCCACATGCTGCATGGCACGATTCTATCGAAGGTTGGCCATCGTGCCATTTTCTTGTCGTGCGGGACCCGGCAAGCTCAATGAACATGAGCACTGTGAACACCATGCGCGTCATCACGCAGCACGTCCTCGGCGGTCCCGAGGTCCTCGAAGTCGCGGAGATCGAGCGGCCCGCGCCGCGCGCCAACGAGATCCTGATCAAGGTGCGGGCGGCCGGGCTCAACCCCACCGACTGGAAGCACCGGAAGACCGGCGGATTCCTCGGCGAGCCCCCGTTCGTCCTCGGCTGGGACGTCTCGGGCGTCGTCGAGGCCGTCGGTGTCGGTGTCGCCCGTTTCAAGGCCGGCGACGAGGTCTTCGGGATGCTGTCCTACCCGTGGGGCCACGGCTCGCACGCCGAGTACGTCGCCGCTCCGGCCCGCTCCTTCGTCCACAAGCCGGCCGCGATCGACCACGTCCAGGCGGGCGCGCTGCCCCTGGTCTCGCTGACCGCATGGCAGGCGCTGGTGGAGAACGCGGACGTCCAGCCGGGCCGGCGGGTGCTGGTCCACGCGGCGGCCGGCGGGGTCGGGCATGTGGCCGTGCAGATCGCCAAGGCGCGCGGCGCATATGTGATCGGTACGGCGAGCGCGGGCAAGCACGGCTTCCTGCGCGAGCTGGGCGTCGACGAGGCGATCGACTACCGGGAGACCGACTTCGCCGATGCGGTGAAGGACGTGGACGTGGTCCTCGACACGGTCGGCGGCGAGACCGCGCTCAAGTCGCTGCGGGTGCTGCGTCCGGGCGGGGTCGTGGTGTCGATCATTCCGATCGGTACGGCGGAGTTCCCCGAGGAGGCCGAGCGGCTCGGTGTGCGCGCGGTCCGGATGCTCGTCGACGCCGACCGCGCCGACATGGAGGCCGTCGCGGAGCTCGTCGAGGCGGGGAAGCTGCGCGCGACGATCGCCGGGGCGTTCCCGCTGGCCGAGGCCGCCGAGGCACACAGGCTCGGCGGCACCGGCCGGACTTCGGGCAAGCTGGTGCTGACGGTCGACTGAGCAGGTCAGAAGGTGAGCACGGGCTTGATCGTCTTGCCCGCGCTCATGTCCCGCACCGCCTGGTCGATGTCCGCGAACGGATACGTGGTGATCAGGCGGTGCAGCGGGAGCCGCCCCGCCTTCACCAGCCGCACGAGGGCGGGGATGAAACTCTGCGTCTCGCTGTCCCCGAGGGTGAGGCCCTCGATGCGCTTGCCGGGGATCAACCCGTTGACGTCCAGGGCGACTTCACTGCCGAACGGCGGCGCTCCCACGACGACCAGGGTGCCCCGGGCGGCGAGGGCGTCCGCGCCCTGACGGAGGACGGCGACACTGCCGGTGGTCTCCACGATGCCGTCGGCGCCCTGTCCGTCGGTCAGCACCGCGAGGGTCTCGCCGAGGTCGGCCTCACCGGCGTTGACGGTGTGGGTGGCACCCAACTCCTTTGCCAGCGAGAGGCGTTCGGCGACCTTGTCGACGGCGATGATCCGGGTGGCCGGGGTCAGCGCGGCCGCCATCACCGCCGAAAGGCCGACCGCCCCGGCGCCGAGCACCACGACCGTGTCACCGAGCCGGGGCTTGAGGACGTTCCAGACGGCGCCGACCCCTGTCTGGACCCCGCAGCCCAGCGGGGCGATCGACTCCAGCGGCACCTCCGGGTCGACCTTGACGAGGCTGCGCTCGTCGACCAACGCCCGCTCCGCGAACGACGATTGACCGAAGAAGTGGCCGCCGAGCGGCTCACCGTCCCGGCTGATGGTGCTGCTGCCGTCGGCGCGGCGACCGCCGATGAGGTTCAGCGGGAGCCAGGTCGCGCAGTAGGCGGGGTGTCCGCCCTGGCAGTTGCGGCAGTCGCCGCAGGACGTGAAGGACAGCACGACATGGTCGCCGGGTGCGACACCGGTGACGGCGGAGCCGACCTCCTCGACGACACCGGCGCCCTCGTGACCGAGAACTCCCGGGAGCGGAAAGGGCAGTCCGCCGCTCGCCACGCCAAGGTCGGTGTGGCACAGGCCTGTTGCGACGACCCGGACCAACGCCTCGTGCGGGCCGGGCTCGGCCAGCTCGACGTCGGTGAGTGTGAAGGGTGCGCCGCCCGACTCGACGACGGCCGCGCGCGTGATGGTGGACATCGCAGAAACTCCTTGGTGGGCCGGGTCAGTCGAGCGAGACGACGACGGACTTGGTCCGGGTGTAGGCGGCCAGGCCTTCGGGGCCGTACTCGCGGCCGAAGCCGGAGTCCTTGACGCCGCCGAAGGGGACGTTGGGGTCGAGCATCGCCCAGTCATTGATCCAGACGATGCCCGCCTGGAGGCGGTCCGCGATGCGGTGGGCGCGGGCCAGGTTGCCGGTCTGGACGCCGGAAGCCAGGCCGTAGGGCGTGGAGTTGGCGAGTTCGACGGCCTCGTCCTCGGTGTCGAAGGGCTGCACGGTGAGGACCGGGCCGAAGATCTCCTCCTGGATCACCCGGGAGTCGTTGGTGAGGTCGGCGATGACGGTGGGCTTGTAGTAGTAGCCGCCGTCGAGGTCGAGGCGTTCGCCGCCGCAGACGATGCGGGCGCCCTCCTTGCGGGCGAGGTCGACGTATTCCTCGACCTTGCGCAGATGCTTCTCCCCCGCCATCGGGCCGACAACGGTCTCGGGCAGCCGGGGGTCGCCGAGCGGTACGCCGGGGACGGCGTCGGCGAGGATGTTGAGGAGGGTGCTGTAGACGGGGCGGGCCACCAGCAGGCGGGGGCCGCCCATGCAGAACTGGCCGGTGTTGAAGACGAAGCCCTTGATGACCGCGCCGACGGCCTTCTCCAGGTCGGCGTCCTCGAAGACGATGTGGGCCGCGTTGCCGCCGAGCTCCATGGTCACGGGCTTGAGGTTCTCGCCGGCGATACTCGCGGCGTGCCGGCCGACGGCGGTGGAGCCGGTGAACGCGATCTTGTCGACGCCCGCGTGCCGCAGGAGGGCCTCTCCGGCGACCGGTCCCGAGCCGGTGACGACGTTGACGACACCGTCCGGGACACCGGCCCGCTGGAGCAGTCCGGCCATGTAGAGGGCGCTGAGCGGGGTCTCGTCGGCGGGCTTGTGGACCACGGTGTTGCCGGCCGCGAGGGCGGGGGCGAGCTTCGAACCGGCAAGGATCAGGGGGAAGTTGAAGGGGGTGATCGCGGCGACCACGCCCAGCGGCTCGCGCTTGGTGTAGGCGAGGGCGTTGAGCGGGGTGTCGCGGGTCGAGCCGTCCAGGGAGAAGGCCAGGGCGGCGTAGTGCTCGTAGTCGTTGGCCGCGTTCGTGACGTCGACGGCGTGGCACAGGGTGATGGGCTTGCCTACGTCGAGGCTCTCCAGCCGGGCGAGTTCGTCCGCGTTCTCGCGGATGAGTTCGGCGACGCGGTGCAGGATCCGGCCGCGTTCACGACCGCTGAGGCCGGACCAGCGGCCACTGTCGAAGGCCTCGCGGGCGGCGCGGACGGCCGCGTCCACGTCGGCGGGGCCCGCCTCGGCGACCGTGGTGACGACCCGACCCCGGGACGGGTCGACCACCTCGGTGCGCGCTCCGTCGGCGGCCTCGCGCCACTGCCCCCCGACGAACAGGCGGCCGGGTTCGATCTCGAAGGCGGTCATCGCCACTCCTCAGCATCGTTGCCAAGATTTCAATCAACAGGATTCCTGTTGGTTGCTCGTCTGGTCCGCAGTCTCATTACAGACAGGTTTCCTGTCAATGCTCTAGGGTGAATCCATGGCTGAATCCCTGGTTGGCGCCCAAGCGACGAAGACGCTCCCGTCCCTGCTGTACATGGTCAAGCAGGTGGAGCTGGTCGTCCGCTCACGCCTGGACGAGCTGGTCAGGCCATATGGTGTCACCGCACTCCAGTACACCGCGCTCACGGTCCTGGAGCGACACGACGGCCTGTCGGCGGCACAACTGGCCCGCGATTCCTTCGTCACCGCGCAGTCCATCGCCGATCTGGTCCGCTCACTGGAGGGACGCGGACTGATCCGCCGCGAGCGAAATCCGCGCAGCCGGCGCGAGCTGCTGATCCTGCTGACCGACGCGGGGCGCGAGCTGCTGACCGGCTGCGCCGGGCCGGTGCGGGAGCTGGAGGAGCGGATGGTGCGCGAGCTCACAGCGCATCAGAGCGAGCAGTTCCGCCAGGCGCTTTCCAAGGCCTGGCACGCGTTGTCGTAGGCCCGCACCGAACATCTCAGAAAGCTCTGGCTCGATTCGAAGACATATGTCAATCGAACATGCTCAAATTCACTCCATCGAGGGTAACTTTCAGGGCGGGGAACGGTTTTGTGCTCAACCCCGCTTCACCGAGGGCCGGTTGGAGGGGATGTGGTCGTGCAGCAGGAACCCGCGCCGCTCACCCGGCATCTGCGTATCCACCAGGACCGTGGGTTCACGGTCCTGGAGTTCCGCGGGGAGATCGACATCGTCGCGGCGATGGAGATCCTCCCGTCCCTGGACCGGGTGACGGGGTGGCCGGACGCGCGGATCGTGATCGATCTGAGGCAGGTCGAGTTCTTCGACTGCTCGGGGCTGCGCCCGCTGTACCGGGCACGGCAGCGGCTGCTGGAGCGGGACGGCAGGCTGCATCTGGTCTGCACCCACCCGCTGACCCTGCGCATCCTGCGGGTCACCGGTCTGAGCCGGCTGTTACCGCCGCAGCCGACGCTGGACGCGGCCCTGGGGCAGCCCGAGGCCACGTCCGGCACGTTGTGACGACAGGGGTTATTTCACGATCCTGGTGACCTGACCGGCACCCACCGTCCGGCCGCCCTCCCGGATCGCGAACTTCAACCCCTCCTCCATCGCGATGGGCTGGATCAGCTCGACGTGCATGGTCGTGTTGTCGCCCGGCATGACCATCTCGGTGCCCTTGGGCAGGGTCACCACACCGGTCACGTCCGTCGTGCGGAAGTAGAACTGCGGCCGGTAGTTGTGGAAGAAGGGCGTGTGCCGGCCGCCCTCGTCCTTGGAGAGGATGTAGGCGCGGGCCTCGAACTCCACGTGCGGGGTGACCGATCCGGGCTTGATGACGACCTGGCCGCGCTCCACGTCCTCGCGCTTCACCCCGCGCAGCAGCAGTCCGACGTTCTCGCCGGCCCGGCCCTCGTCGAGGAGTTTGCGGAACATCTCGATACCGGTGACGGTCGTCCTCGTCTTCTGCGGGTGGATGCCGATGATCTCCACCTCGTTGTTGACCTTCAGCACCCCGCGCTCGATCCGGCCGGTGACCACCGTGCCGCGCCCGGTGATGGTGAAGACGTCCTCGATCGGCAGCAGGAACGGCCGGTCCACGTCCCGCACCGGCTGGGGCACGAACTCGTCGACTGCGTCGAGGAGTTCGAGGATCGAGGCGGTCCACTCGGGGTCCCCTTCGAGGGCCTTGAGCGCGGACACCTTGACCACCGGGAGGTCGTCGCCGGGGAACTCGTACTCGGTGAGCAGTTCCCGCACCTCCAGCTCGACCAGTTCCAGGATCTCCTCGTCGTCGACCATGTCCGTCTTGTTGAGGGCGACGACGATGTACGGCACACCGACCTGCCGGGCCAGCAGCACGTGTTCCTTGGTCTGCGGCATGGGTCCGTCGGTGGCCGCGACGACCAGGATCGCGCCGTCCATCTGAGCCGCGCCGGTGATCATGTTCTTGATGTAGTCGGCGTGCCCGGGGCAGTCGACGTGCGCGTAGTGCCGGCGTTCGGTCTGGTACTCGACATGGGCGATCGAGATCGTGATGCCGCGCTGCCGCTCCTCGGGCGCCTTGTCGATCTGGTCGAACGGCGTGAAGGGGTTGAGGTCGGGAAACCGGTCGTGCAGCACCTTCGTGATGGCCGCTGTGAGAGTGGTCTTGCCGTGGTCGATGTGACCGATGGTGCCGACGTTCACATGGGGTTTGGTCCGCTCGAACTTCGCCTTCGCCACGGCGAGTCCTCCTGATCACCTCGGTGCTGCCGAGCGTTGCTCCGTCCCCTCATGTCTATTCGTTCGGCGGCGCGTCGAACAGGGCGCTGACGGACTCACCGTTGTGAATGCGACGCACGGCCTCGGCGAGCGCCGGGGCGATGGACAGGATGCGCAGCTTCTCGGTGCGCTCCTCCTCGGGCACGGGCACGGTGTTGGTACAGACGATCTCCAGCACGTCGGGCTGCTCGCCGATCCGCTTGAGCGCGCCCGCCGCGAACAGGCCGTGGGTGCAGGCGACCCGGATCGAGCGCGGGCCCAAGTCCCGTAGCCGGTCCAGGAGTTCGAGCACGGTGCTGCCCTTGGCGATCTCGTCGTCCAGGACGATGACGTCCCGGTCGGCGATGTCGCCGATGACGGAGCTGATGACGACCCGGTCGTCCGCGTACCGCTGCTTGGCGCCGGCCGCCACCTGGGCGCCGATCAGCCGGGCGAACGCGGCGGCCTCCTTGGCGTTGCCGAGGTCGGGGGAGACGACGGTGGTGCGGGAGAGGTCGTACTGCCGGAAGTGCGCGGCGAGTTCGCGCAGCGCGTGCAGATGGTCGACGGGCACCGAGAAGAAGCCGTGCACCTGGGGCGAGTGCAGCGTCATGGCCAGGACGCGGCTCGCGCCCGCGGCCACCATGAGGTCGGCGACCAGCCGTCCGCCGAGCGAGATGCGCGGGGCGTCCTTCTTGTCGGAGCGGGCGTAGGAGTAGTGCGGCATGACGACGGTGATCCGCCCGGCGGAGGCGCCGCGCGCCGCGTCGCACATCAACAGCAGCTCCACCAGGTTCTCCTGAACCGGTTTGACGAGCGGCTGGATCAGAAAGACGTCCCGTTCCCGGCAGTTGGCCTGGAGCTGTACCTCCAGGCAGTCGTTGGCGAACCGGCTGACCCGGGTCGGGCTGAGCGGTACATCGAGATGCGCGCAGACCTCCTTCGCCAACTCGGGGTGGGCACTCCCGCTGAACACGGCGATGTCTCGCACGATCTGCTCCTCGCATGATCATTCCCGGCCGTGGTTCATGCTACTGACCCGCGAAAACGGGTTGCGTGCCGCCCACTCCTGCACGCCATGATGGCGGCGCCCGTACTCCCCCGCATGTCAGGAGCCCCAGATGCGCCGACTCCTCGGAATCAACCAGCCTTCCCACTGGACGACGGTTCTCGAGGACTCGACCACGCATGCACACCCTGAACATCGGAATCCTGGCCCACGTCGACGCCGGTAAGACCAGCCTCACCGAGCGGCTGCTGTTCGACCACGGCGCGATCGACCGGCTCGGCAGCGTCGACGCCGGTGACACTCGTACGGACGACGGCGCGATCGAGCGACGGCGCGGGATCACCATCCGTTCGGCCGTCGCCGCCTTCACCGTCGGCGACACCCAGATCAACCTGATCGACACCCCCGGCCACGCGGACTTCGTCGCGGAGGTCGAGCGTGCCCTGGAGGTGCTCGACGGCGCGGTACTGCTGCTGTCCGCCGTGGAGGGCGTCCAGGCGCAGACCCGGATCCTGCTGCGGACCCTGCGGCGGCTACGGCTGCCCACGCTCGTCTTCGTCAACAAGATCGACCGGGCCGGCGCCCGCGCCGACGACCTCGTTGTGGACATCCGCCGCCGGCTGACCCCGCACGTCGTACCGCTGACGGACGTGACGGGCCTCGGCACGCCCGGCGCCCGCGTGCTGCCCCGCCCGCCCGGCGACCCGGACCTGGCCGAGTCCCTGGCCGACGTCGACCCGTCCGTTCTCGCGGCGGTCGTCGACGGCCCGCAGCCCACACCGGACGACCTGCGCAAGGCCCTCGCCACCCGCACGGCCGACGGTTCGATCCACCCACTCTTGTTCGGCTCGGCCCTGAGCGGCCAGGGAATCCTCCAACTCGTCCAGAACATGGTCCGGTTGATCCCGCCCGCACCGGCCGGCCCGGGCAGCCCGAGAGGCACGGTGTTCGCGGTACGCCCCGGCCCCGGCCGCGAACGGACGGCGTATCTGCGGCTCTACGACGGTGAGGTGGCCCCGCAGCAGCGGCTCACGTTCCGCCGGCACGGGGCGGACGGCCGGGCCGTCGAGGTCCCCGGACGGGTCACGCGTCTCGAAGTGATCGGCCGGCCCGGCCCGCTCACCGCCGGGAACATCGGCGCGCTGACCGGCCCGAAGGACATCCGGGTGGGCGACCGGCTCGGTGAACTCACCGAGCGGGCACCGCAGTTCGCGCCGCCGACCCTGGAGACGGTCGTACGGGCCCGTTGTCCCGAGCAGGCGGCGGCGCTGCGCTCGGCGCTGCTGGCGCTGGCCGACCAGGACCCGCTGCTGCACGCGCGGCCCGCCGCCTCCGGGGCGACCGTGCTGCTCCTGTACGGCGAGGTCCAGAAGGATGTCCTCGCGGCGACCCTCGTCCAGGACTTCGGCGTCGAGGCCGACTTCGAGCCGAGCCGGGTGCGGTTCCTGGAACGCCCGGCCGGGACCGGCGAGGCCTGCGAGGAACTGCCGTGGCGCGACGGCACCCGCTACTGGGCGACGATCGGACTGCGCGTCGAACCGGGAGAGCGCGGCTCCGGCGGGGTCTTCGCGTACGAGACCGAACTCGGCGCGCTCCCCCGCGCGTTCCACCAGGCCGTCGAGGACACGGTCCACGCGACCCTGCTCAGCGGGCTGCACGGCGCACCGGTGACGGACTGCCGGGTCACCCTCACCCGGTCCGGATTCGTCGGCCCGCTCAGCACGGCCGCCGACTTCCGGGGTCTCACCCCGGTCGTGCTGCGGCGGGCGCTGCGGCTGGCGGGGACGCGGCTGTACGAGCCGTACGTCGCCTTCGAGGCGGAGGTCCCACTGGACGCGCTCGCGCCGGTGACCTCGCAACTCGCTTCCTGTCGTGCCGAGTTCACGGGAACGACCGGGGGTGTCGGCTCCTGGCTGATCACCGGTGGGCTGCCTGCCCGGCGGGTGCGGGAGGTGGAGTCGGCCCTGCCGGGGCTCACGCACGGTGAGGGGGTGTGGTGGTCGCGTCCGTCCGGCGACCGTGAACTGCGGTCGCACCGAGGCGTGTTCGGGGCGTCCGCGGCCAGTGTCACAACATGGAGCGGACCGTGATCCGGAAAGGTCACGAGACGCATGGGGCGAGGCGGCCGGGAAATGCTGTCTGCGCGGTCGACCAGGGCCCCTGGCGCGCCGGAACAGTGACTTTTCCCGCTTGTGCGCCCTCCGCGCTCCCGTCGGCGCGCCCGTTCCACCAACGGGTCGGTCTGACAGCGAATTTGGGGGGCATGCGGATACCGAGGAAGGGAGGGCCGTCCCCATGACGACTTCCATCAGCCGTATACCCCGGCGGATGCCGGGCTGGGCGAAGGTGCTCACCGCCGTCGTCGTTGTGATCGCCGTGCTGTTCGCCGGGCTCCGGCTTGCCGTGCTGCCGGGACTGCGTGACATCTTCGGCACCGAGACCCACGACCGTTCGGGTCCGGCGCTACTCAAGTCCATTCAGGACATGAGCCGTTACGACGCGGCCTCCGGCAACTTCCAGGTCGTCGTGGATCTGGAGAAGGACGCCAAGTTCCTGCCCGAGGCGATCCGCGGTACCCGCACGCTGTACGTCGGCGCGGGCACCGTGGAGGGCTATGTCGACCTGGGCAAGCTCGGCAAGCAGGACGTGACGGTCAACGGCGACCGCACGTCGGCCAGCATCAAGCTGCCGCACGCGACGCTCGGCAAGCCGGCGCTGGACCCGGACCACTCGTACACGGTCTCCAAGCAGCGCGGTCTGCTGGACCGCCTGGGCGACGTCTTCTCCGACAACCCCAACAGCGAGCAGGCCGTGCAGAAGCTCGCCTCCAAGCACATCGCCGCGGCGGCGAAGACCAGCGGTCTGACCACGCGCGCCGAGACCAACACCACCAACATGCTCAAGGGCCTGCTCGGCTCGCTGGGCTTTACCACGGTGACCATCTCGTACGCGGCCTGAGCAGCCATCGGCAACCCGTGTGCGGGCACATGCGCCGCACACGGGTTCCGTCCGCCCGTCACGGCATCCTCCGCCGAATCGGGGGTAACCGCCCTGCCAGACAGGGAAGTTGAAGACCGGAGGACCTCACGCATGGGCCGTACCGCCGCACGTCTGCGCCGCATCTGGACCGGGCCCAAGACCGAGGCCGGGCCGAAAGCGGCCCGCGCCCCGCGACAGTCGAAGCCCGAACCTCCCCAGCGCCACCGACTCCCTCTCCCGCTACGCCTGTTGGCAATGCTGGTCGGCTTCGTCTTCATGGTGGCGTTCGCCGTCGTACTGGCCAAGCTCACGCTGGAACCGTCGCCCGCGTCCAAGGCGCTCGTGCACACCAATCTGCACCCGGGCCGCTCCCTGAAGGCCTATCTCGACCAGCCGGCCATGCGCGACGCCATCAAGCAGATCGGCGGGAACGTGGTGCTCGGCATCCCGTTCGGGGTGCTGGTGCCCGTGTTCGCGCCACGGGCGCGCGGCATCCTGAAGGTGCTGCTGCTGACCGCGACCGTAATGCTCCTGGTGGAGTTCGCGCAGGGCGCGCTGATCACCGGGCGGGCCTTCGACATCGACGACGTCATCCTCAACACCACGGGCGCGCTGATCGGTTGGGTCCTGCTGGGGCGCCGGCTCGGCCGGGCGGTGCACGCGCGGAAGCCCGTCGCGAAGGCGGCAAGGACATCGAAGGCGGCGAAGGCGCCCAAAGCGCCGAAGGCCGCGTCGTAACGATCAACTACTGGCCCGCAACTTTCAACCAGTGGTCCGTACCAAGGTATTGACGCTCTCCTTATCTCACTCCTTAAATCAAGAGGCGACGCTTTCACCCCCCACCTCAGTCGGCGTGTCGGTCCCCACGTCCGCCGCACAGAAGGGAATGCCGTGGCCTCCACACGCGTACTCCGCAGATGCCTCTTCGCCGCCCTGTCCGCCGCGCTGGTCGCCTCCGCCGCGATCGGTCCGGCGCAGGCGGCCTCCACGTCGGACGCCCAGGCGGACGCCGTCACGTTCTCCGACACCTTCGACGGAGCGGCCGGCAGTGCCGTCAACTCCTCGAAGTGGACGCAGGAGACCGGCGACAACGTCAACAATCACGAGCGTGAGTACTACACGTCCGGCACCAACAACGCGGCCCTGGACGGCCAGGGCCATCTGGTGATCACGGCCAAGAAGGAGAACCCCGCCAACTACCAGTGCTGGTACGGCACTTGTCAGTACACCTCGGCCCGGCTGAACACCTCCGGGAAGTTCAGCGCGCAGTACGGACATGTCGAGGCCCGGATGAAGATCCCGCGCGGGCAGGGGATGTGGCCCGCGTTCTGGATGCTCGGCACCGACATCGGCTCGGTCGGCTGGCCCAACTCGGGGGAGATCGACGTCATGGAGAACGTCGGCTTCGAGCCCTCCACGGTCCACGGCACCATCCACGGCCCCGGCTACTCCGGTGCCAACGGGATAGGCGCCGGCTACACGCTGGCGAACGGCGCGGCCTTCGCGGACGCCTTCCACACGTTCGCCGTCGACTGGGCGCCCAACTCGATCAAGTGGTCGGTCGACGGGGTCGTCTACGAGACGCGCACCCCCGCCGACGTGGGCGGCAACACCTGGGCGTTCAACAAGCCGTTCTTCCTGATCCTCAACCTGGCGGTCGGCGGCGACTGGCCGGGCGACCCGAACAGCGCCACGGCGTTCCCGGCTCAGCTGGTGGTGGACTCGGTGTCCGTCACCACGAGCGACACGGCCACCGGGGTGGCGATCAGGGGCCTCGCCGGCAAGTGCGTCGACGTCAACGGAGCGAACTCCGCCAACGGCACCGCCGTACAGCTCTACGACTGCAACGGCTCCGCCGCCCAGCAGTGGACCGTGGGCTCCGACGGCACGATCCGCGCCCTCGGCAAGTGCCTGGACGTGAACGCCGGCGGCACCGCGGACGGCACCAAGGTCCAGCTCTACGACTGCAACGGCAGCGCCGCCCAGCAATGGGCCGTCAGCTCGGCGAACGACATCGTCAACCCGCAGGCCAACAAGTGCCTGGACGTCACCGGCAACAACTCGGCCAACGGCACCCCGCTGCAGATCTGGACCTGCTCGGGCGGCGCCAACCAGAAGTGGACGGTCGGCTGATTCCGTAGGGGCTAGTGCGGCAGCCAGGTGAGTTTGTCCCCGCCGACCCAACGGACCACGTCCGGGTCGTCCAGGTCGCGGACCGTGATGCCGTGCACGGCCGCGACCTGTAGGACGTCGGTGATCCCTCGGGCCTCGCAGACCATCACCCCGTCGATCTCCACGATGCGGAACGGCGGGGTACCGGGCTGCACCTTGAGCACCATGATCCGCGGGGTCGAGATGTGCGGGCTGGCGATTTCGGTCATGCAATAGAGCCTAGAACGCATCACGCGGTCGCGAATGGTCCAAGGTGCCAGGCCGGGGGCCGCTCGCGGGAGGAGGCTCGATGGATCCCGTGCAGGCACTGGACCGGATCGCCTTCCTGCTGGAACGGTCCCTGGCCCCGACGTACCGCGTACGCGCCTTCCGTACGGCGGCCAGAATCCTGTCGGCGCTCCCCGAGGGCGAGGTCGCCGAACGCGCGGCGGCCGGGACGCTGGAGTCCCTCAAGGGCATCGGCCAGAAGACCGCACAGGTGGCCCGCGAGGCCCTGGACGGACAGGTCCCCGCCTATCTGGAGCAACTGGAGGCCGAGGCCCCCGCGCCGGCCGGTCCCGGCGGCGAAGAGCTGCGGGCCCTGTTGCGCGGGGACTGCCACCTCCACTCCGACTGGTCGGACGGCGGCAGCCCGATCGAGGAGATGGGCCGTACGGCGGCCCGGCTCGGACACGAGTGGGCGGTGCTCACCGACCACTCGCCCCGGCTGACCGTCGCCCGTGGCCTGTCCCCCGGGCGGCTGCGCGAGCAGCTGGACGTGGTGGCCGCGCTGAACGAGACCTGGGCACCCTTCCGGCTGCTCACCGGCATCGAGTGCGACATCCTCGAGGACGGCTCGCTGGACCAGGAACCGGAGCTGCTGGAGCGGCTCGACGTGGTGGTGGTCTCCGTGCACTCCAAGCTGCGCATGGAGTCCCGCGCCATGACCCGCCGCATGGTGGCCGCCGTACGGAATCCCCACGCGGACATCCTCGGGCACTGCACCGGGCGGCTGCTCATCGGGCGGGACGGGGGCGCCGCGCGGCCGGAGTCGGAGTTCGACGCGGACGCGGTGTTCGCCGCGTGTGCCGAGTCGGGCACGGCCGTGGAGATCAACAGCCGTCCGGAACGGCTCGACCCGCCGCGGCGGCTGCTGCGTAAGGCCGTCGAAGCGGGGGTGCTGTTCTCGGTCGACACCGACGCGCACGCGCCCGGTCAGCTCGACTGGCAGATCAACGGCTGCGCGCGGGCGGAGGAGTGCGGGGTGCCCGCCGAACGGGTGCTGACGACCTGGTCCGCGGACGAGCTGCTGGACTGGACCAATGGCAGGTGATGCACATCACCGCGTACGGCGGACGGCGCAGGAACACCCATCCGTAGTTCGCCGTTGAACAGACCGTGGGTGCGGAGGGAACAGTGTCCCCGGGCCTCAACCTCCGCCCACAGGGAAGATCGTTCGGCTGAAGCCCTGTGGAGCCTTTCGCCGCGAGGCGACCGCCTTCCGCGCCCACCACCTGGCCGCCCCGGCCGTGATTCCCCCGTCGCGGTCGGGGCTTCCCCATGTCCGGGTCCGCGCGGCTCCTCCGCTTGACTTCGAGCGCACTTCAATTCGTAGCGTTCCCCTCATGACCACTGCACAGCACAAGATCGGTTCGGGATTCGACGCGAAGAGCACCGCCGACGACGTCCTGGAGGGCCTCGACCTCGGCGGGAAGCTCGCCATCCTCACCGGCGGCTACTCGGGGCTCGGCCTGGAGGCCACCCGCGCGCTCACCAGGGCGGGCGCCCGGGTGGTCGTCCCCGCGCGACGCCCCGACGCCGCCCGGGAGGCCGTGGCCGGGCTGCCCGGCGTCGAGGTGGACGAGCTGGACCTCGCCGACCTGGAGAGCGTGCGCGGCTTCGCCGAGCGGTTCCTCGCCTCCGGCCGCACCGTCGACTACATGATCGACAACGCCGGGATCATGGCCTGCCCGGAGACCCGGGTCGGGCCCGGCTGGGAGGCGCAGTTCGCCACCAACCACCTCGGTCACTTCGCCCTCGTGAACCGGCTGTGGCCGGCCATCGAGCCGGGCGGCGCCCGCGTGGTCTCGGTGTCCTCGCGCGCCCATCACTTCTCCGGGATGCGCTGGGACGACGTCCAGTGGACCCAGGGCTACGACAAGTGGGAGGCGTACGGCCAGGCGAAGACCG
The DNA here is from genome assembly GCF_040655035.1 of Streptomyces sp. NPDC050549. Lineage (NCBI taxonomy): Bacteria > Bacillati > Actinomycetota > Actinomycetes > Kitasatosporales > Streptomycetaceae > Streptomyces > Streptomyces sp. NPDC050549. Next base: position 103,469 of record NZ_JBFAJD010000019.1, read on the forward strand.
CGAACGTCCTCTTCGCGGTCCACCTCGACAGGCTGGCCGCCGGCCGCGACGTCCGAGCCTTCTCGCTCCACCCCGGCGGCATCATCACACCGTTGCAGCGTCACCTCCCCAAGGCGGAGATGGTCGAGCGCGGCTGGATCGACGAGCAGGGCAACGTGCTGAACCCCGCGGGCTTCAAGACCCCGGAGCAGGGCGCGGCCACCGAGGTCTGGGCAGCGACCTCGCCCCAGCTGGCCGACATGGGCGGCGTCTACCTGGAGGACTGCGACATCGCGGAGCCCGCCCCCGACGGCGACGAGCGCTCCGGCGTCAAGTCCTGGGCGACCGACCCCGAGCAGGCGGCGCGGTTGTGGCAGCTGTCCGCGGAACTCACGGGTGTGAACGCCTTCGCTTAAGCCGTCACGAGAGTTCCTTCGACCCGTACAGAGCGGCGGGCGCATCGGTCGTCAGCGCCCAGTAGCGATCACCGTACGACCAATGCCACCACTCCGTGGGGTAGTTGACGAGTCCGACCGCGCCGAGCGCCCTGCCCAGCACAGCGCGGTTGGCCCGGGCCCCGGCGGTGATGTTGCCGGCGCCGGTGTAGCAGGCCCCGTCGCTCTGCTCCGGATTGGCGTTCATCGGGGTGCCCAGGTCGAGTTCACGGCCGTCGGCATCGGCTAGCGTCAGATCGACGGCCGCGCCGGCGGTGTGCGGGGCGTTCTCGGGCGGCGACACATAGCGGCTGGCGGCCGACCGGATCCGGTCGGCGGACCAGTCCGGGTTGGCGGCGCGCAGCTCGTCGCCGTATCTCTCGAAGTAGCGGCGCTGGAGCGCCGGCGGCCGGTATCCCTCCACGAACAGCAGTCGCAGGCCACCGGGCAACAGCGCTTCCGCTGCGAGCAGCCGGTCCAGCACGCCCCGGCGCAGGTGGAGTTGCGCGCCGTCGGAGTCCTTGTTCTTGCGGCCGTCGACCAGCAGTACGCCGCTCACGTCGACGAGGGGCTCCCCGCACTCCTCGACGGGGACGGCGGCGACCCGGGCGTCGGACATCAGGACGATTTCGCGCATGGGGTGATCATCTCCCGCTGGCCCGTCGCCTCAGTGCGGGGCGCGCTCCTCAAGTGCCGTGCGCCAGGCGGGCGGTGGGCCCTCCGGTGCGGGCTCGGCCCGGCGGCCGCCGCGGGCGAAGAAGTCGGCGAGCGGGAGGATCGCGGCGCCGACGGTGACCGCGTCGGGGCCGAGGAGGCCCAGCTCGATGGTCACGCGTCCGGCGGGGTGGCGCAGCGCGTACGCGGTGGCGTGGTGGCGGACGGCGGGCAGGAAGCGGGAACCGAGCTGGAGACCGGCCCAGCCGCCGATGAGGATGCGCTCGGGCTGGAAGAGGTTGATCAGGTCGGAGAGACCCGCACCGAGGTATTCGGCGGTCTCCTCCAGGACGGCGAGCGCCACCGGGTCGGCCTCGGCACCCTCGGCCGGATAGGCGGCGACCAGCAGCGCGGTCATCGCGGTCTCCTCGTCGGTGCCCTCGGGCGGGCGTCCGCCCTGCTCGCGCCAGCGGTCGAGCAGCGACTCGGCGCCCGCGTACGCCTCCAGGCAGCCGAGGGCCCCGCAACGGCAGCGGCGACCGCGCACCCGCACGGTCAGATGCCCCCACTCGACCGCCCGGCCGTGCTCCACCTCGGGGGTCACGAGGCAGGCGCCGACGCCGGAGCCGAAGAGGACGACGATCGCGTTGCGCGCGCCGCGCCCGCCGCCGAACCACATCTCGGCCTGGCCGAGGGTCTTGGCTCCGTTGTCGATGAGGTACGGGACGGCGTCGGGGAGTTGGGAGGTGGAACGGAGCAGTTCCTCAAGGGGGACCGCGTCCCAGCCGATGGTCTGGCCGTGCACCACGGCGCCGTGGTCCGGGGTGTGCTCGACTATGCCGGGGACGCCGATGCCGACACCGAGGAGCTGTTCGGGTGCGATGTCGGCGGCGGTGAGGACTTCGGCTATTCCGTCGCGGATGTGGCCGACGATGACCTCGACCTCGTACCGCTGCTGCTCCAACGGGCGTTCGGCGCGGGCGAGTTCGGTGAGAGCGAGGTCGAACAGCTCGACGCGGACCCGGGTCTCGCCGACGTCGACACCGATCATGTGACCGCTGTGCGGGGCGACTCGGAGGAGGGTGCGGGGACGGCCGCCGTCGGAGTCGACACTGCCGGCCTCCTCGACCAGGCCGTCGGCGACAAGGTCCGCGACGACATTGCTCACCGAACCGGAGCTGAGTCCGGTCGCCGGACCCAGCTCGAAGCGGCTGAGGGGTCCGTCGAAGTACAGCCGTTGCAGCACGGCCGTGCGGTTGGCCCGCCTGAGGTCGCGTACCGTGCGCCCGTTCCGCCCCGCCATGTGGCTCCCTCCGAACCCTGCACCCTCTTAATTCACGCCCTGAACTAAGGGGCGGTGGAATGCACACTACGTGGTGGAAGCCGTCCCGTCGATCTCTCCGAGGGCGGCGAGCAGCTCGGGGCCCACCCGCTCGCGCCGCCAGCGGTTCTCCTGCGCGCCGAACTCCCTGGGGACCGCCTCGGTGAGCATGATCAGGTAGAGGTAGCTGCGGTAGAGGGCGTAGCGGAGGCCGGCCGACCGGTCGAACTCGACGCGTCCGCCCGCTTCCCGGTAACCAGCGAGGAACGCGTCGTCCTTCCTGATGTCGCCGAGCAGCGCCACGGAGACGAAGTCGGCGAGGGGATCGCCCCAGAACATGCGCTCGCCGTCGATGAGTCCGCCGATGCGGGGCGTTCCGGAGGTGCGGTCGACCAGGACGTTGCCCCACCACAGGTCGAAGTGGACGGCGCGGGGGACGGTGATCTCGTCCAGGGCGGCGTAGGCGGAGCGGGCCGTACGGGCGATGTCGTCGGCGGGGAGCGGCAGCCAGGCCCGGTAGCGGCGGGCGTCGTCGAGGACGGCGTCGTAGAGCGTGGCGAATGCGGTCCGCCAGTCGGCGGCGAGGGGACCCAGGGCGCCGGAGGGGTAGCCGAAGCCGGGGCCGGTGATCTCGTGCAGGCGGGCGAGCTGTCGGCCCAACTCTGTGCGCAGGACGGCCACTTCGCCGCCCGTGAGGGAGTCGTGGTCCCAGGGTTCGCCGGGGCAGAGGGTCATCAGGAGGGTGTCGCCGTCGAGGACCAGGACGCGCGGTGCCACCACTTCGGCCTTGGCGGCGGCACCGTAGAAGTCGGCCTCGGAGACGAGCAGTTGGCGCTCGTGGGCGAGGCCGGGAGCGGTGGGGGCGGTCTTGAGGACGAAGCGGCTGCCGTCGGTGAGGGTGAGTTCCTCGACGGTGTTGTAGGTGCCGCCGCCCATCGGACGAAGCTGGGCGAGTCGGTCCGGCGGAATGCCCGCCGAGCCGAGGATCTTCCGGGCCCGCTCCCAGGAGTCCGTCACCGTGCGCCCACCTCTCCCTTTCGTTCAGCCGGCGGCGTACACGTCCTCGACGTAACGCCCGTCCGCCATCAGTCGGTTGAGCCACTGCTCGGCGGCCGGTTCGTCGGCGCCGGGCGTGCGGTCCCGGTACAGGGTACGGAACGCCTCCCGCACGCCCGGTGCCATGCGCGACCCGTCGCCGCACACGAACACCCTGGCGCCCGCGTCCAGCAGGGCCCACACCTCGTCCGCCTCGGCGGCGATCCGGTGCTGGACGAAGGTCGCTCCGCCCGGTCGGTCAGACGGGTGGCGCCGAGTTCGGCGAGGCCTGCGTCGATGCGGGTCGGCATGTGCTGGTAGGTGACGGCCCAGTTGCGGTCGCCGACGCCGAGGACGGCGTAGGTCACGTCGCTGAGGTCGTGGTGCTCCTCCAGCCGGGCGGTGAAGGCGACGGCGTCGTCGGTGGGGCGGCCGTCGTAGGAGGCGGCGGTGATCACGACGGGACGGTCCGTGGGGAGGCCGTCGGCGTACGCGTCCAGCGGTGCGACTTCCACGGAGCAGCCCAACACTGCTGCCTCGTCCGCGAGTTGGGCGGCGAACTCACGGCAGGTGCCGTAGTTGCTGCCGTGCAGGAAGAGGGCTCCGGTGCCAGGACGGACCCGGGCGGGAACGTCGGTCTCCGCCACGGGAGTCACGGGGCCTCGACGGGACCCGGCAGCGGCGGGTGCACCCGGTCGGCGGAGGTGCGCGGGGTGAGCGTGAGCGTGAAGCCGTCGGGCTTGAGGGTGAGGGTCTCCCTCACCGTGATCCGGTAGTCCGCGTGGTCGTGGAGCCGGTAGCGGTGGACGAGCATCGCGAGCAGCTCGGCGCCGAGCACCCGGCCGACGGCACGACGCTCGACACCGCCATCACGGTGACGGCCTGCCCGGCGCTGAGCGGGATGCGCCCGCCGAGCACCGTGTCCTCAAGCGCGTGCCGGCTGAACGCGGCGGCCGTGGGCCACAGTCGTAGCGCGCCCGGTCCCGCCGTCAACTCCCGGGGCACTACGTCGGCCGGATCGAGAAGAACCTGTACTGGGTGACCGACGGCACCTACCACTCGGCATTCCTGACGCCCCGTGAGAGCGTCGTGCTCTTCGAGGCGCCCCCGACCATCGGGCACGACCTCCAGCGGACGATCGACGAGATCGCGGCCGCCAACGGCGTCTCCAACGGACTGACCCACCTGGTCTGCTCCGACCACCCCGCCGACCACCTCGGCGCCTCGTCGCTGTTCGGCAGGAACGTGGTACGGATCGGGCACGCCGAGACCAAGAAGCCGCTGGCCCGTGACAACGACCCGGCCCGGCCGCTCCCGGACATCACCTTCGACGGAGTCGAGCTCCGCCATGTCGTCGTCTACTTCCACGGCGGTGTCTATCTCCTGGGGGGACGCGCCCTCAGCTCCGCCGGTCTGGCCGCGCAGGTCGGTGGCCGGACCGCCGCCAATGCCTGCTCCGTCGAGTACCGGCTCGCCCCGAACATCCGTATCCGGCGGCGGTGGACGACGCGTCGGCGGTCCACGAAGCCTTGCCGACCGACGGTGTCGCACCCTCGGACATCGTCTTCGCGGGCGAGTCGGCGGGCGGTGGACTCGTCGTCGCCACCCTGGTCGGCGCCCGCGACCACGGGCTGCCCCTGCCGCCGCCTTCGTCATGTCGCCCTACGTCGACCTCACCCTCGCCGGCCCCTCCATGGACACCGGGCGAGGGGCCGGTCCGCTGCTGTCCCGGGAACTCCTCGAACCCCTCGTCGCCGGCTGCACGGCGGGGCAGGACCCCGCGCTCGGCCTGATCAGCCCCGTCTTCGCGGACCTGTCCGGCCTTCCGCCCCTGCTCATCCAGGCCGGCAGCCACGAGGTCCTCCTCGACGACGCCGTGCGCCTCGCCGGGCGAGCCGCCGGCGCGGACGTGGAGGTCACCCTCGACGTGACCCCCGGGGTACCGCACGTCTTCCGGGCCCACGGTGCGCTCCTCGACGAGGCGACCGCCGCCCTGGACCGGGCCGGACGGTTCCTGACTGCACGGCTCCGGGCCTGAACGGCCCCCGCGCCTCGGCGCGTGAAGTCCGTACCGCCCGCGTCTCGTTCTGTCCGGCGTCACATCCATCAAGGCGTCGCATCCGTCAACTCGTCCGCGCCACCGGCTGACCGCGGCCGTCCACCCCGTCCACCGCGGTCCCCGCCCCCGCCGGCGCCCCGAAGCGGGCCAGGGTGTGCCACACCATCTTCAGGTCCTGGAGTTCATATCGGCCGGTGCGGGCGGCATCGCCGATGATCCGGGGGTCGAGCACGCCCTTCTCCGCGATACGGGCGCCGAGATCGGCGTACTCCTGCCCTCGGTAGTCCGCGTGCCGCCTCAACTCGCCCACGGTGAGCCGGTATCCAGGGTGCCATTCGACCGGGCCGGGCAGACGGCGGGCGGCGGTCTCGACCGGGGTGCCGCGGTAGCTCGCGTCCAGGACGAGGGCCTCGGCGTCCCGGGCGAGGTCGACTCCGCCGTGCACCTGTGCCTCGATGTAGTCGTTGAGGGCGTCCTGCTCGTCGGCCTCGGCGAGCGCGATCAGGGACATTCCGGCGGCGACTCCGAAGTCGCTCGGTTCGGCGGCGCTGTCGGGGTAGCAGAAGGTGGCGCGGGCCAGGGCAGCGCCGGTCAGCCGGAGGTGCGAGGAACCGAACCTCGGGGCGGCGCCGACCAGTTGGCGCCGGAAGTTCAGCGCGCCGTACACCGGCCGCTCGGCGGCAGGCGCCCCGTCGTAGGCACCGGCGAAGATCCCGCTCTCCCAGCGCCAGCGGTCGCCGCCGGGGTGGGCGGTGAGGCCGCCGTTGCCGGTGCCGGTGACGAACTGCGAGTGGTACGTGCCGTCCTGGGCCAGCGCGTCGAGGATCGGGCGTCCGGCCGCCGTGCGGTCGGGGTGGAAGTTGAGGGTGATGCGCAGTCGCGGATCGACGGCCGGGCCCGACGACCTGGCCGCGACATGCCGCAGTGCCCGCGCCTGGCGTGCCCCGACAGCCCCGAAATCCATTGGCTCCCCCACCGCTCACCTCACTACCCTGAACCGAAACCTAGACCCCCTAGGTTTCGGAGACGGACACCGCCCCAGGAGACTCCCCCATGAGATCACTCACCGAGCAGGCCATCCGCAACTCATTTGTCAACTGCTCGAAGGGCGAGGCGAAGCGGCTGGCGGTCCCCCGCGATCTCGACAGCCGCCCCTGGGACGACCTGGACTTCCTGGGCTGGCGGGATCCGGGGGCACCGGACCGCAGTTGTCTCGTCGCCGAGCGGGCGGACGGGCCTGTCGGGGTCACCCTGCGGTTCCCGTCCGCTCAGCGCGGCTTTCTGCACCGGAGCATGTGTTCGCTGTGCGTGACGACCCATCCGGGCGGCGGGGTCTCCCTGATGACCGCGCGCAAGGCGGGTCCGGCGGGCCGCGAGGGCAACTCGGTCGGCCTGTACATGTGCACCGACCTCGCCTGCTCCCTCTATGTGCGCGGCAGGAAGATCCCCGAGTCGGGCATCCGTATCGAGGAGAGCCTGACCGTGGAGCAGCAGGTCGAGCGGACGGTGGGCAATCTGACCGCCTTCCTCGACAAGCTGTACGTCTGACGTCGGCCCCCGAGTTGTACGTCCGACGTCACTCTCCCGGCACCGCGATGACGATCTTGCCCCGGTTGTCGCGGCGCTCCAGCCGCTCGTGGGCAGCACGCGCCTCGGCGAGGGGTACGACGGTCTCGATCGGCACGCGGTAGGTGCCGGCAGCCACCCGCTCGGCCAGTTCACCCAGGTCGGGGCGGGGGTCGTAGCCGCCGTGGACCTGGAGGTCGGTGAGCTGGAAGCCGAGGATCGACGCGTTCTTCGGATAGAAGTCACGCGTGTCGACGGTGCTCGGCTCCAGGGCGACATTGGCGAGGGCGACGACCCGGCCGCCGTGTCCGATCTCGCGCAGGCTGCGCCCGAAGGCCCGGCCGCCGACGGTGTCGAGGACGACGTCCGCGCCGCGTCCGTCGGTGAGCCGCAGCACCTCGTCGACCTCGGCCTCGTCCGGGTGCGCCGAGGTGTCGATGGTCGCCTGGGCGCCGAACTCCCCCGCCCAGGCGGCCTTTTCGGGTGATCCGGCGAGGGCGACGACCCGTGCGCCGGACTCGGCCGCGATCTGCACGGCCGCGCTGCCGACCCCGCTCGCGGCGGCCTTCACGACCACCGTGTCCTCCTCGGTGACCCGGGCGAGGTGCCGCAGGCAGTACCAGGCCGACAGCCAGGCGACGGGCAGGGCGGCGGCGTGCGTGAGCTCGATCCCGTCGGGCAGTGCGGTCACCTGGGTCGCAGGCACGGCCGCCAACTCGGCATAGAAACCGGGTGAGTTCACGCCGTCGAGGGCCACGACCCGCTGGCCGACCGAGAATCCGGTGACCCCCTCGCCCAACGCGGCGACGGTACCGGCTCCTTCCACCCCCGGGATCAGCGGCGGGCGTCCGGCCCGGTGGTAGTTCCCGGACCTGATCAGGGCGTCCGCACGGTTCACGCCCGCCGCGGCGACCCGCACCAACACCTCCCCCGGACCCGCGACCGGGTCGGGCACCTCGACCGGCACCAGCACCTCGGGCCCGCCGAACTCGTCGATCCGTACCGCACGCATACCGCCACCCACTCCCTGTCGCGGCCACCGAACCCGGCCGACACCGCTTGAACTGGTGTCACCATGCGACACCGGACGAATCGGTGTCAAGGCTTGTCGGCCCTCCTCGCGTACACCGCATGAACCGGTGTGCACGAGGTAAGCTGACCGCCATGACCACCCCGCCCGTCTTCCCGTTCATCGGCGGACGCCCGTGCCTGAACTTCGTGGCGACGCTCGGCAAACGGCACGCCACCCCCGTCGAACGGCTCCCCGATCCGGCCGCCCTGGCCGCCTGGATCACGGAGGCGGAGCTGTCGACGGACACCGAACCGGTGCGGGTCACGGCCCGGGAGCTGACGGACGCGCGCACCCTGCGCGAGGCGCTCTACCGGGTCGTACGGGACGCGATGGCCGGGCGGGAACCGGCGGCGGCCGATGTCGACCGGGTCAACGAGGCCGCCGCGCGCCCGGATCTCGCGCCCCAACTGGGTGAGTGGCGCTGGAAGTCGGCGCATCCGGCGCGCGCGGCGCTGGCGACGGTGGCCCGGGACGGCGTCCTACTGGTGGGCGGTCCGCTGCTGGAGCGCGTCAAGGAGTGCGAGAACCCGGAGTGTTCCCTGCTGTTCCTGGACGACTCCCAGGCCCGCCGCCGCCGTTGGTGCTCGATGGACCGCTGCGGCAACCTCGCGAAGATCGCGGGCTACCGGTCGCGCAGCCGGGCGGCCGTGACGCGGTGAAGGTGGACCAGGACGTCGCAGCTGCGGGCCAGTGCGAAGTTCTCGGGGTCCTCCGGGTAGTCGGTGCCGATACTGCGGGTCGGCCGTGCCTCGTCGAGCCATGCGCGGGCCGGTGATGCGACCGTGCGCAGGTCGACCAGGTGGTCGGCGAACCGCACCTGGTCCAGGGTCCGTTCGTTGCCGCCCGGGCCGGCCGGTCCCAGCGTCCAGCGGTGGATCGCGTCGTCCGGGCCGGTGGCGTTGAACGAGCCCCGGTCGAAGGTCAGGCCCACGCCGACATACCCGGAGCCGAGGGTGTCGCGGAGGAACGCCCCTTGCATCTTCGGGTAGTTGACCGGGTCGGACGGCACATGGCCGATGTGGGCGTCGTGCGCGGACAGCAGCACCCTGGTGCCGGTGTGCCGCTGCCACCAGACGACATCGGCCGCCATCGTCTGGTCGCGACAACGCATGGCGGCGGCCGTCTGCCCGGGTTCGTCGAAGGCGAAGTCGTACAGCCGGGCCACCTGGTCGACGGCGGCCGCGTTCCGCACCGCCCGGTCGTGTGCGGCACGGTCCTTGCCCGGTGCCTGCCGCTTCAGCAACTCCAGTGCCCTGCCGGTGCGTTCGGCCATCCCCTTGCGTTCGGCGTACGGCTTGTCCAGGTACTGTTCGATGTGCGTCCCGGCCGGGACGGTGGCCGCAGCCCTCGGTACAGCCCGGCGAGGCGGGAACTCGACTCCGGGTGGATGCGGGCCGCATAGGGGGTCACCGAGTCGTACAGTTCGGGTCTGGCCCATGTCGTCGCCCATGAACCGCACGGGGTCGCCGGGGTGCCGGACGTTCTACGCGCGCATCCACTCGACGAGCCGCAGACAGTCGGTGTTGTTCCACCACAGGTAGTCGCGCTGGAACTCCTCGCGCATGATGCGCCGCGGGTCCCCCTTGCCGTACAGGACATAGTCGTCGAGCCGCAGGCCGGTGCTCCACGCGCCTTCCAGGGCGAAGGTGCGGAAGCCCTTCTTCTCGACGAGGTCGCGGAGGACGCGGTCCTTGAGGGCGAGGAAGTCGTGGGAGCTGTGGGTGGCCTCGCCGAGACCGACGACCTCGGCGCCGCCGATCCTGCGGTCGAGCGGGCGCAGGTCGCTGGTGTCGCCGCCCGGTTCGACGGTCCGCAGGGGGTGGGCGGAGCGGTCGAGGGCGGCGACCCCGGGCGAGGCCGACGAGGTCGGAGGTGCTGCCGTGGCGTCCGGGGTGCCGGCCGCCACGGCGCCGAGGCCGATGAGCAGGGTCAGGATCAGTCCGGTCCGATGCCGTGTCATCGTCGAGGGTCGCGCGCCCCGGGGACGCGGACCATGCCGTCGTCCTCCGTGCCGGGGTGGGGATTTCCTCAGGGCGCGGCGGCCGTCCAGTGCGGGTCGCGGCCCAGGAAGGCGAGGAGTGTCTCGGCCCGGCCGTACTCGGCCGTCACCTCGCGTGCGGGGGCGAACACCCGGTAGGCGTCCCGGAGTTGGTCGACGAGTCGGTCCGCGGCCGGCCAGATGCCTTCCACCAGGTCCGCCTCCAGTGGCCGGTTCTGGCCGGTGGCCACCGCGATGTCCCAGGCGTGCACGGCCGCGTCCATGGCGGCCGTCGCCGCGGCGAACGGGAGGGGCATCGGGCCCAGCGGGGTCGGCACCCGGTCGGCGTCGGCGGGCAGTGCGGCGTAGGCTTCGGCCACCGCTCGGAGCACCTTGTCGAGTTCGGCGACCGGGTCCCCGTCCAGGGCGTCCGCGGGGTGGAAGGGGTCGGAGTCGGGCCGGTCGCCGGTGAGGACAAGGCCGTAGGCCTGCTGGTCGATGCGGGCGTGGTTGAGGACCTGGCGTACCGTCCACTCGCTGCACGGTGTGGGTGCCGCCCAGGCGCTCCCGGGTACGGCTGCGATCACCTCGCGCAGGTAGTCGTGCGAGCGGGTCAGCACCTCGATGCCCTGGATGTTCGTCATGACTGTCGACCTCCCCTTCGTCCTGTCCGGTGATGACAATCTAGGAGGCCATGCGGACAGTTACGGTCCGCAATGGGTACGTTCAGCGCATTCGCGAGGAGGGAATAGGCCAAGGATGCGAGATGTCCGGGAGTGGACCGCGCCACTGGTGCGGTTCGTGGGCCGGCACCGGGACCCGGTGGTCGTCCAGACGCTGCGGTCGGCGACCGCGGCGACGATCGCGTATGTCGTCGCGCTGCGGCTGAGCCCGGAGCCCGCGCCGCTGACCGCTCCCCTGACCGCTCTCCTGGTCGTCCAGGTCACCCTCTACGCCACTCTCACCAACGGCATCCGCCGCGTGAACGCCGTGGTCGCGGGCGTCCTCGTCGCCATCGCGTTCAGTCTGCTGGTCGGTCTGACCTGGTGGAGCCTGGCCCTGCTGATCGTGGCCTCGCTGGTCGTCGGGCGGCTGGTGAAGGTCGACGAGTACGTGCCCGAGGTGGCGATCAGCGCGATGCTGGTCCTCGGGGTCACCACGGTCGGGAACACGGCCTGGGCGCGGGTGGTGGAGACGCTGATCGGCGCGGTCGTGGGGTTCGCCTGCAATCTGCTGCTGGCTCCCCCGGTGTGGGTGGACGAGGCCGGCGAGTCGATCGAGGGCCTGGCCCGTCGGCTACGACGGCTGATGCGGCGCATGGGCGAGGAGGCGGCGGGCCGCACTCCCGTCGACCACGCCACCGCGCGGCTGCACGAGGCGCGCCGCCTCGACCACGACATCGTCGAAGTGGACGCGGCCCTACGGCAGGCCGAGGACAGCCTGCGGCTCAATCCGCGCGTCCGGGAGGGGCTGCTGCACCGGGTCGTGCTGCGGACCGGTCTGGACACGCTGGAGATCTGCACGGTCGTGCTCCGGGTCCTCGCGCGCACCTTCACCGACCTGGCGAAACAGCGCGACCCCGAGCCGCTGTTCGCGCCGCCGACGGGCGCCGCCGTAGAACAGTTGCTGTCCGAGATCGGTGACGCCGTGGTCAGTTTCGCGGTGCTGGTGACCACCGATGTGAGCGTGAGCGCCGAGTCCGCGGAGTCGCGCCTCGCCGCCGAGCTGCACACGGCTGCCGCGACCCGCGACAAGCTGGCGCAGCTGCTCCTGGAGGAGGTCCAGCGCGACGCGGCCCAGTGGCAGCTGCTGGGTGCCGTGCTGACCGAGGTCAACCGCATGCTGGACGAGCTGGACACCGAGCACCGCTCGCGCCGGCTGCTGGAGGAACTCGACCGGTGCGCCGGTGACCAGCGCAGACGCCTGCCATGGCTGGCCTGGCTGCGGGAGCGGGTGGGCGTGCCGGAGCGGCTGCGCAGGAACCGGGGCACGGGCGCCGATCGTTCTAGGTGACGGAGTCACCTGGGGGCGGGCCGCCTCCGGCAGCACAGCGATGGGGGCGGGCGTATGACCGACAGCACCGTACGGATCGACGGGAACACCTTGCGGCTGCCCGGTGGGGTGGCGGTGCGGTTCATCCGCACCCTGCGCCTGCCCGAGACGGGCACCCATCCGCTGCCGCCGGGGCTCGGCGAGTTCCCGGTCCGCCGGGTCGCGGACTTCCCGGACACGGTGCCTGCGGAGTGGCAGGCGCGGGGCGGGGTGATGCTGCCGGTCTATCTGCGTGAGGCGATGTGGCTGAGTTTCGCGGGTACGGCCGAGCCCGCCGCCCTCCAGGTCGGCGTGGGCAAGGTGTGCGCGGTCTCCGGGAAGCCGTGGAGCGACCGGCTGTCCCGCGACCCGCAGAACTACGTCGTACTTCCGCGTCAGCCCTGGCTCGACGGCATCAACTCCGGCAAGGGCACGGTCCGCCAGTTCGTGGCCGTACCGCTGGGCCTGGGCGCGACCGTCGAGGCCCAGGTCACGGGCGAGGAGGTGTGGGGCGGCGTCCAGCTCCAGTCCTTCCCGCTCACCGAACGGGAGTTGGCCAAGTGGCGCGAGGCGGAGCGCCGGCGGTCGGAGCGGGCGCGCGCGATCACCATGCCGACCGGGGGTTACGGCGCGCCCCCCATGCCGATGGCAGCACAGGCCGCCCCCGCACCCGGTGCTCCGGCGGCCTCTCCCCGGATGGGTCTCGGTGTCGGCGGTTCGATGCGCCAGGAGGTCTACGAGGACGACCGCCCGCTGACGGCCTGGGCCGGGGAGCCCGCCGGTCGGGTGTTCGTGCATCTCGTGACGCCTCCGGAGTGGCGCCGCATCACCGGCCAGGAGCCGCCGCCGTCGCCGGTGGACCGGGCCGCGTACACCCGGGCGGGGCTGCCCTGGTTCGACTACTACGACCAGGACGCCGAGGATCTCGCCCCCACCGACACCCTGGAGGCGGTGAAACCGGTGGGCGACTGGCTCGGCGACGACCACGAACCCTGGCAGCAGCCCGCACCCGGCCAGGTGCAGCCCCTCAAGGACGCCCAGGGCAAGCCGGTGGAGGACGGCGACTGGTAGGCCATCCACCCATTGCACTCTCCGCAACGCGCGTTGCCGTTCTTGCGCTCGGCGGGCCGTCCACGCCAAGGTGGCCGTGACGACCGGGGCAAGCGACGACCTGAGGGTGTGGGAATGAGCAGTGGTGCGGACGCGTCACAGGGCGGTTGGAATCGACGCCGTTTCCTGGGAGCCCTGGGCGGAACCGCGGCCGTGGTCGCGGTTCCGTCACCGGCCTCGGCCCCGGCCGACCCAGAGTCCACTCCCGTGGCGACCCGGGCACCGGCCCCCGGCACCCACCGCGCCGGCCAGGCCGCCGGCCCACGCCCCCTCTACCTCGGCACGTACACCTCGGTCGACGGCGGCGGCACGGGCATCGGCCTGGCCACCTACGACCCGGCGACCGGCCGGATCACGGACGCGGGAACGCTCACCGGAGTCGCCGACCCGTCGTACCTCGCCGTACACCCCGACGGCAGCACGCTGTACGCGGTCGACGAGCAGACGTCCGGCGCAGTGACCGCCGTACGTCTGGCGGACCGCAGGATCCTCGGCGCGCGGAGCACCGGCGGCGCGGGCCCCTGCCACCTCTCGGTGCATCCCACCGGGCGCTGGCTGCTCAGCGCCAACTACTCGTCCGGCAGTGTGGCCGTGCACCCGATCGACGCGGCGGGCGCGCTCGGTGAACGCACCGCCCTGGTCAAGCACTCCACTCCGCAGCCGGGCCCGGGCCAGGACGGCCCGCACGCGCACCAGTTCGTCACGAGTCCCGACGGCGGCCATGTCCTAGCCGTCGACCTGGGCACCGACACGGTCTACACGTACCGCCTGGACACCACGAAGGGCGCACTCACCGAGGTCTCCCAGGCCCGCACCCGCGCGGGTGCGGGCCCGCGCCATCTCACGTTCCACCCCGGCGGCCGGTACGCCTACCTGGCCAACGAGGTGGACGACACCATCGCCGTCTGCGCCTACGACCCGGCCACGGGCGCCCTGTCGATCGGCGACCCGCAGTCCAGCGGGAGCACGGGCAGCGCGACAAACTACCCGGCGCAGATCCTGGTGACACCTAACGGCGCGTACGCCTATCTCGCCAACCGGGGCGACAACACCCTGGCGCGGTACGCCGTCGAGGCGGACGGCGCCCGGCTCCGACTGCTCGACACCGTGTCCGTGAGCGGTGACTTCCCCCGGCAGATCGCCTTCTCGCCGGACGGGGCGCTGCTGTTCGCCGCGAACCAGAAGTCGAGCACGGTGAGCGTGTTCCAGGTGGACGGGGAGAGTGGTGAACTGCGGCTCGCGGGCGCGCCGTTCGCCTCACCGGTCGCCGTCTGCGCGCTGCCGCTGTAGAGGACGCGGGCAGGACGCGGCGCTGGCCCGGGTGAGCAGCACGTGCATCCGTTCGGTGAGGTGCGCGACCGTGTCGGCGGGCGCGTGAAACGGCAGTCGTACGTCGCCGTGGGCGCGGACGCGCTCGATGCGCAGGGTCAGTCCGTGCCGGTCGACGGCGAGGGGCTGGACACGGACGGCGCCGTGCAGGCTGTCGGGCTCGACGAGGCGGGTGAGCCGCTCGACCGCGTCGGAGTGGCAGTCGGCAAGGTGGGTCAGCAACCGGGCCTCGGCCAGGGCCAGCGGGTCGGGTTCGGCGGCGGCGAACTCGTCGAGGTCGATGACGACCGCGCCGGTCGCCGGACGCAGCACCACGCGCGTGGGCCGGAACGCCAGTCCGCCGTCCTCGGGGACGAACCAGCCGGCGAGCCACACCCGGGCCCGGATGCGGTTGCGCACGGGGACGGGCGCGACGTCCGCGAACTCTAGGACCGCGGACGGCTCGCCGCGCGGCGCGCAGATCGCGGTGGCCAACAGGGCGCTGTCCTCGGGTACTTGAAGAAGCACCCGGCCGTCGTCGGCCACGCTGTGCGCGCCGACGAACTCCTCGCGACCGCCCTCCGCGGTCACCGCGCAGGACCATGCGGCGGCGAGCACCGAGCGGGCCCGCTCGGCCGCGGCAGGCACGGCCGTCCACGTCTGGCTGTCACCCATCCCTGAACCTCCTTAGGTAAGCCTTGCCTAACTTATCGAAGATCGGGGCGCGCGCCAACCACGCGACGCGAATTCCACGACGGCTTTTCAGGGCGAGATGACACCCAACAGGGCCCGCGCGCACAGATCGCGCACCTGCTCGCGGCTCAACTCCGGTCCGCGCAGCCACTCCAGACAGACGGCGGTGGTGAAGGCCAGCCAGCCGCGCACCGCGAGCTTCGTGTCGGGCCGCTCCTCCACGGCCGGTCCGAACTCGGGATCGGCGGCCAGCGCGGCCAGGATCTGCCGCTCCTGCGCCGCCAACGCCCGCCGATAGACGCGCCGTACGGTCTGGTCCCCGGCCGCGTCGGCGCGATGGAAGGCCCGGTAGCCGTGCGCGTGGGCGTGGACGTACTCCAGATAGGTGTCGAGGGCGGAGGCCAGCTGCTCGCGGGCCGGTACGCCCGGTACGGCCGCCGTCATCCGCAGCATCCGCTCGCTCTCGCGCTCGACGACGGCCGCGAAGAAGTCCCGCTTGGTCGGGAAGTAGTGGTAGAGCAGCCCTCGGGAGACCCCGGCGATCTCGGCGACCTGCTCGATCCACACCTCGTCGTAGGGGCTCTCCGAGAACAACCGCGCGCCCACGGTGAGGAGTTGCTCCCGACGCTCGCCGGTGCTGAGCCGGCGGCGTGTGCGCTCTCCCTGGTTCGCGGCCATTCCCGCACTTTACTTGACGTCGGTTCAACAACGGGATCACACTGAAACCCGCTATTGAACCCACGTACAACAGACTGAACCCGCTTGTGGATCAAGGGAGATCGCGTCATGGCGGAGACGACGACGGTGACGCCGACCGCGCTGCCGAAGGGATTCCGGAGCGCAGAGCAGGGCTGGCCCCGACTCGACCGCATCCCTCATCCGCCGCGCCGGCTCCCGTTCCTCGGTGACGTCATCGGCGCCGACCGGCGCACTCCACTCCAGGACTCGCTGCGCTTCGCCCGCCAACTGGGCCCGATCTTCCGCCGGAAGGCCTTCGGCAAGGAGTTCGTGTTCGTGTGGGGCGCCGACCTGGTGGCCGACATGGCGGACGAGTCGCGGTTCGCCAAGCACGTCGGGCTCGGCATCGCCAATCTGCGGCCGGTCGCCGGGGACGGGCTGTTCACGGCGTACAACCACGAACCGAACTGGCAGCTGGCGCACGACGTCCTGGCCCCCGGCTTCAGCCGCGAGGCGATGGCGGGCTACCACCCGATGATGCTGGCCGTGGCCGAACGCCTGACGGACCACTGGGACCGCGAACTGACCGCAGGGCGGTCGGTCGACGTGCCCGGCGACATGACCAAGCTGACCCTGGAGACGATCGCGCGCACCGGCTTCGGCCACGACTTCGGCTCCTTCGAACGCGACCGCCCGCACCCCTTCGTCACCTCGATGGTCGGCACCCTCAGCTACGCACAGCGCCTGAACTCCGTGCCCGGACCGCTGGCCCCGCTCCTCCTGCGCACCGCGACCCGGCGCAACGAGGCCGACATCGCCCATCTCAACCGCACGGTCGACGACATGGTGCGCACCCGCCGCACGGCGAACGGCGGTGACGGCGACCTGCTCGACCGGATGCTGGAGACGACCCGCCCGGAGACCGGCGAGCGGCTCTCCGCCGAGAACGTCCGTCGCCAGGTCATCACCTTCCTGGTCGCCGGCCACGAGACGACCTCGGGTTCGCTCTCCTTCGCGCTGCACTACCTCGCCCGCCACCCGGACGTCGCGGCCCGCGCCCGCGCCGAGATCGACCAGGTCTGGGGCGACACCGAGGTGCCGGGCTACGAGCAGGTCGCCAAGCTGCGCTACGTCCGCCGGGTGCTCGACGAGTCGCTGCGGCTGTGGCCGACGGCGCCCGCCTACGCCCGTGAGGCCACCCGTGACACCGAGCTCGCCGGGATCCACCCGGTGCGGCGGGGCGCTTGGGCGCTGATCCTCACGCCGATGCTGCACCGCGACCCCGAGGTGTGGGGCGCGGACGCCGACGAGTTCGACCCGGACCGCTTCGACGCCAAGGCCGTGCGCTCGCGCGCCCCGCACACCTTCAAGCCGTTCGGGACGGGGGCGCGGGCGTGCATCGGCCGCCAGTTCGCGCTGCACGAGGCGACTCTCGTCCTGGGCCTGCTGCTGCGCCGCTACGAGCTGCGCCCCGACCCCGCCTACCGGCTGCGCGTGGCCGAGCGCCTGACGCTGATGCCGGAGGGTCTACGGCTCCACCTGGACCGGCGCATGCCGTCCGGGCCGGTGACCGCGCCGGTCGCGGTCCCGGACCACGGCACCTCAGAGGCCCGCTGCCCAGTGCACCGGGCGGACGACTGACCCCGGCAGCCTGGTGCCCGCGCCGCCCCGGGCCGCGTTGACCTGAGGCTGGGTGAGGAAGAACGCGCCGGTCAGGTCGGCGTCCGTGAGATCGGCGTCCCGCAGGTCGGCGCCGATCAGATCCGCGCCGCGCAGGTCGGCCCCGGTGAGATCGGCGGCGATGAGATAGGCGCCGCGCAGATCGGCCCGGCTCAGATCGGCGCCCTTGAGCCGGCCACCCATGAGATCGGCACCGCGCCGGTCCTTCTTCTTGCCCTTCGCCCCGGCCCGCATCAGCTCACTGGTGCGCAGCAGCAGCACGTTGACCTCCTGCCGGTGGGCGCCCACATCGAGCGCGCCCAGCTCTTCGGGCGTGCCGCGTGTGAGCGCGTCGGTCCTGCGCAGCGCCTCGCGCAACGCGGGGTGGACCGGCGCCGCGGCCGCCAGGGTGAGCGCCTCGTTCAGATACCGGAGCAGCTCCTGCAGCTGCCGCACGACGGGGAACACGTCGAACATCCGGCGGGACTCCGCCTGCGGGACCGTACGCCAGTCCCGCCCGCCGAAGGTGACCTGCGAGACCTTCTGCCCGGCGCCGAAGCAGTCGTATACCGTGCAACCGGTGAAACCGGTCTGCCGGAGTTTCGCGTGGATGCCGCAGCGGTGATCGCCCTGGAGGTTCGGGCACGGCGTCCCGGCGGCCTTGTCGATCGCGAAGTCCGTCGCGGCGGCGAAGGTCAGCGCGACACAGCACAGGCCGAAACACCGCTCGCAGTCACCGCGCAGATCGACCCGGTCCGCTATGTGATCTTCCATGCCGTTCAGCGTACTGACCCGTTCGCATCGAGGCGGGCCAGCCGGTCCGGGTCGGACAGGATGTACATCCCGGTGATCCGGCCGTCGGCGATCGTGACGCCCATGACGGAGAGGAGCTGTCCTTCGGGGGCGTTGACGACACCCACCGAGCCGTTGACCAGGGCGAGTTGGGCGAGGCGGGCGAACGGGGCGAACATCAGGGCCTGTTCGGCGATCGCGCGTGCTCCGCGCAGCGCCTTGGAGGCCGCCGCGCCCCGCACCAGCGCGCCGGAGTCGGCGCGCAGTGCCACGTCCGGGTGCAGAAGTGCGACGAGGGCGTCGAAGTCGCCCTCGCGTGCGGCGGCGAGGAACGCCTCGACGATCTCGCGCTGCCGGCCCAGGTCCGGGGCGGTCGAAGGGGCGGCCCCCTGGACTCGGCGGCGGGCTCTGCCGGCCAGTTGGCGGGTCGCGGCTGAGGTGCGTTCCACGATCGGGGCGATGTCGTCGAAAGGCACCGCGAACAGGTCGTGCAGAACGAAGGCGAGCCGTTCGGCGGGCTCCAGGGTCTCCAGGACGACGAGGAGGGCGAGGCCCACCGAGTCGGCCTGGAGCACCTCCTCCTCGGGGTCCAGCTCCGTCAGGGGTCTGAGCAGCGGGTCCGGGACGAATGTCTCGTCGATGGGGTCCTCGCGGCGCGCGGTGCGGGCGCGCAGCAGGTCGAGGCAGACCCGGCCGACGACGGTGGTGAGCCAGCCGCCGAGGTTCCTGATCTGGTCCGCGTCGGTGCGGCTCAGCTTCAGCCAGGTCTCCTGGACGGCGTCCTCCGCCTCCGGCAGCGAGCCGAGCATGCGGTAGGCCACCGCGCGCAGCCGGCCGCGGTGTTCCTCGAAGCGGTCCGCCAGGAGTTCGGTGTCGTTCATACCGCCCACCCAACACGTCCGCCCCGCCACGGGCATGCCATTTTCGGCGTCCCGTGTCCGTTTGCGGGGCGGTCGGGCCGGGACGACGATGAGGAATCATGGACCCGGTCGGCATCGCGTCCCGCAGGTTGCCGCGTGTCGCGGCCCTGGTGACGGCCGTCCTCGCGACGGCGGTCCTCACCCTCGCGGCGACGGCCCGCTCCACCGTGGTCTCACCGGGTTTCTACCGGTCCGCGCTGGACGAGCAGCGGGCCTACGACCGGCTCTACAGCCAGGTGCTGGTGGATCCGCGGACGGCCGCGGTCACCCGGGGGCTGCTGGCCCGGCTGCCCGTGCCGGAGGCCCAGGTCACCTCCAACCTCAAACTGGTGCTGCCACCGGAGACGGTCCGGGATCTCACCGAGCAGCAGATCGACGCCGTGGTGGGCTATCTGGGCGGCGAGCGCGACTCACTGGAGCTCAAGGTCGATGTGCGGCCGGTGCTGGCCAACCTCAACGACCTCGCGCAGACCTACTTCGGCGATCTCGTCGCCTCGGTACAGAACCGGACCGAGCCCGACTTCGCACGCTTCTCGACCGACCTGTCCACCGCCCTGGGGGCCGTGACCGCGGGGCACGTGCCGAACGGGCTGCCCGCGCTCCCGCTGACCGAGGCGCAGGCGGAGCAGGCGGCCGGGACGCTGGTGAGCGGACTGCCCGCCGCCGACCGGGACGCCCTGCGCCCGGCGGTCGAGACCGCGCTGCGGGACGGCGACGTCGCGACCGCGCTCGCCACCGTGGCCCCCGCCGCCGTGTCGGACCGCACCCGTACGGCCGCCGACCGGCTGCGGGCGAGTGTCGACGGCGGCACCTGGAACCTCACGGACACCCTCGCCGCGTCCGGCAACGACCTGACCCCGCTCCACCGCGCCCGCAGCTACACCACCGTGGGCCTCGGTCTCACGGAGGCGCTCGCCTCGGCGCTCCTCGTCGTCGCGCTTGCGGTGCTGTGGATCGGCGGCGGCTCGGCGGCTCCGGGCCGCCGGCTCCTCCTCCTGGGGTGGCCGCTCGCGGCCGGTGGAGTACTGGCCGGGCTTGTCGCCGTCCTCTTCCGGCTGGTCAGCGGCGGGCGGGTGATCGATCCTCCGGGTTCCTGGCCGCCGAGCCTGGCCCGGCTGGTCGACGACGTACAGCGCAGCGCCCTGGACCGGCTCACGGCCACCGCCCTGACGACTGCCCTGGTCCCCGTCCTGGCCGGTGCCCTCCTGACCGGCGTGGGCTGGGCCCTCCAGGTCCGGCCGCACGTCCCCGCCCTCCCCCGTCCGCGGTGGCTGGCCCTCGCCACGGGCGCCGCCGCCGTCGCCGGCGTCCTGCTGGTGCCGTACGCCGTGACGCCCACCGCGTCCCGCACCTGCGAGGGCAGCGTGGAGCTGTGCGACCGGTCCTACGACGAGGTCGCCTACCTCACCTCGCACAACGCGATGTCGACGACCGTCGACCGGTTCATCGGTCCACTCCAAGACCCTGGAATCACCGCCCAGTTGGACGACGGGGTGCGCGCCCTGCAGATCGACACCTACCGGTGGGAGCGCCCGGACGAGATCACCGCGCGGCTCGCCGAGTCGGACTTCACCCCGGAACAGCGGAAGTTCGTCGCCGCGGCCGTCAACAAGGTCAACCCGCCGCGCGAGGGGCTCTGGCTGTGCCACTCGGTGTGCCGGGCCGGCGCCATCGCCCTGGTGCCCGCGCTGCGCGGGATCGGTGACTGGATGCGCGCCCATCCCACGGAGGTGATCACCCTGATCGTGCAGGACGCGATCAGCGGCGAGGACACCGAACAGGCCTTCGCGCAGGCCGGGTTGAGCGGCCTGGTGCACACCCCCGACCCCGATCCCGGGAAGCCCTGGCCGACGCTGGGCGACCTGATCGACAGCGGGCGCCCGCTCGTCGTCTTCGCCGAGCGGGCGGACGGTCCGGCGCCCTGGTACCGCAACTTCTACGACTACGGCATGGAGACCCCGTTCGCGTTCCGCACGCCGGATGCGATGAGTTGCGTACCGCATCGCGGTGGCAGCGACAAACGCCTGTTCCTGCTCAACCACTTCATCACCATCGACGGCGGCAGCCGTCTGGACGCGGGCGAGGTCAACGGCCGCCGATTCGTGCTCGACCGCGTCCACCGCTGCGAGCGGGAACGCGGTCGGCCGGTGAACTTCGTCGCCGTGGACTACACGACGGTCGGGGACGCCGGCGGAGCGGTGGCGGCGCTCAACTCCGAGCGCTGAAGAGCCTGTTGGTCAATAGCGTTGCGCCTTGGCCAACTTGGGGGTCAGTACCGGCTCCGGCGGCTTCGTGCTGATGGCGACGGGCTGGGCCTTCGCGCCGGGGGCGAGGTTCTCGGCGCCGACGTAGCGCGTCTCCGCCACCTTCCCCGAGGAGTCGAGGAAGTCGACCTGGACGGCGTAGGACGCCTTCTTGTCGGTCTTGTTGGTGATGGTCACCAGGACGGCCAGCAGCCCGCTGGTCTGGGCGCGCGGTTTACCGGTCATGGCGACCTCGGACATCGCGTTGCCCTGGCCCGTGACGTTCTTGAGCTCGTTCTGGGCGTCCTTGCTCGCGCGGGCCACCTCGGCGGACACGGAGGCCTCGAAGGAGGACGCGGCGGCCGACGCCGAGGACGCGGCGGCGGAGGCCCGGGCACGGGCCGACGCGACCGCCGAGGACGCGGCCGACTTCAGGGCCGACGGTGTCATGCCGGAGAAGGAGGCCTTGTCCGGGGTCGGGGTCTGCGAGCTGCTGCCGGAGCTGTTGTTGTCGCCGCAGGAGACCAGCGCGACCGTGCTCGCCGCGACGACGGCGAGGACCAGGGCGGCCGGGCGGGCCCGGCGGAGTGACTTGATATTCATCGAAATGAACCTTATGTCGGAAAGTTCGAGGTCACATCTCGTCACCGGGCCCACCTCTTGCGGGCGGACTCAGACCTCGTCGCGCGTGAGGGCCAGCAGCCGGTCCAGGACACGCGTGCCGCCGGCCCGAACGCCGTCGTGCTCGAACTCGTCGGTCACCCAGGTGCGCAGGCCCCGGATGGAGCGGGCCGTCTGCAGCGAGTGGGTCGCGTCGACGTACATGTCGTCGTGGTAGACGGCCGCGGCGACCGGGACCTCGTTGGCGGCGAGGCGCGCCGAGTCGTAGAGCGGCTGCCAGCCGGTGCGGGCGGCGAGGAGCTCGGCGGTGTCGCGGAGCGGGCGCAGCGCGGGGTCGCAGTCGAACATCCAGGGGTGGATCGTCTCGCCGGTGAAGAGGAGGGGGCCGTCGCCAGCGAGGGTCTTGGCAGCGTCGAACTGCGGGAACTCGCCGCGGACGCGCTCCGCCGACCAGGCGGTGGGGCGGGCGTCCTGGGCGTAGACCGCCTCGTGGACGAGGGCGTAGAGGGGGTGCCCGGCGTACGACAGGGAGTTCTGGACCTCTTCCTGGAACGCGTCGGAGAGCTCGAAGCCCTGCGGGGTTCGGACGAAGGCGTTCTCCAGGAGGAAGTGGAGGCGGTGGCTGCCCTCGCTGCCGCCGAGCATGATGCCGAGGGACTGGAAGGCCTCGACGGTGAGCCGGTAGCCGTTGGGCAGGACCGGCTCGTGCCGCAGCAGGTGCTCGGCGATGCGGCGGGCCCGCTCCACGTCCTGCGGGTAGCGGTCGTAGTGGGCGGCGACCTTGCGCTCGATGCGCGGGTAGGCGGCCCGGTAGACGTCGTCGGCGTGGGCGTCGAGGGACGGCAGGCCGCCGGTGAGGAGGGCGGTGCGCAGGCCTTCGGGGGCGGCGGACAGGTAGTTCACCGTGCAGAAGCCGCCGAAGCTCTGGCCGAGGACGGTCCAGGGGGCGCCGCCGGTGAGGGCCGGGCGGATGGTCTCGCAGTCGCGGACGATCGAGTCGGCGCGGAAGTGCGTGAGGTGCTCGGCCTGCTCGGCGGGGCCGCCGCGCAGCGGGAGGGTCTGGCGGTTGAGCGGGGTGGAGTGGCCGGTGCCGCGCTGGTCGAGGAGGAGCACGCGGTACTCGTCGAGCGCGCGGTCGAGCCAGGCCTGTCTGCCGACGAAACGATTCGCCCCGAAACCGGGTCCGCCCTGCAGGTAGAGCAGCCACGGCAGGTCCTCCCGGCCGGCCCTGTCGCTCGCGACGACCTCACGGGCGTAGAGCTCGATGGTCTCGCCCGCGGGGTCCTCGTGGTCGAGGGGCACGGTGAAGCGGCGGTCTGTGAGGACGACGCCGGGCTGGCGGTAGCTGACGGACAACGGGACTCCTGGTACGGACGAGTGACGGGCCGCGTCACAGTTCAGCACATGCTCGTCCGATATCCGACCCCCTGGATCATGAAATCCTACTGACCGGCCGATCAGCGGGCGGCGAGGCTGGAGCGGCGCACCACCAGTTCCGGCTGGAGCACGACCCGCCGGTGCTCGTGCGGGCGAGCCGCCGTGTCCGCCTCCGCCTCGGTCTCCTCCAGGAGCAGTTCGGCGGCGAGGGCGCCCATGGTGACGGCGGGCTGCCGGACCGAGGTGAGGGGGACAGCCGCCGCCGCGGCGAACTCGATGTCGTCGTAGCCGACGATCGCGAGGTCGTCCGGGACGCCGACCCCGGCCGCGAACATGGCCTGGAGCACGCCGAGGGCGAGGAGGTCGTTGGCGCAGAAGACGGCCGTGGGGCGGTCGGCGAGGCCCAGCAGCCGGGCGCCGGCGTCCCGCCCGGCCGCCACGTCCAGCCGGTCGGTGGGCAGCTCGCGCAGCGTGCCGGGGTCGAGACCGGCCTCCGCGAGCGCGTTCTTGGCACCCGTACGGCGGTCCCGCACCTGGTTGAAGCCGGGCGGGCCGCTGACGTAGGCGATGGAGCGGTGCCCGGCGTCGACCAGGTGCCGCACGGCGAGCGCGCCGCCTGCGACGTCGTCGACGGAGACCGAGCACTCGGTGGTGCCCTCGGCTACGCGGTCGACGAGCACGAAGGGGATGCCGTGTCGGCGGAACGACTCTATGTTCCGTCCGGTCGCGTCGGCCGGGGTCAACAGCACGCCCCGCACCCGCTGTTCGGCGAAGAGCGACAGGTACTCGGCCTCCTCGCCGGGGCTCTGCGCGCTGTTGCAGACCATCACACCGAGCCCCGCCTCGCGCGCGGCGCGCTCGGCGCCCCGGGCCACGTCCACGAAGAACGGGTTGCCCATGTCGAGGACGAGCAGCCCCATGATCCGGCTGCGGCCCGCGCGCAGCTGGCGCGCGGACTCGCTGCGGACGTAGCCGAGCCGGTCGATCGCGGACAGCACCCGGGCCCGGGTCTCCGTGGCGACGGTGTCCGGGCGGTTGATGACGTTCGAGACCGTGCCGACGGAGACTCCGGCGGCGCGGGCGACGTCCTTGATACCCACCGGCTGGGCCATCAGGCGGAGACCTCCAGGGTGACATGGGGCGGCGGGAAGGCCTTCACATTACCGTCATGACCTCTCGCGACTCCGGCGACCGTCCCGGTCACGCGGGCAGGGCGAAGTCGACGACGTGGAGTGCCGAGGGGGTCGTTCCGCTCGACTTCTCCTGGTACATGAACGACAGCACGTTGTCCGCCTTCACCCGCAGCTCGTCGATGACGACCTCGCCGAACGCGTTCAGGTCGCTCCCGTCGTACAGCAGCGTCCAGTCGGTGTACCCGGAGGACTGCGAGGCGGCGGCGATTCGGCCGTAGGGCAGGACCGCGTAGGCGTTGTCGTACTTGTCCAGGACCAGCTTGGTGCGCTGGGTGGAGTTGAGAGCGATGGGGATCTCGGTCTTCTGCCAGGTGCCCGACGAGTTCTTGCGGACGTGGAAGGCCCGGCCGTTGGCGGTGCGGTCGCTGACGTAGTTGGTGGTGCACTGGCCGAAGCGGCCGGGGACGTAGCTGATGATCGCGTGCGGGAGGCCGGTGGAGTCGGTGGACTGGCTCTCCTGGTTCATCAGGGAGTGGTCGGGGTTGAGGGAGTCGACGACGAGTCCGCCGTCCGTGACGGCCACGGTGTCCGAACTGCCCGTCGTCCCTACGACCGTTCCGGCGTCGTTGCGCCAACTGCGGCCCCGGTCGGTCGAGTAGACGTAGCCGGTGTCGTGGTTGGTGATGCCGCCGCTGTTGCACATCACGGCGGCGGACTGCTCGCGCCAGGTGAAGAAGGCGTGCAGGCGGCCGTTGACGTCGTAGTCGATGCCGTGGAGGTACATGTTGCGGGCGGTGCTGGAGCCGTGCGTGCTGGTGTAGGTGCCGGTCGAGCTGGTCCACTCCCCCAGGGCGGTCCAGGTCGAACCGTCGTACTCCGCGAGGGCGTTGCGGCCGTTGCCGGAGATCCCGACGCGGTAGCTGAGCTGCAGCTTGCCCTCGGGGGTGGCGATGAACTGGGGGTAGGTGAACTGCGAGGTGAGCGCCACACCGTCCAGCGAGGTCTGTACGGAGCCGAGGACGGCCGAGGTCCACGCGGTGGACGCCGGGTTGTCGAGGAGGCCGGCGATCGACTTGACGTAGAAGAAGCCGTCGCTGTGGGAGTCCATGTTGAGGTGCAGACGGCCGTCGACCTTGGACACGCCCAGGGAGATGACGTTGTGGGAGTCGTCGCTCTTGAGGGTGTGGGAGAGGGTGATCGTCGACCAGGTGGTGGCGCCGAGGACGCGGCGGGCGACGACGGCGTTCTTGGTGGATGTGTACCAGGCCGCGTACTGGTAGCCCTTGTAGGTCAACAGGCCGTTCTTCTGGAACGAGTTGTTGTTGACCAGGCCGTCGTAGGAGACGAAGTAGACGGCGGTCGCGTCGAGTTGGGTGCTGCCGGTCTTGCTGACCGAGGGGCCGGTCGCGGCCCGGGCGGTGCCGGCGGCGAGGCCCGGGGTGGCCGCGGCCCCCAGCAGGGCGGCGCCGGCGAGCAGGGTACGTCTTCTCATCTCGGGAGACTCCATCGTCAGGCGAGGTGGAACACTTCGGTGAGCGGCTTCATGGCCTCGTCGGGACGGGCGCCGTCCAGGGACTCGAAGAACGGCGCCATCTCCGCCTGCCAGCGGGCGTTGATGTCGGTGGCTTCCATGCCGGCCCGGGCGGCGGCGAAGTCCTCGGTCTCCAAGTAGCCGACCAGCAGGCCGTCTTCGCGCAGGAAGAGCGAGTAGTTGTGCCAGCCGGTGGCCGAGAGTGCGTCGAGCATCTCGGGCCACACGGCGGCGTGCCGCTCGCGGTACTCGTCGAGGCGGTCCGCCCGGACCTTCAGCAGGAAACACACGCGTTGCATCAACACCCCTTAGATCAAAGGGACTTCCGGGACTAGAAGTTGAACTGGTCGATGTTCTTCTTGTCGAAGACGGTCGGCTTGCCGAGGTTGATCACACCGTCCTTGCCGATGGTGTACGAGGTCCCGCCGGCCTTGAAGGTCTCGCCCTCCTTGCCGGTGATCTGCCCGGACACCAGCGCCACTGCCGTCTGCGCGGCGAGGGCGCCGAGCTTCGCCGGGTCCCACAGCTCGAAGCCGTCAACGGTGCCGTTCTTGACGTACTTGCGCATGTCGTTGGGGGTGCCGAGGCCGGTCAGCTTGACCTTGCCCTTGTACTGGGAGCCGGACAGGTACTGGGCGGCGGCCTTGATGCCGACGGTGGTCGGGGAGATGATCCCCTTCAGGTTCGGGTGCTCCTGGAGCAGGCCCTGGGTCTGCTGGAAGGACTGCTGGGCGTCGTCGTTGCCGTAGGCGACCTTGACCAGCTTGATGTTCTTGTACTTGGGGTCCTTCAGCTCCTCCTTCATGAAGCCGATCCAGGTGTTCTGGTTCGTCGCGGTCTGCGCGGCCGACAGGATCGCGATCTCACCCTTGTAGCCGATCTGCTGGGCTAGCAGTTGCACCTGGGTGCGGCCGAGGTCCTCGGCGCTGGCCTGCGAGACGAAGGCGTTGCGGCAGTCGGGGTTGGTGTCGGAGTCGTAGGTGACGACCTTGATCTTGTTGCTCATCGCCTGCTTGAGCGCGGTGCAAAGGGCGCCCGGGTCCTGCGCGGAGACGGCGATCGCGTTCACCTGCTGCTGGGTGAGCGTGTTGACGTAACTCACCTGTCCCGCAGTGTCGGTGGCGCTGCTCGGGCCGACCTCCTTGTACTTCTCGCCCAGTTCGGTGAGGGCCTTCTCGCCGCCCTTGTCGGACGTGGTGAAGTACGGGTTGTTGACCTGCTTGGGCAGGAACCCGACGGTGAGCCCCTTCTTGAGTGCGGCGTTCGGATCCGCCTTGCCACCGGTGACGGCCGACCCGGTGTTCTCGTCCTTCACATCCTTCTTGGTGGTACCGCCGCAGGCGGTGGCGGCGAGAGTGAGAGAAGTGACGGCGACGACGGCCGCACAGGCACGACGGAGGGATGCTTTGCGCATGGCATGGGGTCCTTTGATACGAAGGTGAGCGGAAGCGCCCTGAAGGGGCGCGGAGAACTGCGCGACCGGCCACAGCCGGCGAGCAGCTTTCGAACGACCTATCCGACGGCGCGCGCAGCGGCCCTCGCGACGGCGATCTGGCGTGCGACCCGAGGGCCGAGCACCGAAACAACGAGCAACACACCGGTGACGACGATCTGCGACTGCGCGGAGACATTCAGCAGACTCATCACGTTCTGCAGCGCACCGAGCAGAAACACCCCGGCGATCGCACCTCCCAACGTCCCCTTTCCGCCGTCGAAGTCGATCCCGCCGAGCAACACCGCGGCCACAACGGACAGTTCGAGCCCGGTCGCGTTGTCGTAGCGGGCGCTGGCGTAGTGCAGCGCCCAGAAGATCCCGGTCAGGGAAGCCATCAACCCGGTCACGGTGAACAGGATCAGCTTCTGCCGCTTGACGCGGATGCCGGCGAACCGCGCCGCCTCCTCGTTCGCCCCGATCGCGAACAACGACCGCCCGAACGGCGTGGCGTGCAGCACGACCACGGCGATCGCCAGCAGCACGAGGAAGGGCAGGAAGGCCCGCGGCAGGAAGGTGCCCCCGAGTCGTCCGGCTGCGAAGTCCAGATACTGCGTGGGGAAATCGGTCACCGCGTTGGCACCCAGCACGATCTGCGCGATGCCCCGGTACGCGGCGAGCGTGCCGATGGTGACGGCGAGGGACGGCAGTCCGAGGCGGGTGACGAGAAGGCCGTTGACCAGTCCGCAGACCAGGCCCAGCAGCAGGCAGATCGGGATGATCGTCTCGATCGCCATGCCGTCGTTCCACAGTTTGCCCATCACCGCGCCGGACAGTCCGGCGGTGGAGGCGACCGACAGATCGATCTCGCCGGCGACGACCAACAGGGTCATCGGGAGCGCGATCAGTGCGATGGGAAGGGTGTTGCCGATCAGGAACGACAGGTTCAGCGCGTTGCCGAAGCCGTCGACGGAGGTGAAGGAGAACAGCAGCAGGACGACGAGGAGGGCGCCGACGACCGTGTCCCAGCGGATCGCGCGCGTCAACGACTCAGGCATGGCGGGCGTTCCTCTTCTTCAGTGCGGTGGCCACGCGCAGGGCGACGATCCGGTCGACGGCGATGGCGAGGATGAGCAGGATGCCGTTGATGGCGAGCACCCAGACGGAGCTGACGCCGAGGGCGGGCAGCACACTGTTGATGGAGGTCAGCAGGAGTGCGCCGAGGGCCGCGCCGTAGACGCTGCCGGAGCCGCCGGTGAAGACCACACCGCCGACGACCACCGCGCTGACGACGGTGAGTTCGTAGCCGGTGCCGGTGCCGGAGTCGACGTTGCCGAAGCGGGCCAGGTACATCGCGCCCGCGAGTCCGGCGAGTCCGCCGCAGAAGGTGTACGCGGCGAGGATCCGCTTGCGGACGGGGATGCCGGCCAGCCGGGCGGCCTCGGGGTTGGAACCGAGGGCGTACAGCTCCCGCCCGCTGCCGAAGTGTTTGAGGTAGTAGGCGGTGGCGATCAGTACGGCGAGCGCGATCAGTGCCAGCCAGGGCACCGCCGAGAGGCCGCCGGAGCCGAAGTCCACGAATCCGCCCGGGAGATCGGCTGCCGTGATCTGGCGTGAGCCGACCCAGATGGAGTCGACGCCCCGGATGATGTAGAGCGTGCCGAGCGTGACGACCAGTGCGGGCACCTGACCGAGGCTGACGAGCAGGCCGTTGACCAGCCCGAGGCCGACGCCGAGGAGTACGGCGAGGAGGATCGCGACGACCGCGTTGCCGCCGCTGTGGAGGTAGTCGCCGGTGGCGAAGGCGGTGATGCCGAGGGTCGAGCCGACCGACAGGTCGACGTTGCGGGTGATGACGACCAGCGACTGTCCGGTGGCGACCAGGACCAGGATGGTCGCGTTCAGCAGCAGGTCCTTGATGCCCTGCTCGGACAGGAACTCGCTGTTGCCCGCCTGGGTGATGCCGATCATCACCAAGAAGACGACCAGGATGGCGAGTTCGCGCATCTTGAAGACCCGGTCGACCAGCCGGGTGCTGCTCGATTCGGGCACCTCGGCGGCGGGCGCGGGGTTCGGCGCGGTGACCGTCATACGGCGGCCCTCCCGGAAGCTGCGCTCGACGGGGTTGCCGTCATGAAGGACCTGTTCATGCGGCGGTCCTCCCGGTGGCTGCGGCCATCACGGATTCCTCGGTGGCTTCGGAACGGAGGATCTCTGCGGTGAGCCGGCCCTCGTGCATCACCAGCACGCGGTCGGCCATGCCGAGGATCTCGGGCAGATCGGAGGAGATCATCAGGACGGCGACGCCGTCGGCGGCCAACTCGCTGAGCAGCCGGTGCACTTCGGCCTTGGTGCCGACATCGATGCCACGGGTCGGCTCGTCGACGATCAGCACCTTGGGCCCGGTGGCGAGCCACTTGGCGAGGACGACCTTCTGCTGGTTGCCGCCGGAGAGCGTGTTGACGGTGTCGGCGATCCGCGCGTACTTGACGTGCAGCTTCACCGCCCAGTCGAGGGAACGGCTGCGCTCGGCGCCGCGGTCGACGAGGCCCGCCTTCACGGTCGTACGCAGGCCGGTGAGGCCGATGTTGCGCTCGATCGACATGTCCATCACCAGGCCCTGGGCCCGCCGGTCCTCCGGGACCAGGGCGAGGCCCGCGGCCATCGCGGTCGAAGGGGCGCCGTTCGTCAGCGACTTGCCGTCGACCTCGACCCCGCCGGCGTCCCACCGGTCGATACCGAAGACGGCTCGCGCCACCTCGGTACGGCCGGCGCCGACGAGCCCGGCGAGACCGACGATCTCCCCGCGCCGTACGTCGAAGGAGACATCGGTGAAGACGCCCTCGCGGGTCAACCGCTTGACGCTCAGGGCGACTTCGCCGGGTTCGACGTCCTGCTTGGGGTACAGCTCGTCGAGATCGCGGCCCACCATGCGCCGTACGAGATCGTCCTCGGTCATTCCCTCGACCGGCTCGCTGGAGATCCAGGCGCCGTCGCGGAGGGTGGTCACCTGCCGGCAGATCTGGAAGATCTCCTCCAGACGGTGCGAGATGAACAGGACGGCGGCGCCCTGTTCGCGCAGGGTGCGGACGACACCGAAGAGGCGGGCCACCTCGCTGCCGGTGAGGGCGGCCGTCGGCTCGTCCATGATCAGGACGCGGGCGTCGAAGGAGAGCGCCTTGGCGATCTCCACGATCTGCTGGTCCGCGATCGACAGGCCGCGTGCCGGCCGCTCCGGGTCCAGCTCGACACCGAGCCGCTTCATCAGGTCGGCGGTCGCCGCGTGCGTGGCCTTGTGGTCGATCCGGCCGAGGGCGCGGCGGG
This sequence comes from Streptomyces sp. NPDC050549, assembly GCF_040655035.1. Classification (NCBI taxonomy): domain Bacteria; kingdom Bacillati; phylum Actinomycetota; class Actinomycetes; order Kitasatosporales; family Streptomycetaceae; genus Streptomyces; species Streptomyces sp. NPDC050549. Next base: position 134,419 of record NZ_JBFAJD010000019.1, read on the forward strand.
GCTGGCGCCCCATGAAGATGTTCTCGGCGATCGACAGGTCGGGAAAGAGGGTCGGTTCCTGGTAGATCACGGCGATTCCCGCGTCGCGGGCGTCACCGGGGCCGTGGAAGACGACGGGTTCGCCGTCGAGCAGCACCTGGCCGGCGTCGGGCCGGTGCACACCGGCGAGGGTCTTGATGAGAGTGGACTTGCCCGCGCCGTTCTCACCGGCGAGTGCGTGCACCTCACCGGGGAACAGTTCGAGGGACACGTCCCGCAGGGCGCGTACCGCGCCGAAGGACTTGGAGATGCCCTTGAGCGCGAGCACCGGGGCCGGACCCGCGTCTGACGGGTGGGTCATGAGGGGCTCCTCGACGACGTCGGCGGGGAGCCGTCACAACGTCGTGAAAGGTTTCAACTTGGTTGCCGGGACGTTAGGCGCGCCAGCCTTGTCACGTCAATGGGTCCGCATCGAAAAATTTTCGATAGCCAAAGGTCACATTGGAGTCACGGAGCACAGGCTTCGCCGAAGGGCTTGACACCCCTTCGGGAGGCTCATAACTTCGCTCTCTGAATCGTTTCATACATACATCGTTTCGTCGCATGTCACAGGAGCCCACAAGTGACCGATCTCGCCGCGGTGAAGGCCGCACTCAGGACCCAGGCAGTCGAGACGCCGTCGTGGGCGTACGGAAACTCGGGGACCCGGTTCAAGGTGTTCGCCCAGGAGGGTGTGCCGCGGACCCCGCAGGAAAAGCTGGAGGATGCGGCGAAGGTCCACGAGTTCACGGGCGTGGCGCCGACCGTGGCCCTGCACATTCCCTGGGACCGGGTCGACGACTTCGGGGCGCTGGCCAAGTTCGCGGACGACCACGGGCTGAAGCTCGGCGCGATCAACTCCAACACCTTCCAGGACGACGACTACCGGCTCGGCAGCGTCTGCCATCCGGACGCGGCGGTGCGGCGCAAGGCGCTCGACCATCTCCTGGAGTGCGTCGACATCATGGACGCGACGGGCTCCGCCGACCTGAAGCTGTGGTTCGCGGACGGAACGAACTATCCCGGTCAGGACGACCTCTCCGCCCGCCAGGACCGGCTGGCGGAGGCCCTCGCGGCGGTGTACGAGCGGCTCGGGGACGGGCAGCGGATGCTGCTGGAGTACAAGTTCTTCGAGCCGGCGTTCTATGCGACGGACGTGCCGGACTGGGGGACGGCCTACGCGCACTGCCTGAAGCTCGGGCCGAAGGCGCAGGTCGTGGTCGACACGGGGCATCACGCGCCCGGCACGAACATCGAGTTCATCGTGGCGACGCTGCTGCGGGAGGGGAAGCTCGGGGCGTTCGACTTCAACTCGCGGTTCTACGCGGACGACGATCTGATGGTGGGGGCGGCGGATCCCTTCCAGTTGTTCCGGATCATGTACGAGGTGATTCGGGGTGGCGGGTTCACCGCCGATGTCGCGTTCATGCTCGATCAGTGCCACAACATCGAGGCGAAGATTCCGGCGATCATCCGGTCGGTGATGAATGTGCAGGAGGCCACGGCGAAGGCGCTGCTCGTGGACCGGGACGCGCTGGGTGCGGCGCAGCGGAGTGGGGATGTCCTGGAGGCGAACGCCGTGTTGATGGACGCGTACAACACGGACGTACGGCCGCTGCTGCGGGAGTTGCGGGAGGAGCAGGGGCTTGCTCCCGATCCGATCGCCGCGTATCGGGCCAGTGGGTGGCAGGAGCGGATTGTCGCTGAGCGGGTTGGGGGACAGCAGGCCGGGTGGGGCGCCTGAGCGTCTGCCGGGAATCCCTCGTTTGCGGGTGCGGGTCCGGTGTGGCTGGTCGCGCCCACGCGGCGGAGCCGCTTGTCGATACAGCCCCGCGCCCCCGAAAAGATTCGCACTCGCTCTCTCTCGAAAAGGACTGGACGTTCATGGCACCGCACCCCGAAGCCGCTGCTCTCCTCGCTCGATCGCACCGACTCGGCGCTGATCCCCGCAACACCAACTACGCCGGCGGGAACGCGTCCGCCAAGGGCGTCGACACCGATCCCGTGACCGGGGGTGATGTCGAGCTGATGTGGGTGAAGGGGTCCGGGGGTGACCTCGGGACGCTCACCGAGGGCGGGCTGGCCGTGTTGCGGCTGGACCGGATGCGGGCACTGGCCGACGTGTATCCGGGGGTCGAGCGCGAGGACGAGATGGTCGCCGCGTTCGACTACTGCCTGCACGGGAAGGGGGGTGCGGCGCCCTCCATCGACACCGCCATGCACGGGCTCGTGGAGGCGGCTCATGTCGATCATCTGCATCCCGACTCGGGGATCGCGCTCGCTTGCGCCGCCGACGGGGAGAAGCTGACCGCGGAGTGTTTCGGGGACACCGTGGTGTGGGTGCCGTGGCGGCGGCCCGGGTTCCAGCTGGGGCTGGACATCGCCGCCGTCAAGGAGGCCAACCCGCAGGCCGTCGGGTGTGTGCTCGGGGGGCATGGCATCACCGCATGGGGTGCCACGTCCGAGGAGTGCGAGCGGAATTCGCTGCACATCATCCGTACCGCCGAGGCGTTCCTCGTCGAGCGGGGGAAGGCGGAGCCCTTCGGGCCCGTCGTCGAGGGGTACGGTCCGCTCGGCGACGGTGAGCGACGGGAGCGGGCAGCCGCCCTCGCGCCGTACGTCCGTGCCGTCGCGTCCCAGGACAAGCCGCAGGTGGGGCACTTCACCGATTCCGATGTCGTGCTCGATTTTCTGGCGCGGGCCGAGCATCCCCGGCTCGCGGCGCTCGGGACCTCGTGCCCCGACCACTTCCTGCGGACCAAGGTCAGGCCGCTCGTTCTCGATCTGCCGCCCACCGCTCCGCTGGACGAGGCGATCGCACGGCTGAAGGAGCTGCACGCCGACTATCGCGAGGAGTACGCCGCCTACTACCAGCGGCATGCCGTGCCCGACTCCCCCGCGATGCGCGGCGCCGACCCGGCGATCGTGCTGATCCCGGGTGTGGGCATGTTCTCCTTCGGCAAGGACAAGCAGACGGCGCGGGTGGCCGGCGAGTTCTACGTCAACGCCATCAACGTGATGCGCGGCGCCGAGGCCGTGTCGTCGTACGCGCCGATCGAGGAGTCGGAGAAGTTCCGCATCGAGTACTGGGCCCTGGAAGAGGCCAAGTTGCAGCGGATGCCGAAGCCGAAGCCGCTGGCCACGCGGGTCGCGCTCGTCACCGGTGCGGGCAGTGGGATCGGCAAGGCGATCGCACGACGGCTGGTCGACGAGGGCGCGTGCGTCGTGATCGCCGATCTCAACGCCGGGAACGCGGCCTCCGTCGCCCAGGAACTCGGTGGGCCCGACAAGGCCGTCGCCGTCACCGTCGACGTGACGGACGAGGAGCAGATCGCCGAGGCCTTCAAGGCCGCGCTGCTCGCCTTCGGCGGGGTCGATCTCGTCGTCAACAACGCGGGGATCTCCATCTCCAAGCCCCTGCTGGAGACTTCGGCGCGGGACTGGGATCTGCAGCACGACATCATGGCCCGCGGTTCCTTCCTCGTCTCGCGTGAGGCGGCCCGGGCGATGATCGCGCAGGGGCTCGGCGGCGACATCCTCTACATCGCGTCGAAGAACGCCGTGTTCGCCGGTCCCAACAACATCGCCTACTCGGCGACCAAGGCCGACCAGGCCCATCAAGTACGGTTGCTGGCCGCCGAGTTGGGCGAGCACGGAATCCGGGTCAACGGGATCAACCCGGACGGTGTCGTGCGCGGCTCGGGCATCTTCGCGGGCGGCTGGGGTGCGCAGCGGGCGGCGACCTACGGGATCGAGGAGGAGAAGCTCGGCGAGTTCTACGCCCAGCGCACCATCCTCAAGCGGGAGGTGCTGCCGGAGCATGTCGCCAACGCCGTCTTCGCCCTCACGGGTGGGGACTTGACCCACACCACCGGGCTGCACGTCCCGGTCGACGCCGGTGTTGCGGCAGCCTTCCTTCGGTGAGCGCCGACATGAAGGCGTACGCAGCGGTCGATCTCGGAGCGTCCAGCGGGCGGGTCATGGTCGGCCGTGTCGGGCCGGACTCCCTGGAGCTGACGGAGGCCCACCGATTCCCCAACCGGCCCGTCCGCACTCCGGAAGGGCTGCGCTGGGACATCCTCGCGCTGTACGCCGGAGTCCTCGACGGGCTCCGGGCGGCGGGCACGGCCACCGGCGGTCGTCTCGACTCCGCCGGTATCGACAGCTGGGCCGTGGACTACGGACTGCTCGACACGGACGGGGCGTTGCTGGGCAACCCCGTGCACTATCGGGACACCCGCACGGAGGGGGTCGCCGAGAAGGTGTGGGCGACCGTACCGGCGGACGAGTTGTACGCGTCGACCGGGTTGCAGTACGCGCCCTTCAACACCCTGTACCAGCTGACGGCGGCCCGCGACTCGGCCCAACTGGCCCACGCCGAGCGGCTGTTGCTCATCCCCGACCTGCTCTCCTACTGGCTCACCGGAGAGCAGGGCACCGAGCTGACCAACGCCTCCACGACCCAGCTCGTCGATCCCCGCACCCGCGGCTGGTCGTACGACATCGCCTCGCGGCTCGGCATCGACCTCGGGTTGTTCGCGCCCCTGCGGCAGCCGGGGGATCCGGCGGGTGCGCTGCGGGGCGAGGTGCTGGAGGAGACGGGGCTGAGCGGGCCCGTGCCGGTGACGGTGGTCGGGTCGCACGACACGGCGTCCGCGGTCGCCGCCGTCCCGGCCGTGGCGGAGCGGTTCGCCTACATCTGCACCGGCACCTGGTCCCTGGCCGGTCTGGAGCTCGACGCGCCCGTGCTGACCGAGGCGAGCCGGGCCGCCAACTTCACCAACGAGCTGGGCCTCGACGGCACGGTCCGCTATCTGCGCAACATCATGGGGCTGTGGCTGCTTCAGGAGTGTGTACGGGCCTGGGGCGAGCCGGAGTTGGGCGAGTTGCTGCGCAGGGCGGCCAGGGTGCCGGCGCTGCGGTCGGTGGTGGACGCGGGGGACGCGGCGTTTCTGGCGCCGGGGCGGATGCCGGAGCGGATCGCGGATGCCTGCCGTGGCTCGGGCCAGCCCGTGCCGGAGTCGCGGGCCGAGATCACGCGCTGCATCCTCGACTCGCTGGCGCTCGCCCATCGGCGGGCGGTCGGCGACGCCCAGGAACTCGCCGGGCATCCCGTCGACGTCGTGCACATCGTCGGGGGCGGTACCCGCAACGCGCTGCTGTGCCAACTGACCGCCGACGCCTGTGGGTTGCCGGTGGTGGCGGGTCCCACCGAGGCGGCGGCCCTCGGCAATGTGCTCGTCCAGGCGCGGGCCCACGGGCTTGTCGGTGACCTGGCCGGGATGCGGGGGCTGCTCGCCCGTACCCAGCCGTCGACCCGGTACGAGCCGCAGGGCGACACCGCCCGCTGGCGGGCGGCGGAGGCCCGGCTCGCCGCGCGGTGAATCGGGGGCTCCCCCAGACCGTGACCTCCGACTACGCTGCATCCATCCGATGATCGACCACTAAGGAGCCGCGATGCGTGTCGCCCTGTTCCTGACTTGCGTCAACGACACGCTGTATCCGGACACCGGGCGCGCCGTGGTGAAACTGCTGACCAGACTGGGCGTCGAGGTCGACTTCCCGATGGCGCAGACCTGCTGCGGACAGGCGCACTACAACACCGGCTACCGCCATGAGGCCGAGCCGCTCGCCCGGCATTTCTCCGATGTCTTCGGGGAGTACGAGGCGATCGTCACGCCGTCCGGGTCGTGCGGGGCGATGGTGCGGGAACTGTATCCCCGCATGGGGGAAAGGGCCCGGGCAGAGGGACGCGGGGACACCCTCGCGGCCACGCTGGCGCCGGTGGTGCCGAAGACGTACGAGCTGACCGAGTTCCTCGTGGACGTGCTCGGGGTGACGGACGTGGGTGCCTACTATCCGCACAAGGTGACCTATCACCCCACCTGCCACGGGCTGCGCAGCCTGGGACTCGGCGACCGGCCCCTCAGGCTCCTCCGGGCCGTCAAGGGGCTGGAGTTGGTCGAGCTGCCGGGTGCAGACGAGTGCTGCGGCTTCGGCGGGACGTTCGCCGTGAAGAACGCCGATGTCTCGGCGGCGATGAGCGCCGACAAGGTGCGCAACGCCGAGTCGACGGGGGCGGAGGTGCTGTGCGCGGCGGACAACTCCTGTCTGATGCACATCGGCGGCACGATGGCCCGGCTCCACACCGACATGCGGCCGGTGCACATCGCGGAGATCCTGGCCGCCACGGAAGCCTCCAGCGAAAGGGAGCCGAGCGCATGAGCGGCACGTTCGTCGGTATGCCCGCGTTCCCGGCCTTTCCCGTGGCCGCGCACGAGGCCGTCAACAACCAGACCCTGCGCGGAAATCTGCGGCACGCCACCCACACGATCCGCGCCAAACGCGCCAAGGCCGTCGCCGAGGTGTCCGACTGGGCCGCCCTGCGCGAGGCCGGCAAGCAGATCAAGGACCACACGCTCCGTCATCTCGACCGCTATCTGGTCCAGTTGGAGGAGTCGGTGACGGCGGCCGGCGGTGTCGTCCACTGGGCAGCCGACGCGGACGAGGCCAACCGGATCGTCGTCCGACTCGTCCAGGAGACGGGCGAGTCGGAGGTCGTCAAGGTCAAGTCGATGGCCACCCAGGAGATCGGGCTCAACGAGGCCCTGGAGGCCGAGGGCATCCGCGCCTACGAGACCGATCTCGCCGAGCTGATCGTGCAGTTGGGCAAGGACCGGCCCTCGCACATCCTGGTCCCCGCGATCCACCGCAACCGCGGTGAGATCCGGGAGATCTTCGCCCGCGAGATGAGCGAGTGGGGCCGCCCGGCGCCGGAGGGTCTGACGGACACACCGGCCGAACTCGCCGAGGCCGCCCGTCTGCACCTGCGCGAGAAGTTCCTGCGCGCCAAGGTCGGCGTCTCCGGCGCCAACTTCATGGTCGCCGACACCGGCACACTCGTTGTTGTCGAGTCCGAGGGCAACGGCCGGATGTGCCTCACCCTCCCCGAGACGCTGATCTCGGTCGTCGGCATCGAGAAGATCGTGCCCACCTGGCAGGACCTGGAGGTGTTCCTGCAGACCCTCCCCCGCTCCTCGACGGCCGAGCGCATGAACCCGTACACCAGCATGTGGACGGGTACGACCGAAGGTGACGGACCGCGCGTCTTCCACCTGGTGCTGCTCGACAACGGCCGCAGCGACACCCTCGCCGACGAGGTCGGCCGCCAGGCCCTGCGCTGCATCCGCTGCTCCGCCTGCCTGAACGTCTGCCCGGTGTACGAGCGGGCCGGCGGCCACGCCTACGGCTCGGTCTACCCGGGCCCGATCGGCGCGATCCTCAGCCCCCAACTCCGGGGCACGGCAAGCGAGATCGATGCCTCACTGCCGTACGCCTCGTCGCTGTGCGGTGCCTGCTACGAGGTGTGCCCGGTCGCCATCGACATCCCCGAGGTGCTGGTGCATCTGCGGGAGCGGGTCGTGGAGGGCGGGCCGGTGACCCGTGAGGGGAACAGGGTCGTGCTGCGGCCCGCAAAGGGGCATGCCGCCGAGCGGGCGGCCATGCGGGCGGCACGCTGGACGTTCGCCCGCCCGGGCGCCCTGCGCACCGGCCAGCGGCTCGCCTCCCGCACCCGCCGTTTCCATCCCCGGACGCTGCCAGGCCCCGGCAAGGCATGGAGCGGTACCCGGGACCTGCCGGCCGTGCCGGCGGAGCCGTTCCGCGACTGGTGGCAGCGCACGCACGGCGGAAAGGACGGTGCCAAGTGAGCAGCAGGGAACGGATTCTGGGCCGCGTGCAGCGCGCGGTCGCGGATGTGCGCGAGGACGACACGCCGTACGAGCAGGCGGTTCGCCGGGACTATCTGCGCGAGCACGGGGACCGGAGCGTCGAGCAGACGGTCGATCTGCTGGCCGAGAATCTGGCGGACTATCGGGCGATCGTGCACCGGTGCGCGGAGGCCGAACTCGCCGCCGTCATCGGGCGGTTGCTCACCGAGCGTGGTGCCGGGTCGGTCGTCGTGCCGCCGGGGTTGGAGCCGTCCTGGCTCACGGACGCCGACGCCGAGCAGATCACGGACCGGGCCGAGAGCACTCCGCACGAACTGGACCGGGTCGACAGTGTGGTCACGGCGTGCGCGGTGGCCGCCGCCGAGACCGGCACCATCGTCCTGGACGGCAGCCCCGACCAGGGCCGCCGTCGGATCACGCTCATCCCCGACCACCACATCTGTGTCGTACGGGTGCCGGACCAGGTGGTCTCCTCGGTACCCCAGGCACTCCAACGCCTCGACCCCACCCGCCCGTTGACCTGGATCTCCGGTCCGTCGGCGACCAGTGACATCGAGCTGGACCGGGTCGAGGGGGTGCACGGTCCGCGCACCCTGGAGGTGGTTCTGGTGAGCGATCAGCCGAGTGCGGAGGTCAACTCGTAGCTGCCCGAGGGGAGTTCGAAGGAGGCGGTGCCGTCCGCGAAGCCGAGGAACTGAACGCCCTCTGCCTCGGCGAGGGGTGTCCCGTGGTCGCGGACGGTGGACGGGTCGACGGCGGGGATGCGCAGGGTCGCCGTGCTGTTGGCGGGGACGACCGCCCGGTACCTCAACTGCCCTTCCCTCGCGGTCCATTCGCTGACGATCTCGCCGTAGGGCGAGAGATGCGATCCGGTCACCCGGGTGATCCTGCCGGTGGGGTCGAGGTGCGGCCGGAGAAAGAAGTGGCGGAATCCCGGGTGGGCCGGGTCCTTGGCGATGCCGGCCACGCTCTCGTACATCCACTCCATGATCGCGCCGTAGGAGTAGTGGTTGAAGGAGTTCATGTCGACCGGGCCGAAACCGTCCTCCCTGGAGTACGAGTTCCAGCGCTCCCAGACGGTGGTGGCGCCGTTGACCACCGAGTAGAGCCAGGACGGCATCGCGTTCTGGTGGAGAAGCCGGTACGCCAGGTCGACGCGGCCCTCGTCGGTGAGGACGGGCGCGATGACGTTCACGCCGAGGAAGCCGACGGAGAGGGTGTTCTCCGCGTACTGCACGCGGGTGCTGTCGGGGTGGGCCGCCTTGTAGGTTTCGCTGTTGCCGATGTTGTCGGCGAGCAGGGTGACCAGTTGACGGTGCTGGTCCTCCGTGTCGTAGAAGCCGAGTTTGAGGATCCAGAGCAGGGCGGTCTGGGTGTCGTCCTCGGTCTTGCCCGCGCTGTTGCCTGGTGTGTACGGCGGTGGGTCGCCGAGGCTGGAGCGGACGGTGAGCCGGCCCGAACCGGGGTCGGTGGCAAGGTACTTGGTGATGAAGGCCCGCTTGATGCGGGTGAAGAGCTCCTCGTGGGCGGCGGCTTCGGCGGTGCGGCCGGTCGCGTGGGCCATGTCGGCCATCAGGCGGGCGCTGTAGCCGTAGTAGGCGTCGCTGATGAGCTGGGTGCTGGTGATCTGGAAGGCGAGCCAGTCGCCGAAGACCGCACCCCGGCCGGCGTAGGTGTCGCCGGTGTGGTCCCGGATCCAGTCGACGTACTTGGTCATCGCCGCCCAACTGCGGTCGATGATCGTGGTGTCGCCGGTCATCTGCCACACCGTCCAGGGCACGACCACTCCGCAGTCCGCCCAGCCGCTCGCCGGGAGCGGCTGGCTGTAGCGGTGGCCGGGGGCGACCCAGGGGAACTGGGCGCCGTCCGCGCCGTAGACACGCTGTGAGTCGATCAGGGTGTCCTGGAAGTGGCTGAGGAAGGTGACCGAATCGGCGTTGTAGAGGCCTGTGTTGGCGAAGAGCTGGGTGTCACCGGTCCAGCCCAGGCGTTCGTCGCGCTGGGGACAGTCGGTGGGGATCCAGAGGTAGTTGCCGCGCTGTCCCCAACGGACGTTGCTGATCAGCTGGTTGACGTCGGGGGCGTCGGTGGTGACGGTGCCGATGTCGTGGAGTGCGGAGGTGGCGACTCTGCCCGTGAGTCCGGTGAGGGTGACGGTGTCGGTCGTGGTGACGGAGAGGTAGCGGAAGCCGTAGAAGGTCAGGGAGTCCTGGTGGGTCTCTCCGTCCGGGTCGCCCTTGAGGATGTAGGTGCTGGTGGCTCGGGCGGAGCGCAGGTTGGCGCGGTAGACCGAGCCGACGGGTCCGTCGGCGCCCGCGCTGTCGTCGTTGAGCATCTCCCCCGGCTCGCAGACGACTTGGGCACCCGCCGGGCCGCGCACGGTGTAGCGGGGCACGCCGACGAGGTTCTGGCCGAGGTCGATGACGGCGGTGTCGCCGGGGTGCAGGGTGACGGAGGCGGTGGCCGCCGGGCCGGGGTCCGTGACGGTACGGGTGGGGTCGACGACGATCCGGCCCCTGCCGTTCGCGCTGCCCTCCTCGTCGCTCGCACCGGTGCAGACGGTGACCGAGCACGGCTTGCGGTCCCAACTCGGCACCAGGCGGGCGCTCTCACCGGAATGGGCGACCAACCGGGCGTCGGGGAAAGGGTGGTCGTGCTCCTCGACGGCGGCCCAGGCGGTGGTGTCGAAGCCGTTCGCCGTCCAGCCCGGGAGTTCCTGGCGGGCGTCGTAGGTCTGGCCGTCGTAGATGTCGTCGGCGCGGTAGGGGCCGGTGTCGGTGGCTCGCCAGTCCTCGTCGGGCGCGGTGACGATCGTCTGGGTGGAGCCGTCCGTGTAGCGGACGAGGAGTTTGGCCTTGAGGGCGAGGGGGTTGCCGTCGGGCGAGTAGTAGGGGCTGTTCTCGGAGATGCGGCTGTTGTACCAGCCGTTGCCCAGCACGGCCGCGAGGGTGACGTGTGAGGGGTCCGTCAGCAGGTCGGTGACGTCGTAGGTGAAGTAGTCGACGGTGGTCTCGTAGTTGGTCCAGCCGGGGGTCAGGAGTTCGTGGGTCGTGCCGTCGCCGTGCGGCACCGCGACCCGTCGGCCGTTGACGTGGGCCTCGTACACGCCGAGTGCCGACACGTACAGCCGGGCTTCGCCCACCCGCTCGCCGGTCAGTGCGGTCTGGCGGCGCAGGAGAGGCGCGCCCGCACTGTTCGGCCGCTTGCCGGCCATGCCGATCCACCGCGCGCCGTCCCAGCCGGTGACTCCGTCGGTGCTCAGCAGGCCGGTCTCGAAGTGGGCGGTGGGGGCGGCGGAGGTGGCTCGGCCGTGTTCGTCCCACACCGTCACCGTCCAGTGGTAGCGGGTCGAGGCGCGGAGTCCGGGGCCCGCGTAGCGGACCGCGACCGAGTCCGCCGAGTCGACGCGACCGCTGTCCCATACGTCGGCCCGGTCGTCGGCCAGGTGCCCGGGTGAGGAGGCGACCTGGACGCGGTACGCCGTCTGACGCCTGCCGCGCCCGACGGACGCCATGCGCCACCCTAACCTCGGGTGTTCCGCGTCCACGCCGAGCGGGTCGGTACGGTGCTCCACCGTGAGGCCCGACACCGTGGTGCCGGAAACGGCGACTCCGTCGTTCATGCCCTGTCCCTTCGGCCCGCCGAGAGGTGGAGTTGTATCGGTTCAGTGCGCTCGATGGTTGAAGCTAGTGGGGTGAAGGGCAGGTGTCCACCGCCTGGACACCACGGGATTTGAAACATTTCAAAACCGGAACCACCACCTCACCAGCCAGTAGGCCCCCGTTGATGGGCGGGGTCGGACCGGCGCCGTTAGCGTGAGGTCATGATCCGGTTCGAGCAGGTCGGCAAGCGGTATCCGGACGGTACGACGGCCGTGGACGGGCTGTCCTTCGAGGTGTCCGAGGGTGAACTCGTCACGCTCGTGGGCCCGTCCGGCTGCGGCAAGACGACGACCATGATGATGGTCAACCGGCTCATCGAGCCCACCTCCGGCCGGATCCTCGTGAACGGCGAGGACATCGCCTCCGTCGACCCGGTGCGGCTGCGCCGCCGTATCGGATATGTCATCCAGCAGGTGGGCCTCTTCCCGCACCGCACGGTGCTCGACAACACGGCGACCGTGCCGTCCCTGGTCGGCTGGAATCGGGCGAAGGCGCGGGCGCGGGCCGCAGAACTGCTCGATCTGGTGGGCCTGGACCCGAAGACGTACGGGCCGCGCTACCCGGAGCAGTTGTCGGGCGGTCAGCGGCAGCGGGTCGGTGTGGCCCGGGCGCTGGCCGCCGATCCGCCGGTGCTGCTGATGGACGAACCGTTCGGCGCCGTCGACCCCGTGGTGCGTGAGCAGTTGCAGGACGAGTTCCTGCGGATGCAGGCCACTGTGCGCAAGACGGTGCTGCTGGTCACGCACGACATCGAGGAGGCGGTACGGCTCGGTGACCGTATCGCCGTGTACGGGCAGGGGCGGATCGAGCAGTACGACACCCCCGGCGCGGTGCTCGGCAAGCCGGCGACGCCGTATGTCGCGTCGTTCGTGGGCGCGGACCGGGGTCTGAAACGGCTGTCCGTCACCGCGATCGAGCCCGACGACCTGGAGCAGCCGCCGGTCGCCCGGGCCGACGAACCGGCGCGGCGGGCCGCCGAACGCCTGCGGGTCGAGGGCGCGCGGTGGGCCGTGGTCCTCGACGAGCAGGGTGAACTGCAGGGGTGGGTCAAGGCCGACGAACTCACCGCGGGCGGCACGGTCGGCGAACTCGCGCACCGGATGAACGCGTGGGTGCCGGTGGGCGCCCCGCTGAAGCAGGCCTTCGGTGTGATGCTCCAGCACGACGCCGGGTGGGTCGCCGTACTGGACGGGGCGCGCTTCCTCGGTGTGCTGACTCCGGCGAAGCTGCACGAGGCCTTGCGACGGTCCGTGGACGCGGACGCCCTCGGAGTGCCGCGCGGGCAGGTGGACTTCGACTCGGTGGCGGACGCGTGAGGGTCGCTTCGCGGCTCAGGAGTAGGTGATGGGGCAGCCCTGTCGCAGTGAGTGCTGGGCGGCGCGCAGGTACAGGGCCACGTAGAAGGCCGTGTCCAGGTCCTCGCTCCAGCGGCCGGGGCGGGTGGCGGCCAGTTCCTCCGCCTCGCCCTCCAGGAACCAGAAGGTGAGCGCCAGGTTCTCGGTCGCCTCCGGTATCTCGGCGGGCAGTTCCAGGGCCGCCGCCAGGCGTTCGGCGAGGACCAGCACCTGGGGTGCGCCCGCAATCACCGTCTCGTCCGTGTACGCGGAGCCGATCGGCAGCCGTATCTCCGCGTCGAGCGAGACCGGCACCAGCACCGACCAGTCGCCGATCAACTCACGTTCCTCAGGGGTCAGTCGAGCACGGCACAGCGCGTCGAAACCCTTCATGGACGGGCTCAGTTTCTCCTCGAAGCCCAGGGCCCCGTCCCGCTCCGGTGCGGGTACGTACGACGGCAGCCCGCGCCGGGCCAACTCCGCGTCGAGCCCCTTGGCGATCCCACCCATCCCACCTTCCCCCGTGTCCTCACGCAGCCACTCTCCGGCACCGACATCGATCAGATAGACACCCATGCCCGAACGGTACAAGCCACCACTGACAACGGCCCGGACCTCACGTCAACAGACCCTTGTCCTTCAGATACGTCCGCGCCACGTCCTGCGCCAACCGCCGCCAGCTGTCGACCTGTTGATTCATCGATGCCAGGTCGGCCGTGGTGAGGACGTCGTTGAGTTTCCCCAGCGCCTTGGTCACGCCGGGGCTCCCCGCACGGGAGCGGTCGACGACCGGGACGACGTAGTCGGCGTTCTGGAGATGCTTGTCGTCGGCGAGTAGGACCAGGCCGAACTCGTCGAGGGTGGCGTCGGTGGTCGTGGTCAGCACCATCTGGTCCTGACCGCTCTGCACCGCGCTCCTGGCCTGGGTCGTGCCGACGCCCTTCGGGTCGACGGCGGTGACGTCGATGCCGTAGGTCTTCTTCAACCCCGGTTCGCAGTACGGCCGTTGCACGCACTCGTCGCCCGCCGCGAGCCGCACCTCCAGTCCCGAGGCGCCGAGGTCGCTGAGGGTCCTGAGGTGGTGCTCGCGGGCGTACGAGCGGGCCACGGCGAAGGCGTTCTGGTCGACGGCCTTCCCCGGGTCGAGGACTGTGAGGCCCCGAGGTGTGGCGAGTTGGCGCAGCGCCTTCATGGTGGTGGCGAGGTCGGGTGAGCCGACGGCCGGTGCGTCGGGGCCGTCGGTCTTGGCGTTGAGCCAGTCGGCGAACGTGGCCGCGTACTCGGGTACGACGTCGATCTGCCCGGATTCCAGGGCGGGTTCGTAGAGTTCGCGGTTGGCGACGGTGAGCAGGGAGGTCTTGTAGCCGGCCTGCTTCAGCAGCAGCGCGTACATCTGGGCAAGCAGGTCGCTCTCGGTGAATCCGGCGGAGCCGATGGTGAGGTGGTGGCTGTCGCCGGGTGGTGCGGTGACGGCGCCCTTGTTCTCCAGGGAGGGGCCGGTCGAACAGCCGGTGGCCGCCAGGAGCAGTGCCGCCGCGACGACGGGCCGCCTCATCGCGCTCCCCTCGCCCAGCGGGGCGCCAGCCGTTCGGCGACCTCGAAGACGCCCTCGACGAGCAGCGCGAACACCGCGACGAGGACGGCTCCGGCCACCACCTGTGCCGTGTTGGCGAGGTTGAAGCCGGCCGTGATGATGCGGCCGAGTCCGCCGCCGCCCGCCAGTGCGGCGATCGTGGCGGTCGCGACGAGTTGGACGGCCGCGATGCGTACGCCGTTCATCAACAGCGGGAGGGAGAGCGGCAGTTCGACGCGGAACAGCATCTGACGGCCTGTCATTCCCATGCCGCGCGCAGCGCGCACCACATCGCGGTCGACCTCGCGCATGCCGACGTACGCGTTGGTGAGGAGGGGCGGTACGGCGAACAGGACGAGGGCGACGACCGTGGGTCCCTCGCCCCACTTGCCGATCGGGGTCAGGAGCAGCAGGACCAGTACGGCGAAGGTGGGTACCGCGCGGCCGATGTTGGAGATGTTGACGGCGAGCGCGCCACCCTTGCCGAGGTGGCCGAGGACAAGGGCGACCGGCAGCGCGATCAGACAGCTGATGACCAGACAGACGACCGTGAGGACGAGGTGCTGCGCGAGCCGGTGCCAGATGCCGTCGTCGCCCGACCAGTGCGCGGGGTCGGTGAGCCAGTGCCAGGCGTCGGTGAGGGTGCTCATCCGCGCACCGCTCTGGTCCATGGGGTGATCAGCCGCTGGACGAGCAGGAGGAGCAGGTCGGCGACGATCGCGATCACCACGCACAGCACGGACGCGGTGAGCACCTGTGCCTTGAAGTAGGTGTTCATGCCCGCGTAGATGAGGTTGCCGAGTCCTCCGAAGCCCACGATCGCGCCGACCGTCACCAGCGAGACCGCCGAGACGGTGGCGATGCGCAGGCCGGCCATCGAGGCGGGGAGCGCGAGGGGCAGTTCCACGGTGAGGAGGAGGCGGATCGGGCCGTAGCCCATGCCGCGTGCGGCCTGCCGGGTCTCCTCGGGTACGGCGCGCAGGCCCGCGAGGATGTTGCGGACGAGCAGGGTGAGGGAGTAGAGGACCAGGCCGGCTACGACGAGGGTGGCCGAGAGACCGTAGACGGGCAGGAGCAGGGAGAACATCGCCAGGGACGGGATCGTGTAGAGGATCGTCGTCACGGCGAGGACCGGTCCCGCTGCCCAGCCCCAGCGGCGGGCCAGCACCGCGAGCGGCAGGGCGAGGGCCAGACCGACGAGCACCGAGATCGCGGTCAGCTGGAGGTGCTGGCCGACCGCGTCGAGGAGGATGTGGCGGCGGGTGCTCAGATACTCGCCGCAGATCCACTCGTTGCGGGCGAGGCAGTCGTCCGGGGGCGCGGTCACATGACCATTGCATCGGGTGGGCCGTGGGGCGGCTCGTTCTGGTGACCCGTACGGGGTGTCGCTGAGTACACCCCCCGATACGGGTTCTGCGCCCAATGTGCGCCGCCCGCCCTCTCCGTAGCGTCGTCGGCGAGGCACAGGGCGTGCCGCACGGAGGGTGATGGCGATGTTTCGCACCGCACGACGGACACACGACAAGGGATCCGCCGCCGAGGCGCTGCGGCTGGTCAAGGTCAGCAGGACCTACGGTCATGACGACAGTGCCGTGACCGCGCTGGACGGGGTCACGCTGAGTCTGGAGCGCGGCACTTTCACAGCGGTGATGGGGCCTTCGGGGTCCGGCAAGTCGACGCTGTTGCAGTGCGCGGCGGGGCTCGACCGGCCGGACAGCGGGATCGTGATGGTCGACGGCGCGGAGCTGACGGGCGGGAGCGAGGCGGAGCTGACGAGGTTCCGGCGCGGGCGGATCGGGTTCGTGTTCCAGCAGTACAACCTGCTCGACACACTCACCGTGGCGCAGAACACCGTGCTGCCGCTGAAGCTGGCCGGCCGGCGTGTCGACCGTGAGCGGGCCCGGGAGGTCCTGACCGCGGTCGGTCTCGGGGACCGGCTCGGCCACCGCCCCGACCAGCTCTCCGGCGGTCAGCGGCAGCGGGTCGCGATCGCCCGCGCACTGGTCACCGAACCCCGGGTGATCTTCGCGGACGAGCCGACCGGCGCTCTGGACACGCGCAGCGCGCGGGACGTGCTGCTGCTGTTGCGGGAGGCGGTGCGGGTGCACGGCCGCACGGTGGTCATGGTGACGCACGATCCGGTCGCCGCCTCGTACGCCGACTCGGTCGTCTTCCTCGCGGACGGCAGGCTCGCCGGGCGGATGCACGCGCCGACCGTCGACGCGGTCGCCGAGCGGCTTGCGCACCTGGGCGACGACATGACGGTGGGGGTGTGAGCGATGTTCGTACTGGCGATGCGTTCGATCCGGCAGCGGCCGGGGCGGTTCCTGGCGACACTGCTGGCCGCGTTCCTGGGCGCGGCGATCATCATGACGTTCGACTCGCTGCACGACACGGCGGCACAGCACGGCATCGATTCGGTGAGTTCCGGGACGCTGTCCACGTCGGCGAGTGTCGTCGGCGGCTACGGCACCCTGCTGGTGTTCTTCGCCGTCGCCTCGACGCTGACCGTCAACGTACGGCAGCGGACAAGGGAGTTGGAGACACTGCGCTGCTCGGGAGCGACCCCGGCGCAGCTCAAGCGGATGGTCGTGGGTGAGGCGGTGGCCGTCGCCCTGCTGGGCGCGCTCCTCGCCGTCGGCCCGGCGATGCTCGGCGGACGGGCGCTGCTCGGAGTGTTCCAGGACAGCGGCCAGGTGGCGCGGTCCGTCGACTACTCCTTCGGGCCCTACGCCCTCCAGTCCGGCCTCGGCATCACCCTGCTCGCCTCGGCGGGCGCCGCCTTCCTGGCCGTGCGGCGGGCGACGCGCGGGCGTCAACAGCGGGGCCGGGCACGGACGTTGCTCGCGTACGGCGCGCTGGTCGCGGGTGTGGTGTCGGTGTCGGCGACCTTCGCGTTCTCCGCGACGGACGCCGCGCTGATGGCGGCACCGGCGTACGGGGCGATTTCGCTCTCGGTGGGACTGGCACTGCTGGCCCCGCGCCTGCTGAAGGGCCTGCTCGACCGGCTCCAACCGGTGGGCGCGAGCGGCTGGTTGGCCGTACGCAATCTGCGTGAGCGAGCCGACCAGCTCGCCGGCATCCTGATGTCGCTGATCCTGTTCACGGCGGTGTCCACGGCGACGCTCTACATGCAGGCGGTGGAGAGCGACGCGGTGAAGGCTTCGGGGCTGACGAAGGCCGTGGACGCGAAGAACCTGGAGACACTCAACTTCACGGTCGTCGGCATCATCGTGGTCTTCGTCTGCGTGATGCTGGTCAACTCCCTGTACGCGGCGACGACTTACCGCGCCCGGGAGTTCGGCGGGCAGCGACTGGCGGGCGCGACTCCGGGACAGGTGCTGCGCACGGTGGGCACCGAGACCGCCATCCTCACCGTCACCGGAGTGCTGTCCGGCACGGTGGCCGCGCTGGCGGGGATCCTCCCGTTCACCATGGTCCGCACGGACTCGGTGCTGCCCCACCAGGGCCTCGGGATCTGGGTGGCGGTCGTCGCGGTGGCGGCGACGGTGACACTGGGGACGAGCCTGCTGACGGCACGGCGGGTGTTGCGCACACCGGCGGTGGAGTCGGTGGCGCTGACCGCGTGAGTCCTGCCGGAGGGGTCGGGGGCAGTCGCTTCGGCGGCTGCCCCCCTTCCGCGTCCGGCCGCGCCCTGCAGGGGGCACGGGGCGGTGTCGACCTGCGGCTCCGCCGCGCGGGCGCGACCAGCCACGACGGCGCCGCATCGACAGCCCGACCCGGCGTTCAGGCGACGCCGGCCGCGTCCAGCAGTGTCGTCACCGTCTCCAGGGTGAGCCCGTCCAGCGTCTCCAACTTCGCTCCGGCGCGGGCGCTCGCGCCGTCGAAGACCAGCATCAACTGGCGGGCCAGCAGGGCGGGATCGTGTGCGCCGCCCAGCTCGGCCTGGGCGCGGAAGGCGTCCTGCAAGGTCTCCTTGGCGGAGCGGGCGACGACGCTCGCCGGGTGCTCGGGGTCCTTCAGTTCGACCAGCGCGGCGAGAAAGGGGCAGCCCATGTACTCGGGCCGGGTCGAGGCCTTCTCCGCCTGCTCGAAGACGTACAGGATACGTTCGCGTGGCGTACCGGCGTCGGCCGGGCCCGGCATGAGCCGCGCCGCGTAGCCCGGGGCGCGCCGCTCCAGGCTCGCGGCCAGGACCTCGTCCTTGCTGTCGAAGAGCTGGTACATCGACCGCTTCGAGACTCCGGCGGACCGGCACAGCGCCTCCACGCCGATGGAGACGCCGTCGCGGTAGAAGAGCTCGGCCGCCGCGTCGAGCAGCCGGTCTCGGGGGGTCGCCTTGTCTGTCGTGGCCATACCCCGAGGCTACCGCGCCGGAAGCCAAGAGGAAACCGATCGGTATACAGGCTTGCGCGGCGACCCGATCGCGGGTGACAGTAAAGGTGAACAAGCGCTTAGATATGTAGCTGGATGCCGATGCACCGCCCTTGACGCACCGCCCTCGATCCGCCGGAGGCCCCGTTGTTCCGTTCCGTCGACGAAGTCGCCGCGCGCCTCGCCGAGACCGGCTACCTGGCCTCGCCCGCGGTCGCCACGACCGTCTTTCTCGCCGACCGCCTCGGCAAGCCGCTTCTCGTCGAGGGCCCCGCCGGTGTCGGCAAGACGGAGCTGGCGAAGGCCGTCGCCGAGGTCGCCGGGGCGGAGCTGGTCCGGCTCCAGTGCTACGAGGGCGTCGACGAGTCCCGCGCGCTGTACGAGTGGAACCACGCCAAGCAGCTGCTGCGCATCAGCGCGGGCCGTGACGAGAGCTGGGACGAGACCCGCACCGACATCTTCAGCGAGGAGTTCCTGCTCCCCCGCCCACTGCTCACGGCGATCCGCGGCGACGACCCGAAGGTCCTGCTGATCGACGAGACCGACAAGGCGGACGTCGAGGTGGAGGGCCTGCTGCTGGAGGTGCTCAGTGACTTCCAGGTCACCGTCCCGGAGCTGGGAACCATCACCGCGACCCGCCGCCCCTTCGTGGTCCTCACCTCCAACGCGAGCCGCGAACTCTCCGAGGCCCTGCGCCGCCGCTGCCTGTTCCTCCATATCGGCTTCCCCGACGAGGAGTTGGAGCGCCGGATCGTACGGCTGAAGGTGCCCGGGCTCGGTGAGACGCTGGCCGCGTCGGTGGTCCGGGTGGTCGGGGCGCTGCGGGAGATGGAGCTGCGGAAGGTGCCGTCGGTGGCCGAGACCATCGACTGGGCCCGCACCCTCCTGGCCCTCGGCGCCGACGCGCTCGACGAGACGCTCGTACGGGACACCCTCGGCGTGCTCCTCAAGCACCAGGACGACATCCTCAGGGCGGCGGCGAAGCTCGACCTGGACGCGGTGTGAGTGCCGCCGTTGTCGCCGAACGGCTGACGGGCCTCGTCGCGGCGCTGCGCGCGCACGGTCTGCGGATCGGGACCGGCGAGACCGTGGACGCGGCGCTGGCGATGGAGGCGCTCGGGTTCACGGACCGTGAGCTGCTGCGCGAGGGACTGGCCGCGACACTGCTGCACGGCACGTCCCAACGCCCGGTGTTCGATCCGGTCTTCGACCTGTACTTCCCGCGCGGTATCGGAGCACCGCAGGGCGAGCCCACCGGCCGCGACGATCTCCGCGACCGGCTCGCGGCGGCGCTGGCCGCCAACGACCGGGCTCTGATGGGGCAGTTGGCGGCGGAGGCGGTCGACGGTTTCGGCGGCTACGGCAACTCCCCCACGACGGACGGCTGGTCGTCGCACCAGACCCTGGAATGGCTGCGCCCGCAGACCCTGCTGGCCCGGGTGCGCACGAGCATCCGGGCGCAGGGCGGGGACACCGGCTTCACCGACCGGCTGCTCGACGACGAGATCCGGCAGCGCATCGAGGGATTCCGGCGGCAGGTCGCCGGGGAGGCGCGGCGCCGGGTCGCCGAGCGGCGCGGGCGGGACGAGATCGCCCGGCGGGCGGTGGCACCGACGGCCGACCGCGTCGACTTCCTGTTCGCCGGCCGGGCCCAACTGGCCGAACTGCGCAGGGCTGTTCAGCCGCTGGCCCGGAAGCTGGCCACCCGCCTCGCCGCCCGCCGGCGCCGCGCCTCCCGGGGCACCATCGACCTGCGCCGCACCCTGCGCGGCTCGCTGTCCACGGGCGGGGTGCCGATGCGGCCGGTGCTGCGCAGGCGTCGGCCGGTCCGGCCCGAACTGGTGCTGCTGTGCGATGTGTCGGGCTCGGTGTCGGGCTTCTCCGACTTCACGATGCTGCTGGTGCAGGCGCTGCACGACCAGTTCAGCAAGGTCCGCGTGTTCGCCTTCGTCAACCGCCTCGACGAGGTGACCCCGCTGCTCGCGCACGGCACGGCCGACCCGGAGGGTCTGGGCGCCCGCATCCGCGCCGAGGCCACCCTCACCGGCTGGCACGGAAGCAGCGACTACGGCGTGGCCCTGGGCGAGTTCGCCGAGCGCTACGGCGACGCGGTCGGCCCGCGCACGACCGTGTTCGTCCTCGGCGACGCCCGCACCAACATGAGCGACCCGAATCTCCCGGCCGTCCGGCACATCGCCCAACGGGCCCGCCGCGTCTACTGGTTGAACCCCGAGCAGCGCACCCAGTGGGGCACCGGCGACTCGGCCGCGCCGGACTACGCGGGACTGGTCGAGATGCACGAGTGCCGGAACGCGAAGCAACTCAGCGTGCTGGTGGGCCGGTTGCTGCCGATCTGAGTGTGAGGAGCGAACACAATGCCTGGACTCGCCTATAGGTGATCACACAGCGGGCGAGCTTCAGGAACGCCTCGTGGACGTAGTCGCGGACCTCCCGGCGGATCCGTAGCCGTCGGAGGCCGTGGATCCACGCGTTCGTCCGCTGGACCACCCAGCGGACCGAGCCCAGGCCGGAGCCGTGCGGAACTCCGCGTCGCGCGATGACCGGCTCGATGCCGCACTTCCGCAGGAGCCGACAGTACTTGTCGAAGTCGTAGCCCCGGTCGACGAACAACTGCCGCGGCCGGTGAGGAGGGCGCCACCCGCGTCGGTGATGACGTGGTGCTTCGAGCCGGGCGGGGCACGTTCGACGGGGCCCGGCCCGGTTTTGGGCCGCTCCGACGGGCCTGCTGGTGGGAGCCGTCGATCACCGCCCGGGGCCAGTCCCGCAGTCGGCGCCGGCACGTCATCCCGGACTCGAAGGCTGAACTCCTGCGGCAGTCACTCCCGGCGTAGTTGACCTTCTCGCAGAAGAGGACATAGTCGCCATTGGCGACAGCGGCGATGACCGTGGGGTGCTCGGCCAGGCTGTCCGGTGCGGCAGCCGCTCGCTCGTACCAGTGGCGGCCCAGGGAGAGCGGACCGGCACGGAAGTCCATGAAGCTGCCGTCCGAGCAGCCGCCCCGACGAGATAGGCAGCGGCCCACAGGTGTTCGAGCGGGCAGTCTCGATGATGTTCCAGAATTCATCCGCTTCCACAGCCCTGAACCCTGTCACACGGCTCTGACAAGCCGAACTGCCGACGGGACAGCAGAGCAAGCCGTGCCCCTGACCGCTTGGCCACCCGGTCGGCAGCGGACTTCGAGACGCCGAACAGCGGAGCCGGCCGGCGCATCGTCGAGTTGGTGCCGACGGCGCCCGCCTGGCTGTCCCATCGCCGCCGTCGTTGCGGGACACCCCTCAGGCGGTCGCCAACTGCGGGTAGAGCGCGCCGCCTTCGGCGGACAGCCCGGCCTTCACCTGGCGGGTCAGGTCGTCGGCCAGGACCTCGAAGGCGCCGGACTCGATGCCGTCGAGGGCCTGTGCGGCCACGCTCTCGGGAGTGGACTTGGGCCCGTCGACATGCGCGGCCATGTCGGTGTCGACGTAGCCGACATGGAGTCCCGTGACCTCGATGCCGCGCGGCTTCAGGTCCAGGCGCAGGGAGTTGGTCTGCGACCAGAAAGCGGCCTTGGAGGCGCTGTAGGAGCCGGCGATGCCGACCCAGGACAGCACCGAGTGGAAGTTCAGGATGTGGCCGCCGCCGTTGCGCTCGATGATCGGCACGAAGGCGCGCGTGACGAGCAGCGGGCCGTAGAAGTTGGTCTCGAACTCGCGGCGGATGTCCTCGACGGGCGAGTCCAGGAAGTTCGCGCTCACCGCCGCGCCCGCGTTGTTGATCAGGATGGTGACGTCCTGCGCCTGCTCGGCCGCCGCCGCGACGGACGCGGGGTCGCTGACCTCCAGCGCCAGCGGTACGGCGTCGGGGTGGGTGACGGTCTTCGGGTCGCGGGCGGTGGCGTACACCTTCTTGGCGCCGCGCTCGTACAGGGCCTCCACCAGTGCGCGGCCGATGCCACGGCTGCCGCCGGTGACGAGGACGACGGAACCTTCGATGCTTGTCATGGAAATCTCCAGGAGCCGGGGGCAGCCGCGCGGAGCGCGACTTGGAAACCGATCGGTTTACCTGCCTCCACCACAGTAAACCGATCGGTTTACAACGGCAAGAGGGCAGGGCTCCCGGCTCGCGGCGGGCGTGCGTCCGCGGCACGCGATGATGTACGGCATGAGCGACCCCCGCGTGGAACTGGCCACCTTCCCCACCCCCGTCGAACCGGCACCCCGGCTGGCCACCGCGATCGGGCTCGGCCCGGACGACCTGTGGATCAAGCGCGACGACCTGACCGGCCTCGGAGGCGGCGGCAACAAGATCCGCAAGCTGGAGTGGACCGTGGGCGCGGCACTGGCCGAGGGTGCGGACACCCTGGTCACCACGGGCGCCCCGCAGAGCAACCACGCCCGTCTGACCGCCGCCGCCGGAGCCCGGCTGGGCCTTGCC
This sequence comes from Streptomyces sp. NPDC050549, assembly GCF_040655035.1. Lineage (NCBI taxonomy): Bacteria > Bacillati > Actinomycetota > Actinomycetes > Kitasatosporales > Streptomycetaceae > Streptomyces > Streptomyces sp. NPDC050549. The sequence continues at coordinate 157,505 of NZ_JBFAJD010000019.1, forward strand.
GTGGTGCTGGTGCTGCGCGGATCGCCGGGAGTGTCCCGCTCGGGGAACCTCGCCCTCGACGGGCTGTTCGGCGCCCGGATCGCCTGGGCGGGCGAGGCGGACCAGGCCGGACTGGACCGGGCGGCGGCCGAGGTGTGCGAGCAGCTGCGCAAGGGAGGCGCCCAGCCCGCGCTGATCCCGTTCGGCGGTTCCAGCGCGCTCGGCGCACGCGGCTACGCGCACTGCGGCGAGGAGCTGCGCGGGCAGCTCCCCGACCTCCGTACCGCCGTGGTCGCGCTCGGCTCCGGCGGCACGATGGCGGGGCTGGTGATGGCACTCGGCGCGGCGGCGGTGCTCGGGGTCGACGTGGGCGCACTGCCCGAACCGGCCGCCGCCGTAAGCGAGTTCGCCGATTCGACCGCGCCGGAGGAACTGCGGATCCGACGCGACCAGGTCGGCGAGGGCTACGCCTCGCTCACCGCGCCGACCGCCGAAGCGCTCACCCTGGCCGCCCGCACCGCCGGGCTCGTGCTCGACCCCACGTACACGGGACGGGCGATGGCCGGTCTGATCGCGGCCGTCCGGGACGGTGACATCAGGCCGCGCGAGCGGACCGTGTTCGTGCACACGGGCGGGCTGCCCGGCCTGTTCGGACACGGCGAGGGGGTCTCGTACGCGGAGGGGCAGGTAGTCGAGTACCGGGCATGACATACGCGCCCGGCGGGTGCGGTGCCGCGGGGCGCGTACGTCCGGAGGGGCTACGGAGCCTTCGCGTAGTCCGTGGCCATGGCGCCGGCGAAGTCGTACACGATCACCTGCTCGTCGCCGACGACCCACGCGTCATGTCCCGGCGGACACACGAAGACGTCACCGGGGCCCACTTCGCGCTCTCCGCCGTCGTCCATGAGGAGATGCATGCGCCCCTTGACCACATAACCGTTGTGATGGATCTCGCAGCTCTTGGTGCCCGCGATCGGGGCCACGGACTCGGACCAGCGCCAGCCCGGCTCGAACGTGCCCACCGCGAAGTCGAGTCCGGTCAGGTGGACCGCTTCGAGGTGCCCACGGGGGAAGTCACGCCGCTCGTCCGGCTTCTCGACCGTCTTCACTTCCAGCATGACGGCTGCCTCCATTCCGGCCGCACAGCACGGCCGGGGCCGGTACCCGTCTCCCGGCGGCCTCGGACGGCACCGGCGCTCCGGCGGGGGCCGCGCCCCACCACTCCATCGTCTTCCTGTCCACCCGGGAGCGCCATTCGGGGGAACGACAGACGGTCACCGTCACGACGAGCCGCTCCCGCACAGCAGCGCGAACCGCTCGGTGCCGATGTTGCCGCCCGAGACGATCATCCCCACCCGGCCGGTGACGCGGCCCGCGTGCCCGGCGAGGAGCGCGGCCAGCGGGGTGGCGCCGCTCGGCTCGACGACGATCTTCAGCCGCTCGAAGGCGAACCGCATCGCATCCTTGATCTCCTCGTCACTCACCAGCACGATCTCGTCGACCAGCCGCCGGTTCACGGAGAAGGTCAGCTCACCGGGCGTCTCGGCCGCCTGCCCGTCCGCGATGGTGCGCGGCACCGGGATGGACACGCGCCGGCCCGCCTCCAGGGACCGCTTGGTGTCGTCCCCGGCCTCCGGTTCGACGCCGATCACGCGGGTGCCCGGGCGCAGCCCCTTGACGGCTGTGGCCGTCCCAGCGATCAGCCCGCCGCCACCCACGGGCACCAGCACGGCGTCCAACTCCCCCACTTCCTCGGTGAGTTCGAGTGCCGCAGTGCCCTGCCCCGCCATGACGTGCGGATGCTCGTAGGGCGGGATGAGGGAGAGTCCGCGCTCGGCCGCCAGGGCCTCCCCGATGGCCACCCGGTCGCCGGTGTAGCGGTCGTAGGTGACGATCTCGGCGCCGTACCCCGCGGTGGCGGCCAACTTCGAGGCCGGGGTGTCCTCGGGCATGACGATCACCGCGGTGGTGCCGAGTTCGCGGGCGGCGAGGGCGACGGCCTGGGCGTGGTTGCCCGAGGAGTAGGCGGCGATGCCCCGGGCCAGTTGCTCCGGGGTCAGCCGGGAGGCCGCGTTGTACGCGCCGCGGAACTTGAAGGCGCCGATCCGCTGGAAGTTCTCGCACTTCAGGAACACCTCGGCGCCGACGAGTTCGTCGAGGGTGCGCGAGCGCAGTACCGGTGTGCGGTGGGCGACGCCCTTGATCTGCGCGGCAGCGTCACGGATGTCGTCGAGGATGATGGGCGGGGTGGTGGTCACTCGTCTCCTCCAGTGGAAGCGGAACCGGGGTCGGACGGTGTGCCCGTCGCCGCCCGGGCCTGCGAGAGGTAGTTGTAGGCCGAAGCCCTGGAAATACCCAGCCGGGCGGCGACCTGTTCGACGGCCCGGCGCACGGCGAAGACCCCGTGCTCGTCGAGGCTGCGGAACAGCTCCAGCCGCTGGGCGCGGCCGAGTTGGACCCAGGTCCTGCTCTGCCGCAGCTGATGGGCGTCGACGATGGCCTCGACCACGGAGTCGATGTCGTTGCCGAAGGTGGTCGTACCCGACGCCTCACCCGCCCCGGTCCCGCCTCCCCCGCCGATCCCGGCGAGCACGGCCTGCGCCTGCTGTACGGCGGTGACGTCGACGTTGACGCACAGCGCGCCGAACACCACGCCCGCCGAGTCCCGCAGCACCATCGTGGACGACTTGAGCAGTTGGCCGCCCTTGGTCCGGGTGAGGTAGTTCAACTCGTCGCCGGCCTCGTCGCCGCGCGCCAGCACCCGCAGCCCGATCTCACTCATCGCACCGCCCACCGAGCGCCCGGTGACAGCTCCGGCGACGGCGACCACGGACTTCTCCGGGTGCCGGTAGTCGTGCAACACCACCTCGCACACCGGCCCGAAGGTCGCCGCGATCCCCTCGACGACGGACCCCAACGCACCGATGATCGCGTCCCGTTGGGCGTCCAGGGCAGGGTCGCTGTCCACCGCTCCCCCTCTCGAACTTAGACAGCCAGTCCAGTCACTATACGCGGAATCCACCCCCGCACGCGCATGCTCCGTCCGTTCGCTCTTGACCCTCAAGTCGCTTGAGATCCCCATGGTGATCGGCATGAATGAGCTCTACTCCATCGGAGACGTCGCCCACCGCACCGGCCTGAGCGTGAGCGCGATCCGGTTCTACGCCGACGAGGGCGTCGTCACACCCACCGACCTCACCGGGGGCGGCTTCCGGCAGTACGACATGCACGCCATCGCCCGGCTCGAACTCGTACGGACCCTGCGCGACCTGGGTGCCGGCCTGGACGACATCCGGCGGGTACTCGGCACCGAGACCACCCTGCACGACCTGGTGCTCACTCATCTGCGGCTCGTCGAGGACCAGTTACGGCAGTTCCGGGCACGCTCGGCCGTGCTGCGGACCATCGTGCGGCAGCACACCACGACGGAACAGGTGAGCCTGATGCACAAGTTGGTGTCGATGTCCGACGACGACCGCGACCGGCTCATCGGCGAGTTCTGGGACTACGTGACCGAGGGCCTGGACGTCCATCCCGCCTACATCGAGCAGTTGCACAGCAAACGACCGCACCTGCCCGAGGAGCCGTCCACCGAGCAGTTGGAGGCCTGGATCGAACTCGCCGAGATCGTGCGGGACTTGGAGTTCCGCACGGCACTGCGGGACTTCTTCCACCGCACCTTCGACACGGAGCAGGGCAGGCTGGTCGCCTCGCCGGAAATGATGGCCCGCATCGAGAGGCATCGGCAGCTTGCCCTGGATGCGCGGGCCTACCAGCAGGCGGGAGTGCCCGCGGACTCGCCGCAGGCCCGGGACATCGCCGAGCGCGTGGCCGCCGACTCGGCAAGGCTCGCGACGGCGATGACCGGGGACCGCAGCCACGACGTCGAGAAGGCCCGGCGCGGCATCGTCGGCTTCGACCCGAACGGCAGATCGGCGCAGACACTGGCCAAGTCGACCGGCCTGCAGCTGCTGACCAGGTACCACTCCCTGGTGGCGACGATCAACGGCACCCCCAAACCGGACCAGGAGCGGGCGGCGGCAGTCCGCGAGTGGATGGCCACCGCACTGCGCCAGGGCCCGTCCGACGGATGACGCGGCCGAAGTCCCGGTTCACGTTCCCGGTCCGTCAGTCGCGCCGGCCGGACCGGGAGTGCCGGCGCACCCGCCCATCAGGCCGTGCCCTTGGCCGCGACGCGCGTGAGCAACTTGTCGCGCACCGAGGGCCATTCGTCCGCGAGCACGCTGTAGTACAGCGAATCGCGGCGCGTGCCGTCCTGGCGCACCATGTGACTGCGCAGCGTCCCTTCATAGGTCAACCCCAGCCGTTTCATTGCGCGTTGGGACCGTTCGTTGAGGTTGTCGGTCCGCAGGGCGATGCGGACAAGGCCCAGAGCGTCGAAGGCGTATCCGAACAGCAGAAGCTTGGACTCGGCGTTGCAGGGGCCACCCCGACAAGAACGATCGAACCAGGTCGCACCGACCTCGGCCCGCCCCTCGGCAAGGTCCAGCTCATACAGACTGGTCGAACCGATCACCGTGTCGTCCGTCAGGCGCTGGACCGCGAAGCACCGCCGGGCCTGATCCGCGAGCATCCGACCGATCATCGCCCGCATCTCAGGCAGGGAGTCGGGGCGAGGCCGGGGCATCCATCGCCAGACCTCGGGATCCGACGCGGAGGTGAACAGCGCTTCGGCATGATCGACGGACAGCGGGACGAGCCGGACAGTACGGCCGGAAAGAGAATCGTTGCTCATCATGGCCGCGGTCACGTGCGAGGACGCCGTCCGGCCTTCCAACGCCGGAATCTGAAGGCGATCACAGAAACGAGCGTGACGACCAGACTCACGCCGGCGACCGCGTTGTCCGCCTTCGGCGCCACGCCCGTGTAGTGCCAGATCAAGGCTCCGGTGAGCGCGATACCTCCCCCAAGGACACCGAAGGCGGTGGCCAGCGACAGGCGCGTGCCCCGATCCATCGGGGTCTTGGTCATGACGATCGGTTCCCGCGTCGGCTGCAGGGTGATGTAGTCGTCCTTGCCGACGGCGGCGAGCGCGTCGGACGCGTCGCCGCCCGGAGCGCATACGAAGCACACTGTCCGGCCCTCTTCGACGAAGACGGTGAGGGGCCGGCTGCTGCACCGGGCGATCTTCAGCTGGAGTCGGTGTTCTCCCGGCGGCACTTCGAAGCGAACCGTCTTCCCTCGCCGGACGCCGCCCACTCGGGTGTCGCCGATGAAGACGTCGTAGGCGCGGAGCATGTCGCGATAGCCGCCCCACTCCCGTGACAGCACCACGGTTCCGTGCGTGGGTACGGCCCTTTCCTCGTCGTCCATCGCAGCCCCCTTCACACGGACACCGTGGGTTCCGCGAGCGTACTCGTACGTCAACTGCGGCTGAACAAACGGCTGTTCAAGCCCACTCCGCCGTTCCGCTCGCCACTGCCGTATCGAGGTCCCGCCATGATTCCGCGGTCAGGTCGGCGGCGGTCCGGCGGGCAGTGGACACGACCTCCTCCGGGGTGCGGAAGCCCGCGACCACACAGGCCACGCCGGGGTCGCGCAGCGGAAAGCGCAGGGCGGCGTGCGGAAGTTCGGTGCCGTGTCGTGCGGACACCTCGGCGAGGAGGCGGGCGCGGCGCAGCGCCGATTGCGGGACGGGGCCGTAGTCGAACGTGGCGTCGTCCGTGGGGCAAGCGCGGCTGAGCAGGCCGGAGTTGAACGGTGCGGCGGCCACCACCGCGACCCGCGTGCGGCGCACGCGTCCAGCAAGGAGCGGGCGGTGCGGTCGAGCAGGGTCCACCGCCCGGCCACCATCACGGCGTCGACCTCCGCCTCCTCGACGATGCGCAGCAGCGGGGCGACCGTGTTCATGCCGACGCCGACGGCACCGACGACACCTTGGTCGCGCAGGGCCGCCAGCGCGGGCAGGGCTTGGCCGAGGGCGGTGTCCAGGTGATCGTCGGGATCATGGACGTAGACGATGTCCACATGGTCCAGCCGCAGGCGGTCCAGGCTGCTTTCCAGGCTTCGCAGTACGCCGTCCCGTGAGTAGTCGGGGCGGCGGACCAGCGTGTCGGGTACGGCGAAGCCTCCTGCCGCAAGGTCGGAGCCGATGGGTAGCGGGTGGGGTTCCAGCAGGCGGCCGACCTTGGTGGAGACGGTGAACTCCGTGCGTGGACGGTGGGCGAGGGCGTTGCCGAGCCGCCGTTCGGACAGTCCGAGGCCGTGGTGCGGGGCGGTGTCGTAGTAGCGCACGCCCACCTCCCAGGCTGCCTCAAGGGTGGCCCGTGCCTGGCCGTCGCCGATCGGACTGCGGAGGTTGCCGACGGGGGCGGCACCGACTCGACGCCGGGGCCGAGGCCGCCGACGGCACGCAGGGCCGGTTCCACATCCTGAACGTGGTGGAGGGCGAAGGCGTCACCGTGCACACGGCGGCCGGAGACCGGCACGAACTGGCCTACGCGGAGACCCTGCCCGTGCCGGCCGCGGTCGGCCGGTACACCCTGCGAGCGGCAGACAGCGGTCCGGTGCGTGTCGTGAAGGCGCTGGTCCGTTGATCCCGGTCCTGGAGATCGGCGGCACCCATGTCACCGCCGTGCTCGTCGACCTGCCCGCCGGACGGGTCACCAGCCGTACGCGCAAGCCGCTCGACGCGGACGGCGACGCCGAGGACATCCTCGATGTCGCACCGCGCTGGAGCCCATTCGCGTGCTGCGCCCGCGCAGCACCGCCGCGTTGGCCCAACTCCTCGACGACATATGCCAGGACGAGCACTACCGCGGCCACGCGACCGAGACCGCACCCGCCCGGCAGACCTCGCCCGACGGCAAGACAGAGGAACTCCAGCCCGTCCCCGGCCGCAGGACGGAACAACTCCCCGCGGTCCGCCCGCGCCTGGGCCCAGGACAGCGTCGGGCGGCCGTGCTGAACGAGGTCGCCGCGGCGGCGGTCGCCGGCTTCGGCTGCTCCCTCCTGATCCCCGGCCCCACAGCGGCCACCACCGCGGTCACCACCCCGGCCGCACCCTCGGCGAGCGCGTCGGCCGCCCCGACGTCCGCCGCCCCCAGCGCAGTCGGGACTCGCGACGTGCTGACCAACACCGGCTTCGAGTCGGGCGCCGTCTCACCGTGGAGCTGCGCGGGCAGCACGGGATCGATCGTCACCTCCCCCGTTCACTCGGGCTCCAAAGCCCTTGAGGAGGAGGTGAGTTCGAGCGACACCGCGCAGTGCGACCAGACCGTCGCGGTAGGGCCGAACACCACCTACTCGCTGAGCGGCTGGGTCCGCGGCTCCTACGTCTACCTCGGCGTGAGCGGCGGAACCTCCACCTGGACGACATCCCCCGCCGGCTACAGCTCCCTGACCGTCCCCTTCTCCACGGGCCTGTCCCAGACCACCGCGACGATCTACGTCCACGGCTGGTACGCGCAGGGCGACCACAACGCCGCCGACATCACCCTGGGCGTGTCCGGTGGCGGCGGCCATACCTAGAGTGGGACGCGTGACCGACACCAGTGACACCCTCCCCGTCGACAGCGAGGCGCACGCTCCACGGCGGAGCCCACTGCTCCGCCTGATGCGCTACCTCCCCCTGATCGCACCGGTCCTGCTGTGGGCCGTGCCCTGCGGGGTGCTCCTGTACACCGGCCAGCACTGGCCGCTGCCCGTCACGCTCGCCGCTACGGCCCTGTTCGTCCTCGGTCTGGTCGGGATGCCGCTCGCGATGATGCGCGGCCACGGCCGACGCCAGCAGGACCGGGTGGCGATCCTCGGTGACACCCTGCTGGGCGGCAGCTGGGTTCTGTTCACCTGGTCCGTTCTGCTCGGCGTCCTGCTGCGGCTCGCCCTGACCGTGGCCGGCGTCGGCGAGAGCCAGGACCGGGCCCGCATCGTCACCTGGGCCGTCCTCGGCACCACCGCCGCACTGCTCACCTGGGGATATGCCGAAGCCCGCCGCGTGCCACGCGTGCGCCGCCTCGACGTGCAACTCCCCCGGCTGGGCGCCGGGTTGGACGGTACTCGCGTCGCCCTCATCACCGACACCCACTACGGCCCGCTCGACCGCGCCCGCTGGTCGGAGCGGGTGTGCGAGACCGTGAACACGCTGGACGCCGACCTGGTCTGCCACACCGGCGACATCGCGGACGGCACGGCCGAACGCCGCCGCGCCCAGGCCGTCCCGCTCGGTACCGTGCAGGCCACCCGGGCCCGGGTCTACGTCACCGGCAACCACGAGTACTACAGCGAGGCCCAGGGCTGGGTCGACCTGATGGACGAGCTGGGCTGGGAGCCGCTGCGCAACCGCCATCTGTTGCTGGAACGCGGCGGCGACACCCTCGTGGTCGCCGGCGTGGACGACGTCACCGCCGAGTCCTCCGGCCTGCCGGGCCACCGCGCCCACCTCGCCGGAGCCCTGGACGGCGCCGACCCCGACCTGCCCGTCCTGCTCCTGGCCCACCAGCCCAAGTTCGTCGACCGGGCGGCAGCCGCGGGCATCGACCTCCAGCTCTCCGGCCACACCCACGGCGGCCAGATCTGGCCCTTCCACCACCTGGTCCGCCTCGACCAGCCCGCCCTGGCCGGCCTCAGCCGCCACGGCGCCCGCACCCTCCTCTACACCAGCCGAGGCACCGGCTTCTGGGGCCCGCCGTTCCGCGTCTTCGCCCCGAGCGAGATCACCCTGCTGGTGCTCCGTTCCCCGCAGCCTCCCACCGCGCCGTAGCCCCCGTCATCCAGTCCTCACGAGCCTGCACGATCTCTTCCCGGATGCGGCCGATCCAGTTCCAGAGCCCTTGCATCACGCGATGCTTCCGCAGGTCAGGGCCGTGCGAGTCACTCGAAGTCAGCAAAAGTCAGTATCACATCGTGCAGCTGCAGCACGCCGCATACGGGCTGCCATTGCCCAGACACACCACGCGGCGGACAGCGCAAGCGCCTTCTAAGCGCGTTCCCGATCACACAGTTGCTGACGAGCAATGAAGTGGCCAATGTTCCGGTTCGTGATCCGCCACCCTCACCGTGTGTCGCGCCTGACCAAACCCTTTGCTTGCTCGTTCTGCCCACGGCTCGCCGAGACAGCGGGGTATCCGGTCTGCCTGGATCACGGCGTGACCACGATCGAACACGCAGGTCGGCCAAAGGACCTGCTCGCCTCCGAGGTACCTCCGCCCTCGGTGCCGATGACGACCGTTCAACCGAACGGTTGAATCCGGTGACAGCCTTTGGTCGACGCGAAACAACGCAGTTCATCGGCATGATGGGCGCGCCGCCGCCTACAGAACGTGGCGGTGGATCCAGCAGGAGGACCCCCACGATGCCCAGGAACTTCAGCAGGCGCCGGCTGCTCACCACCGGAGCCGGTGTCGCCCTCGGCGGCGCCGCTGCCGTAGCGAACAATGCGCAGGCGACCGCGCCCGTCAGTGCCTCGCTCACCGGCGTTCGCGAGGAGACCCGCTCCATCGACGAGCTCTACGAGGCGGCCATGGCCGAAGGCGGCAAGCTCGTCCTCTATCAGGGCGGGGACGTCGACGGCCAGGCAGCGGGGGTGCGCGCCGCCTGGGCGGCGCGCTTCCCTGAGGTCCCGCTGACGGTCTCCGTGGACTACAGCAAGTACCACGACGTCCGTGTGGACAACCAGCTCGCGACCGACACTCTGGTCCCCGACGTCGTCCAGTTGCAGACGCTCCAGGACTTCATCCGCTGGAAGCAGGAGGGCAAGCTGCTGCGCTACAAGCCCGCCGGCTTCTCCAAGGTCCACAAGGGCTTCAAGGACCCGGACGGCACGTGGACGGCGCTGTTCGTCATCGCCTTCAGCTTCATGTACGACATCCAGGCCGCCGGGACGAACGCCCCCAAGACACCGCTGGACCTGCTCGACGAACGGTGGAAGGGCGCCATCGCCTCCTCGTACCCGAACGACGACGACGCGGTGCTGTACCTCTACTCCCTCTACCAGCAGAAGTACGGCTGGGACTGGGTGGCGAAGTTCGCCGCACAGCAGCCCCAGTTCGCCCGGGGTACGAACACCCCGGGTGCCGCGGTCAACGGCGGAGCGAAAACCATCGGAGTGGGCGGCTCGGGCAGCGCAGTCTCCACATCGACCACCGTGAAGTGGGTCGTACCGGCCGGCGACCACCCCTTCATGGCCTGGGGGCAGCGAGCCGCGATCCTGAAGAAGGCGGCGCACCCGGCCGCCGCGAAGCTGTACCTGAACTGGGTGCTCTCGGAGGAGCGCCAGATTGCCAGCTTCAACGGCTGGTCGGTACGTACGGACGTCACGCCGAACGCCGGCCTGAAGCCAGTGTGGGAGTTCCCGAACGCCCACGTCGACGGATTCCCCCGGTTCATGGAGGACCGCGCCGCGGCCGAACGGTTGCGGCAGACGTTCTCCCTCTACTTCGGTGAGGTCAAGGGCGATCCGTCGCCGGGCTGGCTCGGTCTGCACCCGGGGAGCTGACATCAGCGCGGGCACGGCCCCACCTGGACGTTTACAGCGTTCAAACAGGTCACGGCTTACACTTCTGGCCCTGTTGTCGCCTCCGCCCGGCCCGCCCCAGGGAGCCGCAGCCGTGCCCGCCGCCACTCTCGCTGTACGCCGGCCCTCCGCCTCCGCACGGTATCTCCCGCACCTGGTGTTCCTGGTCGCCGTCGTCGGCACCCTGGTGCGGCTCTTCGAGCTGAATGACGAGCTGTGCTGGCGCATCGCGCCGCCCACGGCCGCGCTGGCCCTGCTGTACGCGGCCGGACTGGCCCGGTGGGACCGGCTGAGCTCCTGGGCCCGGCCCGCCTGGCTCGGCCTTCTCCTGCTGCTGTGGTCCTGGGTGGCCTGGAACCTCCCGGCCCAACTCACCTTCGGGTACGCATGGCTGGCCGTGCCACTCGCCGTCCTCGCACTGCGCATGCCCACGCGCGCGGCACGGGCCATAGCGCTCGGTGTCCTCACGGCGCTGCTGGTTGCGTCCCTGCTGCGGCCCGCCGGCGGATTCGATCCCGATGTGCTGGCACCACCGGTCGCCGCTCTGTGGGCGACCGTGTTCCTCTACCGCGCCCAGCAGCGACTTACCCGCGAACTCGCCGCCACGAGGGGCGAGTTGGCCCGGCAACAGCAAGAAGCCGGGCGACTCGCCGAGCGCGCCCGCATCGCACGGGACCTGCACGACACCCTCGCCCAGGAACTCTCGGGCAGCCGCATGCTGCTCCAGGCCGCCGAACGGGACTGGGACCGCCGACCGGACGCCGCCCGGCGGCAGGTGCGGGCGGTGACCGGAGCTCTCGGCGAGCATCTCGCGCAGACCCGCGGCATCATCGACGACCTCACCCCACCCCTGCTCGCGCGGGACGGCCTGGAGGCGGCACTGCGCGACCTGTGCGCCCGGACCGGCTCCGCCGGGGCGCCCAGGATCACTTTCCGTACGGAGCACGAGCCCTGCTCGCTGCGCACAGATCAGGCCGTGGCCCTGCTGCGGGTCACTCAGGGAGCCCTGGCCAACGCCTGCGAACACGCGCGAGCCCGGAACGTACGCGTCACCCTCACCTACGGGGACAGGGCGACGGCCGCCGTCGAGGTCATGGACGACGGAGTGGGATTCGACACGACGGCCCCACTGCTGACCGGCAGCGGTCGCGGATTCGGACTGGCCGCGGCGCGTGACCGGCTGGCCCCGTTCGGAGGCACCCTCAGCATCGACAGCGAGCCCGGACGAGGTACCCGCGTACACGCGGCTCTGCGGGCCGGGGACCGCGTTGCGGTGGGCACCCGATGAGCGAGAGTCCCGGTTCCGCGCTGCGGATTCTGATCGTGGACGATCACATGGTCGTGCGAGCAGGTCTGCGTGCCCTGCTTGAGAGCGAACCCGGCTTTGCCGTCGTCGGCGAGACCGGCGACGGCATCGACGCGGTGCATCAGGTGGCTGATCTGCGCCCCGATGTGGTGCTGATGGACCTCCGGCTGTCGGACACCGGCGCGACGGGCAGCGTCATCGACGGCATCGAGGCGACCCGCCGGATCCTGGCCACCTCCACCGCTGCCCGGGTCGTCGTACTCACCAGCCACGGCCACCAGGCCGACGTCCTACGAGCCGTGGAGGCCGGCGCACGTGGCTACGTCCTCAAGGCGGGCCCTCCCGAGGAACTGTTCCGCGCCGTACGCGCAGCGGCGGTCGGAGGCATGACACTGGCACCGGAAGCCGCAGCACAGTTCGCCGGGGCTGCCTCCGACCCGGGTCCAGTACTGAGCGAGCGCGAGATCGAGGTCGTCCGGCTCCTGGCTCGCGGTCACACCAACCGGACGATCGCCGGCACTCTCCACCTGGCCGAGGCAACGATCAAGACCCACCTCGTCCGTATCTACCGCAAGCTCGGTACCGAGAACCGCGCCGGCACCGTCACAGAGGCCGCCCGACTCGGCCTGATCGAACTCGGCTGAGCCTGCCCCAGGCACGAGCGCCGGCCGATCCCCGCAATCGAAAGGATCGCACCGAACTCGTGACCATGGTCGCCATAGACCGCCCGCGGGTCTCGTGCACGGTTGGCCGTCACAATCGAGGTCAGCAGCCCGTCCTCGGCATGGTGATACTCATTTAGCGAGTGGAAGTGCCCGGTCCTCCGGCCCCCCTCGGCGAAGAGGTACGTTCGTCCGCGACGACCACCGCCAGTACTGCCGTCAATGCGGTGTTCTGTCTTGCGCGTCAGCGAATGGTGCCCTCGGGCCGGTCGAACAGGCCGAGTTCGTCCCTTCTCGGAAGAACCTCCCAGTCACCCCGGGTGGCCACGGCGAAAGCCGCGGTGGTGACGGCTTGGTGCAGACCGCGAGGATGTCCGCGCCGTGGAGGCGTCCGGACATTTATCCGGCCACGCAGGCGTCGGCCGCGCCGACTGGATCGGCCTGGTGGCCCGGTTCCGTCACGGCATCTCCCCTGTGGCCGTCTTGCGGAACACGGCAGCGTTAGCGCGGAGTTGGTCAAGGTTGCCGCCGTCGACCGCGTCCCCGGCGAGGGTCGAGCCGACGCCGACGGAGGGCACCCAGGTCCGGGTAGCCACGGACCGCCCGCGCGTCCACTCCCCCAACAGGCCCGAACGGCACGACGGAGAAGAGGTCCCGCAGGGCCCACCGGTAGCCGGGTCCGCCGAGCGATCCGGAGAAGAGCTTGATCGCGTCGGCGCCTCGTGCGCAGGGCCGCGACAGGATCCTTGCCACGCACGATCGCCAACAGACTGTGTGCTCGCAGCTGCCCGGCCGCGCGTCCTGACCGCGGCAGAACGCGAGCAGATCCGGGCCCTGGCCAGCGATCTCCCGGCCGTGTGGCGGGCGCCCACCACGACGGACACGGACCGCAAACAGCTGATGCGGCACCTGATCGAGAAGATCCGCGTGAGCGTCATCGATGACATCGAACGCGTCACCCTCCAGATCACCTGGGCCGGCGGCCACCGCACCGACGGCGAGACCGTCCGCCCCGTCGGCCGCCTGGACCAGCTCAGCTACTACCCTCAACTCGGCGCCCGCGCACGGGAGCTGGCCGCCGCCGGGCAGACCGCCCCCGCCATCGCGAGGATCCTCAACTCCGAGGGCTTCCGACCGCCCAAACGCCGCGACCACTTCGGCGCTCAAGGCGTCCGCCAGCTCCTGCGCGAACTGGGCTGCATCAGCTCGCAGGAACAGAGCCTGCGCCGAAACGCTCCACCCCTCGGTCCCGACGAGTGGTGGCCCAGCGACCTCGCCCGCGAGATCGGCATGCCCCGCGTCACCCTGTTCGGCTGGATCAAACACGGCTGGGTCACCGCCCACCAGCAAGACGACCGGCGCCGGTCCTGGGTGATTCACACCGATCGTGCCCAGGTCGAACGGCTCCGCCGCCCGCATGAACTGCCCCGCGGACACGGAGCACGCCAACCCTGGCTGTACCGACAGCGGATGACGACAATCCAGAACGAGACAGGAGCCCACGGCGATGACGACGAACCGCAGCTACAACAGCACTGCGGCTTGCTCATCTCGACCGTGTTGCGCTGCTGCTTTGCCTCGGCGTCGAAGACGGTCGGCCGTCCACCGGCGCGGCCTCGCCGCAGACGATGGCCGATCTGGTCGGACGGCTGGGGAATGACAGCGGGGGTCCCGCGTCGGCGGAGGCGATTTCGGATTGCGCGAGATGAGTTCGCGCGGTCCGCGAGCACGGTGTCGGGTCGGGTTCTCGGTCTTCCGGGGCCACATAGCGGCACACGGATCGCTGCCATGACAGCCTTGAAGGCCGGGGCATCGCCCCCTGGCCTGCGGTGACCCGAAGAGCCAGCGGCCGTGCACGGCTGGCGCCGGCGAGGTGGACCTTCGTACTCAGGCCAGCTCGGGAGCGTCCGAGGGCGTGTTCGTCAGGCTCGGCCCCGCCTGGAGCCCCTTTGTCCCAGTCCGAGCGGCGTGCTGGTGGGCTCGGCGGACGGTGGAGTCCACCGACAGGGTCCAGCCGACGTCGTCGCTGCCGTCCGCTGCTGACAGGACTGCCGCAAGGATCCGTTCCCAGGCGCCGTCCACGGCCCACCTGATCAGCCGCTCGTGGGCGGGCCTGGAACGCGCCGGGCTCGTCCGGCAGGTTCCGCCAGGGCGAGCAGGTGCGGTACTTCCACGCGATGGCCTCCAGAGTCCGACGGTGGTCGGCCCACCGCGGACCGGATCGGCCGGTATCAGCGGCTCGATCCGATCCAACATCGCATCAGTGATCACTATCCGAACAGACACATCCGATGAACTGACCGACTGGCCAAAGAGACACGCCGGCCGGTTCGAACTCGACATGAACTCCCACCTCGGCCTCGCCGCCGCAGTGGCCGCGCTGCCGAGCCCCCCGCACTCCGCCCGAGGTGGAGTCCGCACGGTCGGCTGCGGCCGGGTCGGCAACCGGAAGGCCACAGGCCCGGCGTCACCGGCGGGCGGCCGGCGTTGACTCGTACTACGGGAATGTGAGGGTGTCGAGCCGGGCGGCGAGGTCGGGGTGTGCGGCGGCCAGGTGGGGGCGGGTGGCCGTCAGCGGGGCGATGAGGTCGGCGGGGTCGTCGTGGGCGAGGGCCGCATGGAGTTCGCCGAGCGGGCGGCGGGCCGCGGCGGGCAGGTCGGTGAGTGCGCTGATCTGTCCGGCAAGACGTCGCAGGTCGGCTGCGTTGCGGCGGGCCCAGGCGGCGGCGGTGCGGTCGGCGGCGCGGGCCTGGCGGGTGGCCGTCACGCGCTGTTCGCCGGTGGTCCCGACAGGGCCGGGGCGGCCGCGCAGGTAGCGGCGCTCGGCGGCCTGGCGACTGGCGACGCCGAGGGGCGGGGCGAGGTCGGCCCAGCTGGCGCCCGCGTCGCGGGCGATTTCGATCAGGCCGGTCTCCCATCCGGCGAGCTGCTCGCGGACCTGCCGCAACAGCATCAGTGAGGCCAGGGCCTGCTCCGGGCCCGGCCCGGCATCGGAAGCATTCGGGGCCTCCTGCTGGGCTTCGCGCAAGGCGTCGTCTATGGCGTTGAGGGCCGCCGCGGCGGCGAGGAACGACGCCGGGCTGTGGGCGTCGGTGCCGGTCGTGGACGACGGCTGGTCGGCCGGGGTCACGGACACCTCCCTGGGGGTTGTCATCAAGATGATGACATCATGTTTGTCATCCATTGGATGACATGTTACAACGGTGTCAGTGAGGCGCATTGGCAGCAACTGCCTGAACCTGCTGGAGGTGTTTTCACGATGTTGATGCGCACTGACCCCTTCCGTGAGCTGGACCGGCTGACGCAGCAGCTGCTGGGCCCGGGAACCTGGTCGAGGCCGTCGGCGATGCCGATGGACGCCTACCGCGAGGGCGACCAGTACGTGGTGGTCTTCGACCTCCCCGGCGTTACCGCGGACGCGATCGACATCGACGTCGAACGGAACATGCTCACCGTCAAGGCCGAGCGCCGGCCGGTGACGAAGGCCGACGACGTGCAGATGGAACTGTCCGAGCGGCCGCTGGGCGTCTTCTCCCGCCAGATCGTGCTCGCCGACACCCTCGACACCGAGCACATCAAGGCCGACTACGACGCGGGCGTGCTCACCCTGCGCATCCCGATCGCCGAGCGTGCCAAGCCCCGCAAGATCTCCATCGGCGTCGGGACCGGCCACAAGGAGATCTCCGGCTGACACTGGCCGGACCGGTGCGGAGGACGGGCACCTGATCTCCCCCTCACCCCGTCCTCCTCACCCCCGTGGGCAGTTTGAAGAACAAGAAGGGGTGGCGGCCGAGATGACACCGCGACGCGAAGTGTTTCTCGACCACGTCAAGGAACGTGGCGAGTACGGCACTGTGGAGGAAGCCGAGCGCGCGGCCCGTGTGGTACTCGCCCTGCTCGGCGCACACCTGGTCGGGGATGTCCGCGCCCTGCTCGCGGCACGCCTGCCGGAGGAATTCGCCCTTGCCCTGCTCAACCCGCTGCAGAGCGCCGAGCCGTTGCCGCCGGAGCGGTTCGTGCGGGCGACCGCCGCCCGGATCGAGGGTGCCACCGAGCAGACCGCGACCTGGGACGTCAGCGCCGTGCTGTCCACGGTCGCCGACACCTCCGGCGACGACCTACTGGGGCAGATCCTGCTCCAGCTCCCCGTCGGCTACGACCTTCTCTTCGGCCGCCCCCAACCCACCTGACCACCGGTGCCGCACAACGGCACCCACCCGACCCTGGCTTGACGAAAGGCATCCACCGCAGTGATCACCGACGTGCGCGTACCGCTTGAGCACCAGCAGCCGTACTCGACGGCGTATGAGCAGATGCTGGAGAAGGTCCGCTACGAAGGCGCCTACCCCAACCGCGAGCGAGCAGACGAAGCCGTCCGCCTGGTCCTGGCAGGGCTGGGGCGCCAGCTGACCGGCGACGAACGCGTCGACCTGGCCGCCTGCCTGCCCCTGGAGGCCGCCCGCGTCCTGGCCGCGCAGATTCCCGGCCCGCAGCCGCTGGGAGGCTGGGACTTCGTCAAGGACCTCGCCACCCGCTCCGGCGCCTCCCTGGCCACCACCCGCTGGGACACCGGATCCGTCTTCGCCGCCGTCACCGCCCACGCCGGCCCCGGCCTGATCACCCGCATCCTCCACCAGCTCCCCGCCGGCTGGGCCCTCCTGTTCGGCCAAGCCGAACTCAACCCGACCGCGTAGAACGGACACCCGGCACCCAGTGCCGCAGCAGGGCCCACCCCGATCCCCCGGGCTGGCTCGCTCGGTGAAGTCCCCCGATCCGCGCGATCGGGGGACTCCCGCCTTTGCTGCTCGCCCTCCCGGCCCGTCGACCACTCCTCGTCCCACCCTCTCGCCAGCCGGATGCGCGACCCAGGAAAGATCACTCACTGCCGCCCCCGCCTGCGTCTACGTAACAGGTTCGACGAGCGGTCACCTCGATAGCAGCTGAAGGGAGGGAGACGCCGGCGCGATCTCCAGCGAAGACCACGAAGCGCGACCTGTGATTGCTGAAACGCTTCAGACGCAGGTGAGGTCCTGAAGTCGACGGAGCCGGAATCCGCGCAATTTGTTGACCGTGGTCGAGTACGGCCATCCATTCCACAGTGCCGCCCGACGCGGTGGCCGGAGGCAAGTGCAGTGTCAGGTGAAGTTCACCGGGGATGACGGCTGCCGTCAGGGGCGGAGGTGCCGCTGGTACCTGGGTAGGAGCCACGCCACGCGGAGGGGGCGATTTGCGTTGAGCGAGCAGTGCGGCTCGGATGCGGCTGGCCTTCTGTCGGGCGTGATCCTGCGCCGCGTCCTGTTCGATCAACGCGTGGTTCTCTGAGTACAACTCCTCGTGCAGGGCGTCAAACATCGACAGTCGCTCCGGCCCGAGTTCAAACCACTCGCCGCGGAGGTGCTGCCGGGCGAAGATGCGGTGCAGTGCTTCTTCGAGGCCGGGTCCAGCCTCAGCCCACCAAAGGATCTTCAAAGGTAGCGGGCAGCCCACTTGGATCTCTGACAGGCGACGTTCCAGGCGGCCCGTGGTGTAACCGATCTTGACGTTCAGCGCGTCGGCCGTCCCGATCGCGTAGACGTACATCGAGTCGTACGGGGGTCCCAGGAACGCGCCTGTCGCCGGGTCTGTCTCGTAAATATCCACTCTGTCCCCTCCGATCGGCACCGTAGCGCGCAGCGGTGACATCCCCGGCCGCTCAACCTTCGATGGCAACGATCAAGATTCGATGGGACAGGACAACCCCTCTGTCCTACCGCCCCTGTGACGCCGAGCCCTTCGGCGAGGCGCGATGAATCGAGCCTTCACCAATGATCTCCGGCCGGGCCAAATCGCGGATTCTGCGGGCCCTCTCCCTCACGGCCCGAACACCCGGAGTACCCACCACTCCCCGGCTGGTCGCGGGCGACGGCCACGGAGCCCCGATCGAACTGCTCGGTGTCCCCGATTCCCTGCCATATCTGGCGCAGGCCCTCGACGCACCCGTCGAAGGCCTCGGGGACCGCGCCTCGCCCCCGAACGACCGGTATGGGTCCGCTCGGTCCACTCCGACCCTCGCCCACCGGACCTCACCGACGCGCAGGGGGCTCCCGTCGGCCGCCGCCTGGTGGCCGCCACAGGGATGGCCCCGGACGGCGATCCGGACGCCTGCCGGTGGATCGCCCTACGCAACCAGCCCCGTCAGGTGCGCGTCGTGGCCACCCTCATCCGTGAGAACGGCAGCCTCCACAACGCCTACCGCGACGCCTTCCGCCTGCAGACCGAGTGCCAACGCCTCGCCGCCGAACTGGGCAGGCATGCTGCTCGCCATCACTGCCGGCAGCGGCACGGTGACCTCCTTCCGCGTCGAGGGACGGCAGCTGAAGGATCGGCGGGTCCTGGACTCCGGCGGCGAGTTCCCGGCAAGCATCACGGTGCACGGCACGCTCGCGTACGTCATGAACGCGGGCGGCGAGGGCCGCCTCCAGGGCTTCAAGGCGCCGCACGAGGCTTCAACAGGATGGCCGAGAGCCATACTTGCCCATACGGGGGCCATCCCGTGGTGGCTTGAAATGAGAGAGGCAGCAATTCCGGTGAGCAGCGACAGCCATGGAGTCGGGAAGGCCGAGGTCCGACTCAAATGGGACCCGAGTCCCTGGGATCAGCCGCCTCACCATCTCGACATAATCGCCGCGACCTACTCGACGGATGCCCCCTACGGGCGGCCGGTGTACGTCGTCCACTTCGACAGCCGCTCACCGGACGGCACCATCAACATGAGCCGGCACAGCCAAACCGGTCAGGGCTTCGGCTACGTCGAAGCGATGACCCTTGAGCTCGATCGTCTCGCCCCCTCCTTCGCACGGGTGGTGGTGGGTGTGGCGATCCACCAGAACAGCGGTCCAAAAACCTTCGGCCGCATATCGAACGCCGGAGTTCTGGTTGTCGAGGGGTATACGGAGCTGCTGAAGGACGACTTCGCACAGCTCTCCGGATACACCGCCGCGACGGTCGCGGAGTTCACCAGGGACGCCTCCGGTACGTGGGAGTTCCACGAGATGGTCCGAGGATTCGACAGCAACCCCGTGCTCTTCGCCGCCGAGATGGGCAGCACCCCCCAGACCTGACCAGGCAGCAGCGCACAAAGCGCACGACCGTCACAGTACCGCCCTCATGAACCCGTGGAACCGGAGCACCGAACACCCCCAAAGCATCACCTTCTCGGCCAGCTCCACTCGCCCGACTCCGGCGGCTGGCCGTAGGCGCTCAGAAGCCTTTCGATGCGCTGGTCGTTGACGGACTGCCGGTCGTACAGGCACTTCGCGTACCGGCTCAGCAGGACCTCGACGCTGTTGCCGGCCCGCTGGGCGACCTCGGCCGGGTCCGCGCCCGCGCACAGCCACGTCGAGAGGGCCGAGTGCCGCAGGTCGCTTGCCCGCCCTCAACGAGGCCTCCGCCTGCGGGACATGGAGCACGTTCGGCGTGCACACGTGCACCACCCGGACGCTGTCGTCGGCGAGCACCGCCGCGAAGTCGGGACACCGGCCGGGCACCCCGCACTCCTCGGCAACCCGCGCGCTGCGCCCGGGCGTCGACGCCACCACTCCGGCCAGTCCACCTCCGGCGGCGCGGATCACCGTGGCGTGTACGGCACCGATCATGCCGGTACCGACCACCACCACACGCAGCCCGTCCCCCACCGTGCGCCTCCGTCGTCGCGTCCATGACGCGAGCCTGCGCCCGACGAACGCGGAGGCCAAGGCCGGGGTTCCGAACGGCGGACCACCGACCCGGTTGCGCGGGCCGACGATGGCGACGCTGCACCCCACCGATGGCGAGACCCGGTGCCGGGAGCCGTTCGTTCGCGGGTCCGGGCGGCCCTGCGGAGGACTTCAAGAAGATCTTTCCGTTCCACCGGCTTCGCGCATCGCACCCCGACCTGTACGAGCCCGTCTCCGACTCCAGCCATGCCCAGCTCACAGTCAAGATCCGGACCATATGCGGGCCAGAGCGCGCCACCTCTGATTCAAGCCCGTATTCGTACTGTTCAGGGTCATGCGCGCAGTGCACCACCAGCAGACCAAGAACCTGCTGGGCACAACATCCGAAGCGGGCACCGAGGACTGCCGAGCCAAGGCATCATCGTTCTCACGTCTTGTCAGTACCCGCCAATCGCGAGACATCCAGGCGCCACCGGAGTCCGCGCACCACTTGCAGCCAACGACTGACACGCCATCAGGGAAGTCAGCAAGCGGACTGCCACAGCCGCCCCCACACATCCACATCACGGAATCGACGCCTCGCCCGCACCGACCCCTCAATCCCCGGCCCTCGCGTAACCTCCGGCGCCGCCCGGGCGCCGAAGACGGAAGTGCACGCACCCCCGCCCTGGCCAACCCCATCGGCGCATCTCAGCAGGTCAGCGCACTCTCCCCCGCGGCTTCAACGCCAGCGGAGGCAGTTCAGGAGCCGGCAGCGGCGCCCCGTCGTACCCCTTCACCTCGCCGAACCGCGCCCCTGTCATCCAGTCCTCACGAGCCTGCACGATCTCTTCCTGGGTGCGGCCGATCCAGTTCCAGAACATGATCAGCTCCTCCTCGAACGGCTCGCCCCCCAGCAGCATCAGGCCCGCGTCCGACGCGGCGCGCAGCGGGAGTTCGGTGCGGCCGCAGCCGAGGTAGAGCATCGAGCCGGGGAAGACCGGGACGCCGTCGACGTGGGCCTCGCCGGACATGGCCAGGACGGCGTACTCGAAGTCCGGTTCCAGCGGCAGGCGTACGTCCGCGCCGGCCGCGAGGGCCAGGTCCGCGCCGACGATCGGGGTGTACGTCGTGCCGGGCGAGGTCGCTCCGTCGACGTCGCCGAGAACGATCGTGGCGCGCAGGCCCGGCGCCGTGACGACCGGCAGCTCGGCGTGGTGCTCGAAGCGCGGCTCGACATGGCGGTCGCTGTCGGGGAGGGCGACCCACAGCTGCGCGCCGTGCAGGAACCGGGCGTGCGTCTTCGGGCTCTGCTCGGCGTGGCTGATCGCGCGGCCGGAGGTCATGAGGCCCAGTTCGCGCGGGCGGATCGTCGCGACGCTGCCGGTGGAGTCGCGGTGCAGCACCTCGCCCTCGTGCAGCCAGCTGACGGTCTGCAGACCCATGTGGGGGTGTGGCGGCACCTGCATGCCGGGCTCGTCGGCGATGTCGTCGGGGCCGTAGTGATCGACGAAACACCATGCGCCGACCATGCGGCGGCCCAGATTGGGCAGCAGCCGGCGGACTTCGGTGGATTCGCCGAGCTGGACCTTGCGAGGGCTGAGGAGTTCACGGACGGGCTCCGCCACCACGAAACCGCGGCCGCCGCACAGGGCCGGAACCGCTTCGCGATCAAGATTGCTCATGGCGACAACCTAGTCCCGTCGAAGCGGTTCCGTCAGTCCGTCGATCGCCGGTCCGTCCCCCGGGGCCGTTCCCTCGCCCTCGCACCCGGTTCGAAAAATAGTAGCCATGGACATAGTATCCATGTACTCTATAGGGCGTGAGTACGGCATCCGAGGGCGCGACGCCCGGTTTCCTGGTCTGGCGACTGTCGATGAAGTGGCGTGTGGCGGTCGACCGCGCGGTGGCACCCCTGGGACTGACCCATGCGCAGTACTCCCTGGTGGCGTCGCTGTACGGCATGCAGCGCTCCGGGCTGCGCCCCAGCCAGCGCCACCTCGCCGACCGCACCGGACTCGAAGCCCTCTATGTGTCGAAGCTGGCCCGCGCCCTGGAGTCGGCGGGTCTCGTCGAGCGCACCCGGGACCCCCGCGATCCGCGCGCGGTCCAACTGGCCCTCAACGACGAGGGCCGCGAGGTGACCCGGCGGGCGATCAAGGTCGTCCACGGTCTCCTGCAGCAACTGCTGGAGCCGCTCGGCGGTCTCGACAGCGAACGGGCCCGGGAGTTCAGCCGGGACCTGGCGACCCTGCTCGACACACCCCTCAACCCCGCGAGTGAGCACGAGAAGGAGCAGCCATGACCACCACTACCGCGACCCCCGCCGACGCCCGCACGCTCGGCCTGGCCCACTACGCCGCCCGCGCCGTGCTGGAGGGCGTCCTCGCCCGCCACGGCCTCGGCTTCCAGCAGCAGATCGTCCTGCGCCCGGTCGCCCTCGCCGCCGGGCCCGTCGACCGCGGACGGCTCGCCGCGGACACCGTGGCGGCCCTGAAGGTGGACGCGGACTCCGCGGAAGGCACCATCGACGAACTGATCACGGCCGGACTGCTCAGGACGGACGCGTCCGACGTGCGGATCACGGACGCCGGCCGGGAGCTGTACGAGCGGATCACGAAGGAGACCGGCGCGGCGAGCGCGAGGATCTGGGGCGACATCCCCGAGGCGGACCTCGTGACCACCGGCCGGGTGCTGACCCTGATCACCGAGCGCGCCAACGCCGAACTGGCCGCCATGACGAAGTAGTGGAATATTCAACCAACAAGGTCCGTTGTGTGGGTCGAAGGAGGTCAAGTGGACATGACGTACTACGACCACGGAACACCGGCGGAGCGTTGGGAGCGCGCGCAGATGTTCTTCGACGCCAAGGACTACGCCGCTGCGGCCCGGGTGCTGGGCGGGCTGGTCGAGGAGGTGCCGGAGCAGACCGGACCGCGCCTGCTGCTGGCGCGCGCCTACTACCACTCGGCCCAACTCCGGCGCGCCGAGACCGAGTTGCGGGTCCTGGTGGAGCGTGACCCGGTCGAGCACTACGCGCGGCTGATGCTGGGCCGCACGCTGGAGCGGCAGGGCCGGCACGAGGAGGCGGGTTCGCATCTGCGGATCGCCTCGGCGCTCGCGGGCGACTTCGAGCAGGTCTGAGACGCGTTGACGCGCGGAGGGGCCCGGTTCCGTGACGGAACCGGGCCCCTCCGCATATGCCGCTACTTCGCGTACGTCCGGCGGCCCTTGCGATGGGCCACCTCGCCCAGCACCACGTCCACCGCGATGAACACGGCCAGCGGGATGCCCAACAGCGGGACGAAATAGCCGAGTACGGCGATCGCCCCCAAGCACGGGACGAGGACCAGCGGTGACAGCTGTGCCCAGGCGCCGCGCGGGATCGGGCGGCCGAAGGAGGAACCCCGGCCCCGCTGCCACCACATGCGGTAGCCCCACACGATCAGCAGGATCAGGGAGAGGGCGAGCAGCATCAGGGCTATCTGGTTGGCCAGGCCGAACAGGACACCGGTGTGCAGGTCGATGCCCCAGCGGGTCAGTTTGGCGAGCAACGGGTAGTCGGCGAAGCGGAGTTCGTCGGTCACCTTGCCGGTGGTGGGGTCGACGGCGACCGCGTCCTGTTTCTCGGGCCAGCTGCGCTGGACCTGTTTGACGACGTACGTCGAGTCGGCGTCGGCGGGCGGGACGATCTCGACGGGGTTGCCCAGCCCCTCGGCGCGCGCTGCGGCAAGGATCTTGTCCAGGCCCACTCCGTGTTCGGCGTCGCCGGTCGCGGTGGAGCCGCCGTGGCCCACGTGCTCACCGCTCGCGGCGGCGGACACCGAGGGCGTGGACTGGCCCAGGGATGTGCGGAGTTCGTCGATGTTGGCGCCCGCGTACGTCGACCAGGTCAGTCCGGTCGCCGACAGGAAGATGAAACCGGCGGCGGCCCAGACGCCCACCGTGCCGTGCAGGCCGAGGGTGCGGCGCCGGCCGCTGGTGCCGCGCAGCTTGCGCAGGGCGCGGCGGCGGGAGAACCACAGCACCAGGCCGCCGGCCGAGATGACCCACAGCCAGCTCGCGGCGAACTCGCTGTACAGGCGGCCGGTTTCACCGAGGTTCAGATTGCGGTGGAGGTCGTCGATCCAGGTGCGCAGCGGGAGCGCGCCGGTCGAGCCGTACTGTTCCAGCGCGCCGCGCACCTTCCCGGTGTACGGGTCGACGAACACCGCGAGGGTGTGGTCGGAGCGGACGCCCTCGACGCCGGAGAGCATGACGCGGGTGGTGGCGCCGGCCTCCGGGGAGGGCCGGACCGCCGAGACCGTGCCCTCGGGGTGTGCCTTGCGGGCGGCGGCCACCTGCTGCGAGATCGGCAGCTCACGGTCGCCGACGGGCACGGTCAACTCATGGGCGTACACGATCCGTTCGGCCTGGAAGGCGCCGGCGTACAGGAAGCCGGTGGTGGCGGCGACGAGCAGGAACGGGGCGACGAGCACTCCGGCGTAGAAGTGCAGGCGCAGGATCAGGGGGCGGAGCGGGGCCCAGCGGCTGGGGGACGGTGCCGGGGCGGGCTCCTGCGGGACCTCGGCCGGGGCTGTCGAGGGAGCGGTGGACATGGGCGGGCTTCTCCGGGAGGCAGGGGACGAGGAGATGGGCGGGGGTGTGTCGTAGCCGTAGTGGTCCAGTAGTCGGCGGGTGAAGGCACCGAGTTCCCGCGGGTCCGAGTGGCGTGCGTCACGTTCGGGCCGCGGTGGAGACCGTGGCATCCTGGCGCGATGGCACTTACCAGTGATCGCGCGCCCCTGGCCGAGCGGGTGGAGGAACTCCTCGCCGCCGGCGGCCCGTTGCCCATCGTCTCGGCCGGTGACCCGGTGCTCAGGCGCGGGACCGAGCCGTTCGACGGCCAGTTGGCGCCCGCGCTGCTGGCCCGGTTCGTCGAGGCGCTCCGCGTGACCATGCACGCGGCGCCGGGCGTGGGCGTCGCGGCCCCGCAGGTCGGGGTGGAGCTGCGGATCGCGGTGATCGAGGATCCGGCGCCGGTGCCGGACGAGGTGCGGGTGGTGCGCGGACGAGTGCCGCAGCCGTTCCGGGTGCTGGTCAATCCGTCGTACGAGCCGGTCGGCGACGGCCGGGCCGCCTTCTTCGAGGGGTGCCTGAGCGTCCCGGGCTGGCAGGCCGTGGTGGCGCGGTACGCCGAGGTGCGGCTGACCGGGCAGGACGAGTATGGGCGGGCGGTGGACGAGGTGTTCACCGGGTGGCCCGCGCGGATCGTGCAGCACGAGACGGACCATCTCGACGGGCTGCTCTACCTGGACCGGGCCGAGCTGCGCTCGCTGTCGTCCAACGAGGCGATGGCGGAGCGCTGGGCGCAGCCGACCCCGATCGAGGCGTCGGCTGCGCTCGGCTTTCAACTGCCGTAGGAAAGCAGGGGTGTTCAGCCCCGGTAGGCCTCCAGCAACCGCAACCACACCTCGCTGATCGTCGGGTACGACGGGACCGCGTGCCACAGGCGGCCGATCGGGACCCGGCCGGCTACCGCGATGGTCGCGGAGTGGATCAGTTCGCCGACGCCGGGGCCGACGAAGGTGACTCCGCGCAGGGTCTCGTCGTCGAGGTCGACGATCATGCGGGCGCGGCCCCGGTAGCCGTCGGCGTAGAGGCCGGCGCCTGCGACCGAGGAGAACTCGACGTCGACCGCGCGGACGCGGTGGCCGGCCGCCTCCGCCTCGGCGAGGGAGAGGCCGACGGCCGACGCCTCCGGGTCGGTGAAGACGACCTGGGGTACGGCGTCGTGGTCGGCGGTGGCCGCGTGGGCGCCCCAGGGGTCGGTCTCCAGGAGCGGGACTCCGGAGGCGCGGGCGGCGATCGCGGCGCCCGCGATGCGTGCCTGGTACTTGCCCTGGTGGGTGAGGAGGGCGCGGTGGTTGACGTCGCCGACCGCGTACAGCCAGTCGCTGTCCAGGACACGGAGGGAGTCGTCCACCGGCAGCCAGGAGCCCGGTTCCAGGCCGATCGTGTCGAGCCCGATGTCGTCGGTGTGAGGAACGCGTCCGGTGGCGAAGAGGATCTCGTCGGCCTCGATGCGGTCGCCGCTGTCGGTGACGGCGACGACGGTGCCGTTCTCCCTGGTCACCGAGGTGACGGAGGTGCCCGTGCGCAGGTCGACGCCGGCCTCGGTGAGCGCGTCGGCGACCAGTTCGCCGGCGAAGGGCTCCATACGGGGCAGCAGACCCTTGCCGCGGACGAGGAGGGTGACCCGGGAGCCGAGGGCCTGCCAGGCGGTGGCCATCTCGACGGCGACGACCCCGCCGCCGACCACGATCAGCCGGCCGGGCGCGGCCTTGGCGCTGGTGGCCTCGCGGCTGGTCCAGGGCCGGACGTCGGCGAGCGCGGGCAAGTCGGGGAGGAGGGCGCGGGTGCCGGTGCAGACCGCGACGGCGTGCCGGGCGGTGAGGACGTGCCGTACGCCGTCGGGGCCGGTGACCGTCACCCGGCGGGGGCCGTCGAGGCGGCCGTGGCCGCGGTAGAGGTCGGCGCCGATGCCGTCGAGCCAGCGGACCTGTCCGTCGTCCTTCCAGCCCGAGGCCTCGTAGTCGCGGTGGGCGAGTACCGCGGCGGTGTCGAGGGGGCCCTGGACGAGGTGGCCGAGGCCGGGCACCCGGCGGGCGTCGGCGCGGGCTATCACCGGGCGCAGCAGGGCCTTGCTGGGCATGCAGGCCCAGTACGAGCACTCGCCGCCGATGAGTTCGCTCTCCACGACCGCGGTGGAGAGGCCGGCCGCACGGGTGCGGTCGGCGACGTTCTCCCCCACGGGCCCGGCCCCGACCACCACGACGTCGTACACGATGGATTCCGTTTCCGTCATGGGGTCAGTCTGCTGGGTGGTGTGCGCGGAGGCCACACGGGTAGGGGCGCGGAATACGGGTCCGGACGACCGTGTTGTCCGGGACGGCTTCGCCCCCACATCGAGGAAGAGGGAATCACGTCATGAGCAGCACCGTGGAGCTCACCAAGGAGAACTTCGACCAGACGGTCACGGACAACGACTTCGTCCTGATCGACTTCTGGGCGTCCTGGTGCGGGCCGTGCCGTCAGTTCGCCCCGGTCTACGAGAAGGCGGCCGACGAGAACCCGGATCTCGTCTTCGGCAAGATCGACACCGAGGCCCAGCCCGAGCTGGCCGCGGCCTTCGGCATCCAGTCGATCCCCACGCTGATGATCGTCCGTGACCGGGTCGCCGTGTTCGCCCAGCCCGGCGCGCTGCCCGAGGCCGCCCTGACGGACGTCATCGGCCAGGCCCGCAAGCTCGACATGGACGAGGTCCGCAAGTCGGTCGCCGAGCAGCAGGCGCAGGCCGAGCAGAACGGTCAGTAGGACCGCCTTTCGAAAAGTCCCTAGAACGGGTACGACGCCACGTCTGCGCGCACCGTCGTCCAGCGCACGTCGGTGAAGGCCTCGATATTGGCCTCGCCGCCGAAGCGGGCGCCGGTGCCGGACGCGGCGACCCCGCCGAAGGGGGCCACGGCCTCGTCGTTGACGGTCTGGTCGTTGATGTGGACGATCCCGGTGGGGATGCGTTCCGCCAGGTCCAGGCCGCGGGCCGCGTCGCGGGTGACGATGCCGAGCGACAGACCGTACGGGCCGGTCGCGGCCAGTGCGGCCGCCTCGTCGGCGGTGGCGAAGGACCGTACCGGCGCCACCGGACCGAAGACCTCCTCCGTGTAGGCGGGGGTGTCGTCGTCGACGCCCGCGAGGACGGTCGGCCGGTAGAAGAGGTCCTCGTGCGTGCCGCCCGCCGCGAGCCTGGCGCCATGTGCCGTGCTGGCCTCCACGAGGCCGTGCACCTTGGCGAGTTGGGCGCCGTCGATGATCGGGCCCAGGTGGACCTGCGCGCGGTGCGGGTCGCCGACGGCGAGGGAGTCGGCCTTGGCGGCGAGGCGTTCGACGTACTCCTCGTAGAGCGACTCGTGGACGAGATGGCGCCCGGTCGTCATGCAGATCTGGCCCTGGTGGAAGAACGAACCCCAGGCCGCCGTGGAGATCACCGCGTCCAGGTCGGCGTCCGCCAGCACGATCAGGGCCGAGTTCCCGCCCAACTCCAGGTGCGCGCGCTTGAGATGACGCCCCGCCGCCTCACCGACCGCGCGTCCGGCGGCAGTTGAGCCCGTGAAGGAGATGACCGGCACCTGCGGGTCGGCGACCAGTGCGGCCCCCACCTCGGCGCCGCCGGGCAGGATCTGGAGGAGTTCGTCGGGCAGGCCCGCCTCCGCGAAGACCGCCGCGAGGGCCAGTCCCCCGCAGACCGCCGTGCGCGGGTCCGGCTTGAGGACGACCGCGTTGCCGAGCGCGAGCGCCGGGGCGACCGAGCGGATGGAGAGGATCAGCGGGGCGTTGAACGGCGCGATCACGCCGACGACCCCGACCGGGACGCGCCGGGTGTACGACAGCCGGGGCGCCTCCGACGGAAGGACCTGCCCGGCGGGGCGCGAGGCGAGCGCGGCGGCCTCGTAGCACTCCTGGGCGGCGACGTGCAGTTCGAAGTCCGCCTTGCCGGGGATCGATCCGGACTCCCGGACGAGCCACTCGCGCAACTCCTCGGCGTGCGCGGCGAACAGGTCGCCGGCCCTGCGCAGCACTCCGGCGCGGACGAAGTGGGGAACGCGCGCCCACTCGCTCTGCGCGGCTCCGGCCGCCTGTACGGCGGGGCGTATGTCCTCGGCCGCGGCGAGCGCGACGGTGGCGAGCTGGTCGCCGGTGGCGGGCTCGGTGACCGGGTACTCGGGGCCCGACAGGGGGCGGGACTGCCAGATCTTGGGGTCGAGCAGGGGCATGGCGGCTCTCCGTTCCGTCAACGGCGGGACTCGCGTGGGTAGTTGGAGTCCCGGGTCGTTCGTGTGACGGGATGCGGTGATCCGGCGCAGACGTCTGGACCGCATCCGCGATCGAACGCACCCCCGTCTGGTTGAGCATGCAACATTCTAGTCGCGTACGGCGTGTTCGCCCCGGCCCGTGCTCGGCGGATCCGGTTCAGCTGGAGTCGCGGTGCACCACCGAGGCGCCGAGCAGTTCGTGCACGGGCGGCACCGAGCCGGGGTCGCGGACCGCGTTGTCGACCAGTTCGGCGAGGTCACGGCCTGACGGGAGCTGGATGTGGACGGTGCTCAGACGCGGTCGCAGCAGCCGGCCGATCATCAGGTCGTCGGCGCCGACCACGGCGGTGTCCTCGGGGATGCGGATGCCTGCGTCCTGGAGGGCGCGCATCAGCAGCATCGCGTACTCGTCGTTGTACGCGAACACCGCGTCGAGGCCGAGAGCGCGCCACTGGGCGGCGGTCCTGGCGGCACTCTCCTCGCTGTAGGCGAGCGGGAGTTCGGTCACCGTGGCGTCCGTGCCGAACAGTGCGCGGCGCACTCCTTCGAGGCGGGGCCGGGAGAAGATCCCCATGCCCGGCTCCTGGGGCACGACCACGCCGATCCGGCGCCGGCCGCGGCCGTAGAGGTGCGTACCGGCACAGTGGCCGACGCCCTCGTGGTCCAGAAGCAGGACGTGGGCGCCCTCGACCGGCTCGGGGCCGAGCGTGAGGACGGCCCGCGCCCCGGAGCGCTTGAGGACCGCGACGCCCTGCGGGCCGAGTCCGGCGCCGGGCACCAGGACGGCGACCGGGCGGAGTTCGGCCCAGGCGCGGGCGGCCTCGTCGCCGCGCAGACCGACGGAACCGTGCTGCACGACCGTGTAGTCGAGACGGCTGAGCGCCCATTGGAGTTCGTTGATGAACTGGCTGTAGAGGAGCCCCACTTGCATGGGCGGCGCCGGCATCAGCACCATGCGGCTGTGTCCGGCGCGCAGGCTGCGGGCCGCCGCGTGCGGGACGTACCCCAGTTCCTTGGCGGCCTCGCGGACGCGGCGGCGGGTGGGCTCGCTGATCCGTACGGCGCTGGTGTTGTTGAGGACGTAGGAGACGGTCGCGCGTGAGACGCCGGCCAGGCGGGCCACATCGGCGCTCGTGGGCACGGAGCGCGGTGCGGGTGACGGGACTGCGGGCGTTTTCGGTATCTGCACCATGACGTACGGCATCTTGGCAGAAGCCGGGGCGGGGCAGCGCGGCGGGGCAACGGTCGTCACGACAGCGACATGGGCAGGCATTTTACGAACATGTTCGCCACGAACTTGTTTGGAGCGAACATGTTCGTTACCGTAGAGGCATGACAGCTCGCCCCAACACCCCGCGCAGCCGCCGCGAACGCCCGGCGAAACCAGCCCTGAGCAGGGAAGGGATCGTCGCCGCCGCGGTGACGGTGCTGCGCGCCGAAGGTCTGCAGAAGGTCACCATGCGGCGCCTGGCCCAGGAGCTCGACACCGGTCCGGCCTCGTTGTACGTGTACGTCCGCAACACCGCGGAGCTGCACGCGGCGGTCCTGGACGAACTGCTCGGCACGATCGGGCCCGTCCCGGCCGGAGGCACCTGGCGCGAGCGCCTGGAACAGGTCCTCACCGCGTACACCGCGATGCTCTTCGAGCACCCGAGCCTCGCTCGTTCTGCACTGACGGCATGGCCCAGTGGCCCGCACTACCTGAACCTGATCGAGACCCTGCTCGCCCTGCTCGACGAGGGAGGCGTCCCGCCCGCGCAGGCCGCGTGGGGTGTGGACCTGCTGCTCCAGCAGGCCACCGCGACGGCCGCCGAGCACTCGGCGGAGGACACCACCGGCGGCGACTGGGACGCTCTGGCCGACGCCCTGCGCAACGTCTCCGACCGGACCCACCCGCACATCGCGGCCCGCTCCGGCGAGCTGCTGTCCGGGGCGCCCGCGGCCCGCCTGTCCTGGAGATTCCAGACACTGATCGCCGGCATCGAGCGGACCGCCGTACCCGACTGACGCCCCAACTCCCGCCCGCTTCAAGGAGGTTCACCATGACCACCCCCCACCACCCCATCGCCGTCGTCGGCGGCGGACTCGGCGGGCTCACGCTCGCCCGGGTCCTGCACGTCAACGGCATCGAGGCCGCCGTCTTCGACCTGGACGCCTCCCCCGCCGCGCGCACCCAGGGCGGCATGCTCGACATCCACGAGGACTCGGGGCAGCCGGCGCTGCGCGCGGCCGGCCTGCACGAGGAGTTCCGCGCGCTGATCCACCCGGGCGGCGAGGCCACCCGCGTCCTCGACAAGGCCGCCACGGTCCTGCTGGACGAGCCCGACGACGGCACCGGCGGGCGCCCCGAGATCGACCGCGGCCAGCTGCGCGACCTGCTGCTCAACTCCCTGCCCGAGGGCACCGTCCGCTGGGGCGCGAAGGTCACCGGCGCCCGCCCGCTCGACGCCGGCCGGCACGAGGTGACGCTCGCGGACGGCACCTCCTTCACCACCGACCTGCTGATCGGCGCGGACGGCGCCTGGTCCAGGGTGCGGGCCCTGCTCTCAGACGCGCGGCCCGCGTACACCGGCATCTCGTTCGTCGAGGCGGACCTGCCGGACGCCGACCTACTGCACCCGGTGAGCGCCGAGGTCGTCGGCGGCGGCATGCTGATGGCGCTCGGCGCGGGCAAGGGCTTCCTGGGTCACCGCGAGACCGACGGGAGCCTGCACATCTACGTGGCGCTCGCCGTCCCCGAGGACGGGTTCGACGGCGTCGACTTCACGGACACCGAGGCGGCGAAGGCGTACACGCTCGGTCACTTCGACGACTGGGACAAGAGCCTGCGGGCGCTGCTCGGCGACGCGGACGGGCCGCTGACCCCGCGGCGGATCCACGCGCTGCCGATCGGGCACCGCTGGGACCGGGTGCCCGGGGTCACGCTGCTGGGCGACGCGGCCCATCTGATGTCGCCGTTCGCGGGCGTGGGCGCCAACCTGGCGATGCTCGACGGGGCCGAACTGGGCCTCTCGCTGGCCGGGCACCCGGGTGACACCGAGGCCGCGCTCGCCGCCTACGAGGAGAAGCTGTTCCCGCGCAGCGAGGAGTCGGCGGCCGACTCGGCGGCCAACGGCGAACTGATGTTCCGGGCCGACGCCCCGCGGGGCATCCTCGACCTGTTCGCCGGCCACGCCTGAGGCGGACTCAGCAGGGCGGAGGCGTGGCGGTCACGCGGGCGACGAGGTCGATCCAGCCGGCCTCAAGACGCTCCATGGGCATCCCGCGCTGCCTGGTCAGATGGTTGATCAGGGCGGGGTCGAGATAGGCCATGAGCGGCTGGGAGAGCAGTTCGCAGTCGGCGTCGGGCACGATCTGCCGGAGCAGCATCGTGACGTGGGTGCGCAGCGCCAGGAGCGCGGTGTGGGAGAACCGGCGGGCCGGGTCCGGCTGTGCGGCCAGTTGCAGGTCCAACTGCTCCGCCGAGCGGTACAGGACCGCCACACCGAACGCCCGCAGCCGCTCGCCCGGGGGCGCCCCGGGGCCCAGTGGCGGCGGTCCGCCCATGAAATCGGCCTGGAGTGTCTGCGCCGAGTGGTCCAGCAGGGCCATCAGCAGACCGGTGCGGTCGCCGAAGCGGCGGAAGACGGTCCCCTTGCCGACCTCGGCCGCCGTGGCCACGGCCTCCATGGTGACGCCGGCCACCCCGTGCTCCGCGATCAGGCGGGCGGCGGCCTCCAGCAGCTTGGCCCGGTTGCGGGCCGCGTCGGCGCGCAGGCACGGCTTGTCGCCGAAGGAGCGGACCTCCAGCAACTGAGGTTCGCTTATGGACTCCTCGGGCTTCGGAAAGGGCGGCAGTGCGCTGGACATGAAGACAGCGTAAAGCACCGGGAATGAAACTGGACCGCAGTCCGCTTAGGCTGGTACAACTTCTAAGCGGACCTCGGTCCGGATCGTTGCAGCAGTGTTTCAGCCCCCCTTGGAGTCCCCATGTCTGTTCGTATCCTCGCGCTCGTCGGCAGCCTGCGTGCCGGCTCGCACAACCGCCAGCTCGCCGAGGCCGCCGTGAAGTTCGCGCCCGAGGGCTCCGACATCGAGATCTTCGAGGGTCTCGCCGACATCCCGTTCTACAACGAGGACATCGACGTCGAGGGCGACGTCCCGGCCGCCGCCGCCAGGCTGCGCGCCGCCGCCGGTGCCGCCGACGCGTTCCTCTTCTTCTCCCCCGAGTACAACGGCACCATCCCGGCCGTCCTGAAGAACGCCATCGACTGGCTGTCCCGCCCCTACGGCGCCAGCGGCTTCGGCGGCAAGCCGGTCGTCGTGGTCGGCACCGCATACGGCCAGTTCGGCGGCGTGTGGGCGCAGGACGAGGCCCGCAAGGCCGTGGGCATCGCCGGCGGCAAGGTCATCGAGGAGATCAAGCTCTCGATCCCCAGCTCCGTGGTCCGCTTCGCCGAGACCCACCCGTCCGAGGACGCCGAGGTAGTCGCCCAGCTGACCGAGGTCCTCTCCCAGCTGAAGGGCCACGCGGGCGAGGTCGTCGCCGCCTGATCGGCGTACCCCGCCGCACCGTCGAAGGGTCGGAGTCCCCACGGACTGCGGCCCTTTCGCGTCAGTCCAGTTCGGCCAGGCGCGGTACCGCGGGAGCCACGAACCGCTCGATCCACTCGGCCGGTTCGCCCGTGCGCGGGCCCACAATCACCGTGTCGATCCCGAGCTTCGTGAACCCGGCGACCTCCCGCAGGAAGGCATCGGTGTCTCCCGTGGTGACCGACTCGCCCGTGTGGACGATCGTCCTGCGGATACGGTCGTAGTCGCGCCCCAGCCGGTCGCAGTGTCCGCGCAGCACGTCGAGCTTGTGCCGCAGCTCGTCCGGCGTCGACACGATCAGGTTGCAGGCGTCGGCGTACTGGGCGACCAGGCGCAGGGTCTTCTTCTCACCACCACCGCCGATCATGATCTCGGGGTGCGGGCTGCTGACCGGCGCGGGCACGCACAGGGTCTCGGCGAGCCGGTAGTGCTTGCCCTCGAAGGGGCCGTTGGCCTCCGGGTCCCACATCTGCAGACAGATCCGCAGGGTCTCCTCCAGCCGCTCGAAACGCTCCGCGACCGGCGGGTAGGGCACCCCGAGACCATGGTGCTCACGGTCGTACCAGGCCGCCCCGATTCCGAGCGTGGCCCGGCCGCCGGAGAGCACGTCGAGGGTGGTGGCGATCTTCGCGAGCAGTCCCGGATTCCGGTACGTCACACCGGTCACCAGCGCGCCGAGCCGGACCGTGGAGGTGTGGCCGGCCAGGAAGCCCAGTGTCGTGTAGGCCTCCAGCATGGCGTCCTCGGCACCGCCGTTGAACTCCATCTGGAAGTAGTGGTCCATCACCGAGAGCCAGCTGACGCCCGCCGCCTCGGCCGCGGCGCCGGCCGCGGCCAGCTCGGGCCCGACCGCCGCCGGTCCTCCGGGATGGTTGAACCGGTTGATGTGCACACCGACCCGCATGTCCGACTCCGTTTCACAGTTCACCGGGACCTTCACCGTCTTTCGTGACGGTAGGTCTTCGAGCGCTCTCGAAGTCAAGCGCCGTGCGGCGGGCGGAACCGTCGGGCACCCGCCGTCCGGCGGGGAGGTTCCGCCGGACGGCGGCGGGCGGATCGGGGGTAACCGCGCGGAGTATGGCCGTACGAGCCGCCGCGCCCAGCGTGAGGAGAACCGCATGACGTCCGTCCCGCCCCCGCCCCCGTTCGACCCCGAACTCGCCGCAGCACTGGAGTTGATCAAGGAGTTCGTCTCGCCCGGGATGTCGCTGGAGGACATCGCCGAGATCCGCCAGGGACCGGCCATCACGCAGTTGGGACAGCTGGACATAACACTGGACGGAGCCTTCGACGTCGAGGACCGCGAGGTGGCGGGGCCGGTCGGCGAGCCCGACATCTCACTGCTGATCTGCCGGCCGGCCGCGCCCTCGACCGCCGGACCGCTGCCCGTCATCTATCACGTGCACGGCGGCGGCATGGTGATCGGCGACAACCGGGTCGGAGTGGCCGGGGCGCTGGAGTACGCGCGGGAACTGGACGCGGTGGTGGTGTCGGTGGAGTACCGGCTGGCGCCCGAGCATCCGCATCCGGCGCCGATCGAGGACGTGTACGCGGGCCTGCTGTGGACGGCGGAACACGCGAAGGAGATCGGCGGCGACCCGGAGCGGATCATCGTCATGGGCGCGAGCGCGGGCGGCGGCCTGTGTGCCGCGCTGGCCCTGCTCACCCGGGACCGCGGCGGTCCGCGCCCGATCGGCCAGTTGCTGCTGTGCCCCATGCTCGACGACCGCAACGACACCCCGTCCGCGCACCAGATGGCCGGCGTCGGCGTCTGGGACCGCACGGCCAACGAGACCGGCTGGACCGCGCTCCTCGGCGACCGCCGCGGCGGCCCGGACGTGTCCCCGTACGCCGCACCGGCCCGCGCGGAGGACCTCACCGGCCTGCCCCCGGCCTTCCTCGACGTCGGCTCGGCGGAGACCTTCCGCGACGAGGTCGTCACCTACGCGTCCCGCCTCTGGCAGGCGGGCGGAGTCGCCGAACTCCACGTGTGGCCCGGCGGCTTCCACGGCTTCGACGGCTTCGCCCCGCAGGCGGCACTGTCGCAGGCGGCCCGGGCCGCGCATCTGACCTGGCTGCGACGGTTGTTGGGGGCGTAGGGGGTTCGGGCGGCTTCCGTACGGGGCCGCCGGGGGGCGATCGGTGGTCGCTGTCGGCGCGCGTACGGTGCCGGGTCGTCCCGGTCGGGCGGGTGGTCGGCGTTTCTCGGAGTCCGGAGGCATTCCACGAGTCGCCTCCGTACTCCCCCACGTCCCGCCCTCGACGGAACCTCGGTCCGCGGACTCCTGCACACCCGTTCCATGACGCACCATGGGGATATGAAAGAGCTGGCCGGGCGCCTGACCGCGCTGGATCCGGACGCCGGTGCCGCAGTCCAGGTCATCGGATACTTCGATCGGCTCGCCGAGTCGCGGGCCGGTCTTGAGGCGCTGGTGCGTGGCGCGGCGGTGCTGGCCGGGTGTGCCGCACGGCTGGTCGACGCCGAACGGCGGGTGCGGGTGCGGGTCGAGGCGGACGGCAAGCGCAGGGACAGCGAGTCGCCGCCGGATCCCGCCTGGCCGTCCGTCGCGCTGACGCCGGGCGGGGCCTCGGCGCTGTGGCTGGAGCGTACGGCGGAGGCGGCGCCCAGTGTCGTCGACGCGGTGATCCTGGAGCGGGCGGCCGGTGCGGTACGGCTGGTGCTCGACCGCACCCGGGGGCGGGTGCCCGCCGACGACCCGGAGCTGGTGGAGACGCTGCTCGACGCCACGGCCCCGGAGCCGGCCCGGCTGCACGCGGCCCGCCGCCTCGGACTGGACGTGACCGATCCCGCGACCCGGGCCCGTGTCGTCGCCCCGCTCGACCGGCCGCCCCGGGTCGTCGTCGCGCCGCCGGACACCGGTACATGCGGAGTACGGCCCATGTCGGTCGCCCCGCATCCGGAAGACGGTCCGCAGCCGGCTCCGGCACAGGCGCTCCGGGTCCCGACGGACGCCGAGCTGCCCGCCGGCCGGCTGGGCATCGGGCCCGCCGTCCCCGTACTGGACCTGCCCCGCTCCTGGGCCGCCGCCCGCACCGCCCTCCGCTTCACCGCCGAGGGCACCGCGCAGGACCCCGGTGAGCGAATCGTGCACGCCGACGCGCTCGGCGGCATCGCGCTTCTCGCCGACCTGGTGGCACCGGGTGCCGAACCGCCACCCGACGTCCACAACTTGGAAGTGGCGGCGGCGAACGCGCCCTGGCTGCTGGCCACTCTGAACGCCGTCGCCGCCACCACGAGCCTGCGCGCGGCGGCCACCGAGATCAACGTCCACCACTCCACGCTCCAGGACCGGTTGACCCACGCGGAGTCTCTGCTGGGCTGGCCGGTGCGCACTCCGCAGGGCCGGCTGCGACTGCAACTGGCGCTGACGATGCGGCATTTGGCGCGACCGTAGTTGGCGGGGGCGATGGGGTGAGCGGTTACTGGTGAGCGGTTACTGGTGACCCTGCCCCTGGACGCTATCCCCCCGCACCGTCAACAAACGGTCACACAAGGGGACTTGGCCATCCGGGCGTTACGCGGAATTCCTGATTCGGTACGGCCGGAGGGGAGCCACAGCAAGCGCTTGTCGCTACATTTCGACATGACCGCCGCACCACCCTCCCCCTCTGTCACTCCGCAGGAGGCACTTCCCCATGCGCAGACTTCTCGCCTGTCTGGCGGCCGCAGCCGCGGCCCTGGGCGGGATCACGGTGGCCGCCGCCACTCCGGCCGCCGCCGCAACATCGGGCAGCTTCAGCGTGCTCACCTACAACGTCGCCGGGCTGCCGGAGTCGTTGTCCAGCGCCTCGACGCCGCGCGACACGAGCACCACCGAGATCGGCACGCGGATCGCCCCGTACGACATCGTGAACGTGCAGGAGGACTTCAACTACCACGCCTACCTGTACTCCACCGACACCCACCCCTACCGCACCGCGACCAGCGGCGGCGCCGGTGTCGGCAGCGGACTCAACACCGTCTCCAACTACGCCTGGGACGGCGACGACTTCGAGCGGGTCCACTGGAACTCCTGCCAGGTCGACTCGGGTGACTGCCTGACCCCCAAGGGCTTCACGTTCATGCGCGAGCGCCTCTCCGAGGGCGTCTACGTCGACTTCTACAACCTGCACACCAACGCCGGTACGAACGACGGCGA
>NZ_JBFAJD010000020.1:0-186798 GCF_040655035.1 Streptomyces sp. NPDC050549
CGGCTCCTGCAAACGGTGGTGGCGGTCGCGGCCGAGAAGAACTCCACGCTCGTGCTCCCGTTCCCGGTGGAGCTGCTGCGCTTCCTGGAACGGGCGCAGCCGCAA
Source organism: Streptomyces sp. NPDC050549 (assembly GCF_040655035.1). Classification (NCBI taxonomy): domain Bacteria; kingdom Bacillati; phylum Actinomycetota; class Actinomycetes; order Kitasatosporales; family Streptomycetaceae; genus Streptomyces; species Streptomyces sp. NPDC050549. The sequence continues at coordinate 106 of NZ_JBFAJD010000020.1, forward strand.
CCGCCCCAGTCCCCTCCGCCCCCTCCGCCGCCCGCCGTCGAGCAGTAGCGTGGCGGCATGCGCCCGAGGTTCGTGATCGTCGCGGTGGCCGCCGTGCTGGGGAGCGTCGCCGGATGCGGGGACGACGGAAGCGGCCCGTCCGCGCCCACGCCGAGTGCCTCGCAACGGATCGCGGTCACGAGTACGGAGTACACCGAGAACGGCACCGTCCCGCGCCGCTACACCTGTGACGGCGCGGACGTGTCCCCGCCCCTGGCCTTCACCGGCGTCCCCGCCGACGCGGCCGAACTGGTCGTGGTCCTGGAGGACCCGAACGCTCCGCACGGCACGTTCACGCACTGGCTGATGTGGGGAGTGTCCCCGCGCGACACCCGCCTGACGGCCGGGGAGTCGCCCCAGGGCGCGGTCCAGGGCCGCAACGGCTTCAAGAAGGTCGGCTACGGCGGCCCGTGCCCGCCCAAGGGAGCCGCGCCCCACCGCTACGTCCTCTCGGTGTACGCCGCCGACAGGAAGCTCTCCCTCGCTGCCGACGCCTCACCCGACGACGTACGACGTGCCCTGACCGGCCACACCCTGGCCGCGGGCACGCTGACCGGCCGCTACGGGCGCTGACTGGCGGACCCCGCCCCCGCGCCGGAGGATCGAAGGAGCCGACCGGAAGGGGTGCCCCCATGGCCAAGAAGGGCGCAAAGCGCAAGAACGGAAAGAAGACCCTCGCCGACCTGCTCCGCGTCCCCACCGGCCGACCGGTCGACCTCTCCTCCCACGACGCCAGGGCCACCCCCGGCGGCCCCGCCGACAAGGCCGCCGGCCGCAAGGACACCGCCCGGATGGGCGAGCACCTGGCCGACCTGCAAGAACGTCTGTGGGCAGCGAGCACGGCCGGTGACCGGCGCCGCCTGCTCCTGGTCCTCCAGGGCATGGACACCAGCGGCAAGGGCGGCACGGTCGAGCATGTCATCGGCCTGTTCAACCCCTCCGGGTGCCGCATCCGAGCCTTCAAGGCACCCACACCGCAGGAGCGGAAGCACGACTTCCTCTGGCGAATCAAGCGGGCCCTCCCCGAGCCCGGCGAGATCGGCATCTTCGACCGCTCGCACTACGAGGACGTCCTCATCGCCCGCGTCCGCGAACTGGCCCCCCACCGCGAGATCAACGACCGCTACGGCCGCATCAACCGCTTCGAGGAGTCCCTGACCGACGACGGCGTGACGGTCGTCAAGTGCTTCCTCCACATCTCCCACGACCAACAGCGCCGCCGCCTGCTGGAACGCCTCGACGACCCGGACAAGCGCTGGAAGTTCAACCCCGGCGACATCGAGGAACGCGCCCTGTGGCCCGCCTACCAGCAGGCCTACGAGACCGCCCTCACCCGCTGCTCCACCCCGGAGGCCTCCTGGTACCTGATCCCCGCCGACCGCAAGTGGTACCGCAACTGGGCGATCAGCCGCCTGCTCCTGGAGCATCTGACGGCACTGGATCCGCAGTATCCGAAGGCGGACTTCGATGTGGCGGAGTGCCGGGAGCGGCTGCTCGACTCCGGCTGACGGCCTATTCCGTGTCTATGGCCGATTAGTCACTTTTATTGACTTATGTTCCTATGGTGATCATTCGAGTACGACGAGTCGCCGCCGCCTGTGCACTCGGCGCCGCGCTCACCGCCTGCGGCGCCCCCTCTGTGCCCCACGCCAGCCGTCCGGCGCCCGTCGCGCCCACCGCCGCAACCTCGCGGCCTCCCACTCTCGCGCCCGGCCCCGCCGGACTCACCCCCGTCTTCAAGAACGGTCCGCGGATGGACGGCAAGACCGTCGCGCTGACCTTCGACGCCGATATGACCGCCGATCAGGGTCCGCGTGCGGCGGCCGGTGAGCACTTCGACAATCCGCAGCTCATCGCGACGCTGCGGGCGCTGAAGGTGCCGGCGACCGTGTTCATGACCGGTCGATGGGCCGACGAGTATCCGGCCGAGGCCCGCGACATCGGGCGGGACCCGCAGTTCGAGATCGCCAACCACTCCTACAGCCACTACGCCTTCACGGGCGACTGCTACGGCCTGCCGACCGTGTCCCGGGACCGGATGAAGGCCGATGTGGAGCGGGCGTACACGGCGTTCAAGAAGGCGGGCGTGCCGAACGCGATGCCTTACTTCCGCTTCCCCGGCGGGTGTTACGACCGGCAGGCGCTGAAGACGCTGAGCGCGGTCGGTGTCACGGCGGTGCAGTGGGACGTGGTGAGCGGGGACGCCTTCGCAACGGACTCCGATGCCGTGGCCCAGCAGGTGCTGGAGGGTGTGAAGCCCGGGTCGGTCGTCGTCATGCACTGCACGCGCAGCGCCGCCCCCGCGACCGAGAAGGCCGTCCGCATGATCGTGCCCGAGCTGCGCAGGAAGGGGTACCGGTTCGTGAAGGTCTCCGAGCTGATCGGGGCGGCGGACCGGCACCGCTGAAGGACGCGCACTCCTCTTGCGTCACGCACTCCTCTTACGCTGGTCGCATGAGTGACGAGGAGTCGGCGTCGGCGTACGCGGAGTGTGTGCTGTGCCGGGAGCCCACCGAGTACCCGGCGTCGCAGAAGGGGATCACGCTGTGCCCCGTGTGCGAGTGGCAGGAGGCACAGCGGACCGCCTGTTCAGGGTGAGCGGCGGGAGGCGAGGGAGCAGGTCGCGGCGGTCACGGCCGCCGTGACCAGAGCCGCCCCGGCCAGGGGGAGCAGCGGGACCGGGACCGTGCCCGACTGCGAGCCGGTCACCAGGCCGCTTACCGCCGCCTGCGCCGGGGAACCGGTCACCACCACCGACAGCAGGGCCGCCAGCAGCATCGCGGGCACCGCCCGGCCGGGTGAGCGCAGCAGCGGCCAGTTGGTGAGCGCGCCGGCCGCCGTGCCGAGCAGGGCGCAGACCAGGACCGCGAGCAGACCGGCCGCCCCGGCGGCGAGGAGCGGTACCCGGGTGCGGTGATCCGCGCTCGACGGATCGCTGATCAGCGTGACGACGAGGGCAGCCGCCGTGCCGAACACTGCCGCGGTGCCCAGCGCGACCAGCAGACAGGCGAGGTGCGCCCGCGCGGGCCCGACCGCCGCCGCGACACAACTCCGGGCCGCGGGCGGCTCGTTGGTCGTGCAGATCCGCACCAACCAGGCGGCGACCGGCAGTAGGGCCGCGGCTGTGTAGCCGAGCGAGTCGAGCACCGGCTGCCCGCCCTGGACGCCGATGCCCAGGAACGCGGCGTACAGGATGACCGGCGGCAGCCAGCGTTGCGAGCGCAGGAGAAGGGCGGCCTGGTAGCGGAGCAGGGCCGGCATCGCGGTCATCGGGGACCTTCGTCGTCGAGGGGGAGGTCCGGGTCCGGTGATCGGTTCAGGCTCACCACGTGCCAGGGCGGACGGGCCGTCAGCAGGGCGCGGAGCAGGACGTCCGAGTGGGAGGCGGGGACGGTGAGACGGTGGGAGCCGGGAGCGAGTTGCCTCGATCCGGTGATGAACTGGTTTGCTTCTGAAGGGAGTTGTCCCCCCGGCGAGCCCTGGACGTCCACCGAGACCTGTGGTCCGGACGGTGAAGTGACCTTGTCCGTACGGTGGTTGAGGGCTCCCTCGGCAACCGTGTACGTCGCGTCGAGCACGCCGGTGAGGCGGCTCGGATCGTGGTCGACGAAGACGACCGCCCCGCCGGCCGCCGTGCGTTCCGCCACGGCTCGCTCCAACTCCGCCCCGGCGTCGGCGTCCAGGCCGGTCCATGCCTCGTCGAGGACGAGCAGGTCCGGTTCGGCGAGCAGGGCCTGTGCCACGGCGACCTTCTGACTGCTGCCCTTCGAGAGGCGGGTCATAGGGGTGTTCGCGTGGGCGGTGGCCCCGAAGCGGTCGAGCCACTCGTCTGCGGCGCGCGCCGCCGCCGTACGGGAGAGGCCGTGCACCGTGCCCAGGTGGGTGAGGTAGCCCTCGGCGGTGAAGGGGAGCGCCTGCGGGAAGCGCTCGGGGACGTAGGCGGTGCGGGGGCGGCCGGTGACGCGGCCTTCGGTGGGGGCGTCGATTCCGGCCAGGAGTCGGAGCAGGGTGGATTTGCCGGTGCCGTTGGGGCCCTCGATGCGGGTGAGGGTGCGGGGTGCCAATGCGAGGTTTACGCCTCGGAGGATCCAGGGGCCGCGTAATCCGTAGCGGCGGCCGACGTTGTCCAGCTGTAGATCGCGTCGCATGAGGGCATCTTTTCGCGAGAGCGCCGTGGGAAGTGGGTCGTTCGGCGGGTGCGGGTGCGTTTGGGCTGCTCGCGCCCGCGCGGCGGAGCCGCACACTGTCACAGCCCCGCGCCCCTGGTTGGGTGGGTGCTCTCAGTGGTGTTTTCAAGGGGCGGTCCCTCTCCTGGCAGACTGGACGGCGTGACCAGTGATTCCACCGTTCCCGGCGGCGATGTCGACCCCTTCCGCAATGAGCGCACCGTGCGCGACGAGGCTCCGCAGTTCGTGCTGCCCCTGGTCGTGCGGATCGAGCGGGATGCTCCGCCGGCGCGGACGGACGCATTGGAGACGGCGGCCCGGGCCGTGCTGACGATCCTGAGCGATGAGCGGGCCCTTGGCGACGGGGAGTGGGCGCAGGTCATGCGGGACTGGCAGGACGCGCGTATCCGGAAGGTGGTGCGGCGGGCGCGCGGGGCCGAGTGGCGGCGGGCCGAGGCGCTGCCGGGCATCACGGTGACCGGGAAGTCGGCGGAAGTACGGGTCTTCCCGCCCGTCCCGCTCGACGGCTGGCCCAAGGATCTGGCCCGGCTCCAGGTGTCCGGCACCGACCTCGACGACCCCGAACCGCCGGCCGACGCGGACCCGACGGCCCCGGTGCTCTGGCTGAACCCCGATCTCGGCATGTCCGCCGGCAAGACGATGGCCCAGACCGGCCACGGCGCCCAACTCGCCTGGTGGGAGCTGTCGGACGAGGAGCGGACCGCCTGGCGGCAGGCCGGCTTCCCGCTCTCCGTGCGTACCGCCGCCCCCGCCCAGTGGGCCGAACTCATCAGCAGCGAAAGGCCGTTGGTCCGGGACGCGGGCTTCACGGAGATCGCCCCCGGACTGACCGTCGCGGTCGAGGGACACCACCGGGTGGGCGAACTGGGCGACGAGGGGCGCGGAACTGTCGGCTGAGGTCGTGGCCCCCCTCCCCACTACGCCTGCCGACTGCCGGCAGCCCCGGGGCCGACCGGAGCAGGTCGGGTCCACGGGATCAGTGCCGGGACACGGGCGCGGTAGGCCTCGTAGGACGCACCGAACCGGTCGGCCATCATGCCGTCCTCTGTCCGGACCCGGCGCACCAGCCAAAGGACGGCGACGGCCAGGAACACGGTCCAGACGCCGAAGCCGCAGGCCAGCATTCCGCCGAAGACCAGGCCGAGAAGGCCGGTGTAGATGGGGTGCCGCACTATTCGGTACGGGCCCTCGGTGCGCAGTTCGTGGTGTTCGTGGACCAGCGGGATGCTGGCCCACATGACGCCCAGCACCCAACGGGCCCAGAGCAGCAGGGCCGTGGAGGCGACGGCGATCAGGGCACCCAGGAGGGCGAGTTCGGGCTGCCAGTACCGGAGGTGGTGCCAGAAGGAGTCCGGGGTGCGTCCGATGAGCAGGGAGAACGCGTAGGCGCCCACGATCAGGAGAAGCCGCCGGGGCAGGGTGCGGCGCAGGCCGCGTGCCCAGCCACCGAGGCCCGCCTCGCTCTTCACGCCGAAGTACACCGCGCCCGCGATCCACGCCACGACGAAGATCGCGACACAGACGCCGGTGAGAGCCACGAGTGCGGAATGTAGTGATCCCATGGCACAAGGCTGCGCCCCGACCTGCGTCGTTCACCACCACCCACGGGCTGATTCAGCGGCTCCACCCTCGGGTGGAGATTCCGTCACAGGTCCGTCACCCTCGGTCGAGGTGACGTAGATCACGACGGATCAGGGCATCGGTGGGCGCGTGCCGCGGCGTCCCCCTCCTGAAAGTCCGAATGGGGGAACCGATCGTGCGCCGTGGCTACAAGTGGGTCGACCGTGAACTGGCCCGGATGGACCCGGACACCGACTGGGAGCGCATGATCTCGCTCTACGTCGGCCACCGCGTCCCCGAGTTCGCACTGGCGATGATGGTCTATCCGGGCACGATGCGCATGATGCAGCCGGGCTTCGGAGCCGCCACCCTCGCCCACACCGCGAAGCTGGAGAAGCGGCCCCGACGGCGTTTCGAGGACGGCAACGAGTTCTTGATGGCGTGGATGGTCGACGGGTTGTCCAGCCCGGCGGGGCGCGCCGCCGCCGAGCGGCTCAACCGCATCCACCTGGCCATCGCCCGCGCGACCCCGCAGTTGCCCGGCAACTTCGACGACGTCGACGACTTCGTCTATCCCCTGGTCCTGCTGGCCACGTTCGCCGACCGGCTCCAGACCTCGCTGGGCCTGCCCGGTACGAGCGAGAGCATGAAGGTCGCCTGGCACCGCTGGGCGCGGACCCTCTTCCGGCTCCTGGAACGCGAGTCCGGGCCGCTGGCCGACGAGGCGTTCCCCGAGGACTGGGGCGCGATGACCGAGTTCGCCGTGAAGTTCGAGGCGCGACCGTACGAGGGGACGGAGTCCGGTCATCGGGTGGCGACCGCGATGACGGAGTTCTTCGCCGAGCGCTGGTTCCCCGTCCCCTTACGGGCGTTCGGCAGAGACCTGACCCGGTATCTCGCCGGCGAGCGGGTCTGCCGGCTGCACCGGATCGGCACGCTCACCCCGCGCCGCGAGCGTGCCGTCCGCCTGTTCCTGAAGTCCGCGTTCCTCGCCCAACGCCTTCTCCCCGACTACCGCAGACCGCTTCCCGAGCGCTTGCGGCAGACCCGGCGCCGGACCGGCCCGGCGTTCAACTCCCCAGCATCTTGAGGGTCCTTCGGTGCCACACGAGCGGACTCCGCTCGTCGTCCGACCTCATGGCCAGTACGCGCAGCACGATGATGTCGTGGTCGCCTGCCGGATAGCTGTGTTCGACGGTGCACTCCAGCCACACCGGCGCGCCGTCGAGGAAGATCGCACCGGATTCCGCCTCCACCGTGCACAGGTCGGCGAACCGGGCCGCCTTGCTGCGGGAGGCGAGTTGCCGGGCCTTGTCGCTGTGGCCCTCGCCCAGGACGGAGATCCCGATCGCCCGCGCGCGGGACAGCACCGGCCAGGTCGTCGAGGTGTGCTGTGCGGCGAAGGAGACCATGGGCGGGTTGTGGGAGACGCCGACCGCGAACGACGAGACGATCATGACGGTCGGGTCGCCGTGGACGCGCGCGGAGAGGGCCGCGACCCCCGCCGGGAACCCGGAGAACGCCCTCGTCATCTCCCCGGGATCGGAGGTGACGCCCGCCAGGTTCCGCAGGCCTTCCATGCCCTCCGTGCCCTCCGTTCCTTCCGTTGCCGTCATCGTGCGACCCCCGTCCGCGTCGGGCTTCATCAGGCGACTCCTGTGGGCAGCTGTGGCGCGGCGGGCGCGATCGGGCGTCCGCTCCCCGGAGGCCCGGTCCGCAGCAACGCCGACGCGAGGAGACAGAGCAACCCGACCGCCGCGAGCCCGCCGAGGGTGACCGCGTAGCCGTGACCGGCCAGCAGAACGGCACAGACCGCGCTGCCCAGTACCGCTCCGAGTTGCTTCATCGCGTTGAAGGTTCCGGAGGCCGCCCCGACCTCGTCCGGGCCGACCGAGGTCACCGCCGCGATCGAAAGGGGCGACCAGACAAAGGAGTTGGCGACCCCGTACACCGCGAACGTGGCGGTCAGCGCGGCGATCGGGGCGTCGGTCGCGACGAGCACCGCCGACGTGCCGATGGACAGGACTAGCGCGCCGGAGCCGATGACGGCGACCGCGCGGGACCCGATTCCGTTGTTGAGCCGGGCCGACACCGGCGCCCCCAACAGGCAGACCACGCCCATCGGTACGAGGGTGAGAGCCGCCGAGCCCGCGTCGAGCCCGCGCTCCCGCTGGAGGTACAGCATCAGCGGGATCATGGCCGACCCGGAGCAGAAAGCGGCGGCGGCACCGGCCCAGGCCGCGACGACGAACCCACGGCTGCGCAGCAACTCGACCGGTACGAGGGCGCGTTGACCGTCCCGGCGCTGCAGCCAGACGACAGCCACCACGACCAGCACACCCACGCCGGCCAGCAACCACCGCGGCACACCCAGCACTTCCGCACTCGTGCCGTCCGTGCCCTGGATACCGATCACCAGCACACCCGCACCGGCCGCGTTCGCGCAGATAGCCCACACCGGGATGCGCGCCGACTGCCGTGGGAGGACCGGCACGAACACCGTTACGGCGACCATCGCGGCGACGCCGACCGGGACGTTGACCCAGAAGACCGCGGGCCAGCCCCCGGCCGCCACGAGGAAACCTCCCAGCAGCGGCCCGACAGCGACCGCCGCTCCGCCGACCGCGCCCCACACCCCGAGCGCGACGGCGAGACGCGGCGGCCGGAACAGCGCCTTGATGAGGGTCAGGCACTGCGGGGTCATCAGCGCGGCACCGATGCCCTGCGCCACCCGCCAGACGACAAGTGCCCTGATTCCGGGGGCAGTTGCGCACAGCAGCGACCCGAACGTGAACGCCGCCAGCCCGACCAGGTGAACCCGTCGATGGCCGTGGCGATCGCCGAGCCGTCCCGCGACGACCAACGGCACCGCGTACGCGATGAGGTAACCGCTGTTGACCCACATCGTGGCGGTCTCACTGGTGTGCAACCCGCTGATCAGTGACGGCAGCGCGACCGAGGTGATCGTGCTGTCCAGGAGCAGCATGAAGAACCCGGTGCACAGACTGCCGAGAGCGAACCAGTCACGCCGCGCACTCAGACTCTCCGCCGTCACCTCAAACTGCCAGGTTCTCGCGGAGAGTCGATCCGAGGTAGGCCGGTGCGAGCGCGCCACGGCGGCGCAGTTCGGGCAGCAGCAGTTCGCTGATCTCGGCGAAGCCTGCGGGCATGGCCAGCGGGCTGGAGAACATGAAGCCGCCGCGTGCTCCGGTGGCGGCGAAGTTCTCCTCCAACGCGTCGGCCACAGCGGCCGGATCGCCGACGAGGCTGTGGTCGAGGCCGGTCGCCCGCCCCCTGCCGTGCGCGAAGAACTCGCTACGGCTCATGGTGTGGTCCGCGCCGAACTCCGCGACGAGCGAGCCGACGAGCCCCGCCGGACTCGCGTTGGCGGCCGCCAACTCGTCGCGCAGTTCGCCGAGTCGGAAGGAGGCCGGAAGGGTCGAGAAGTCGTAGCCGGCGTTGTGCGAGAGGTAGGTGGCGACCGCCTCCTCGTTCCAGAACTCGTGCACCGCCTCGCAGCGCGCCAGCGCCTCGGCCTTCGTGCGGCCGACGATCACCTGGGTGGCCCAGAGGATGCCCACGTGTTCCGGGTCCCGTCCCTCGGCGAGCAGCGCCTCGTCGAGCAGCTTGCGATGGCGCTGCTGACTCGCCAGATGTCCGCCGAAGCCGAAGACGAGGTCGGCGAAGCGGGCCGAAGCGGCAATGCCCCGGGGCGAGTTGCCCGCCTGCACGATGAGCGGGTGGTACTGCGGGCCGGGTACGGACGCGAGCGGTCCCTTGACGGTGAAGAAGCGCCCCTCGTGGTCGATGGGGTGGACCTTCGCGGGGTCGGCGAAACGTCCCGTGCTCCGGTCGCGGACGATGGCGTCCGGCGCGACGGAGTCCCACAACGCCCGGCAGACGTCGACGAATTCCTCCATCCGCTCGTAGCGCAGGTCGTGGTCCATCAGCTCGGCGAACCCGTAGTTGGCCGCGTCGGCGCCGCGGGTGGAGGCGACCACGTTGAAGGCGATACGGCCACCGGTCACATGGTCGAGCGAGTTCAACAGCCGGGCGACGTAGAAGGGATGCATGAACGTCGAGGAGTACGTCAGCCCGAAGCCGACCTTCTCCGTCACCGTGGACATCGCGGCGATGACCGGTGACATGTCGTGGCGCGGCCACTGGATGCCCCACTCGACGGCCGGCGCGATGCTGCCGCGCCAGGTGCTGGGGATGCCGCTGCCGTCTCCGAAGAACAGCAGGCCGACGCCAGCGCGTTCAGCGGTCTGCGCGAGTTCCATGAACATGCGGACGTCGGGGAAGTCCCGCCCGATCCAGGAACCCTGGCGTGCCCAGGCGCCCTCGGTGTGGGTGAAGGAGAGGTCGTAGCCGATGCGCATTCCGGTCATCGCACGGCCTTCTTCCACAGCTCGACAACCTCGCCGGCATCGCTCAACACAGCCACGTTCAGGCCGAGTTGGAAGAGAGCGGCGGCGTTGACGTGGTGGTCGTAGGCGGTCGTCGTGTCCTGGGGCACGACGACGGGCCAGTCGAGTTGGACGGCGTCCTGGGCGGTGGCGTAGACGCAGCACTCGCTCGTCAGGCCGACGACGGTGAGCCAGTCGCAGCCGGCCGCGCGCAGCCGTGCTTCGAGGTCGGTGCCGAGGAAGCCGCTGTAGCCGCGCTTGACGACCCGCAACTCCCCTTCCGCAGGCTCCATTTGGTACCACTCGGCGCCGGGCGTCCCGATCCGGCACGGCTCGTCCGGGCTCATGGGTGCGTCGTAGTCGCCCTCGCGCAGCCAGTTGCTCGACCGCCACGGCCGTGCCGGGTCGCTTCCCAACTCGACCCAGACGACCGGTACTTCGGCGGCGCGTGCGGCGTCGACGAGTTCGGCGATACGGGTGACCGTCCGGCCCAGTGCCGCCAGCGCCCCGTCCGTCAGGCCGTACGCCCCGACCCGGTCCGGGTCGGCGAAGTCCCGTTGCACGTCGACCACGACCAGCGCGGGCCTGCTGAACGAACCGGCGAGTTGAGCGAGTTGTCTGTCGCGCAGGTCGGACATCAGGCCGCCACCTCGTCGCGGGCGCGCAGCGCGGGCAGCACGGTGTCGCCGAACAGCAGCATGTCCTCGTCGTACTCCGGGAAGATCAGCATGAGTCCGTCGAGGTCCGCCTCCCGCACGATGTACTCGATGTGCTCGGTGACCGTGCGGGCGCTGCCGGCGACGTACGGCGTCTGGAAGGCCGCCTCCCCGTCGGCGCCGTCGGCCCAGGCGCGGGCCTGGTCCTCGGGCACGCCCCAGGTGTGCCGCATATGGGCGAGGGCCTCGCGGTCGACACCCACGCCCCACTCCTTCACCTTCTTGACGGCCAGTTCGTCGGTGTCGTCCTGGACGACGGTGAGCATCGAATAGGTCTTGCAGACTCGGCCGTTGGCCTTCGCGCGGGCATGCACGTCGGCGGAGAGCGACCGCATGTCGTCGAGGCTGTCGGCGGCGAGGAAGGCGCCGTCGGCGTACTTGGCCTGGAAGCGGCGGGCGTCCTCGGAGCGGCCCGCGCTGATGACGGTCGGCCGGGTCGCCGGGTGCGGGCGGGACTCGCAATCGACGAGGTCGAAGTACGGGGTGCGCATGGTGACCGAGTCCTCGGTCCACAGCCGGGTGACGGCCTCGGTCCAGAGTTCCGTCATCCGGTAGCGGTCCGCGTGGCTCAACTCCGGGTCCCAGTCGCCGAATTGCTCGAACTCCCCGGCGTACGAGCCGTTCACGATGTTCATCCCGGCCCGGCCGCCGGAGATGTCCTGGAGGGTGGTGAGCATCTTCGCCGCGACGGCGGGGTTGTGGATGTTGGCGTGCAGGGTCGCCCAGATCCTGACCCGGCTGGTCGCCTCGGCGAGCGCCGCCATCATCGTCATCGACTCCAGCGAGCGGCCCCAGTGGTCCGTACTCCCGCCGAAACCACGCCACTTGGCCATCGACATGACGAAGTCGAGGCCGATGTTCTCCGCGTGCAGGGCGGCACGCCTGTTGTACGCGTAGGTCGCCTCGGGGTGCGGCGCGGTGGTGGACAGCATCCAGCCGCCGTTCCCGATGGGAAGGAAGATTCCGTACTCTTTCGCGGGCACGTTGCGGGCCTTTCTACGGCTCTGCGGTCTCTTGCTTCTTACGGCGCGGGCCAGACCAGCTTGTCGCCGCTGTAGATGTCCTTGACGAACGAGGTGTCGAACCACCCCTGGGCCTTGGCGGCGGTCACACTGCTCGGCACGATCTTGAACTGGTGCAGCATGGCGACGAGCTGGGTGACGTTGTCGGTGTCGATGCCACCGAGCGGCTGTCCGGGCGTCCGGTTCTCCTTGACGACCTGCGTCTCGGTCTTCCAGATCGTGGCGTTGAGCTTCTTGTCGTAGGTGGGCCCGGACAACTTGGCCGCGTAGCCGACGCATTCGGTGATGTGCGCCTCGCTGGAGGAGCAGTACGCGTACGCGTGCAGGGCCGCCCGCAGAATGTCCTCGACGGCGTGCGGGTGGGCCTTGGCGAACGCCGGGTTCACCGCCATCGCGCCGATGGAGCTGGGGATCTTGTAGTCGACCGGCTTCCACACGGTGACGTCCTTGCCGGCCGCCTTGAGCTGGTTGGGCTCGTTGGAGATGAACCCGGTGAGCGCTTCGAGGCCGCCCTGCTTCCGGGGCAGTACGGAGGGGTCGTAGCCCTCCTTGACCAGCTTGAGCGAGCTCCACTTGACGCCGGCCTTGACGAGCATCGCCTCGACGGCGGCGGGGACGTAGCCCTTGTGTCCGACGACCTTGCCGTCGAGCCGGGTCAGGTCGGTGATGTCCTTGTTGGTCATCAGGATGTCGAGACCGGCGTTCGAGTACGAGGAAATGCCCTTGATGTCGATCCCGTTGGCCTGCGCCTGGATCAGGTCCTGCTCGGAGATCGCGGACACGGTGGCCTGTCCGCCGGCGAGCAGCTTGGTGTTCTGCGCGGTGTCGCCGCTGCCGGGCTTGAGGTCGACGGTGAGGCAGAGGTCCTTGAAATAGCCCAACTTGGCGGCGGCGATGTATTCGAGGATCGAGACGGACGACTGGAACTGGTACCCGGAGAGATACGTGATCTTCCCTGCGGCCTTGTTCTCGGCACAACGCTTCGCGGATATCGCGGAACCGGCAGCACCGGCTGAGGTGCTGTCACTCGACCCGGAGCCGCATCCGGCGACTCCGAGCGTCAGCGCGGTGGCGACGAGGGCGGATCTGGTGAGGCGATGACGGGACATGGGTGACTCCAAACTGGCGTCAATGCCGGTGAGTTGAGCGCCCCAAAGGGGCGCGGGACTGTATCGATCTGCGGCTCCGCCGCGTGGGCGCGACCAGCCCCCACCGGGCCCGCAGACAACAACCGTGCTGTCAGGCTCAGTTCGTGCTGTCGTGCCAATGCAGCACACGCCGCTCGACGACAGTCACGGCGAGCAGCAACAGCACGCCCATCACCGCGAGGACGAGGATCGAGGCGTAGACAACCGGGAGTTGGTTCATGGAGGAGGCCACACTGATCGCCGTCCCCAGACCCCCCGTGGATCCGGACGCCGACATCTCGGCGACCACCGCCCCGATGATCGACAGCGGAAGGACGATCCGCAGCGCGGCGAAGAGATACGGCAGCGCGTTGGGCACCCGCACATGCCACAGCAGTTCGACCCGGCTCGCGTCCATCGTCCGGTAGACCTGCAACACCTGCTTCGGCACGGACCGCAGCCCCGTGGCCGTGTTGATGAGGATCGGGAAGAAACAGATCAGCCCGGTGATGATCAGCTTGGGCATCGGCCCGAAGCCGAAGGCGACGACCAGGGCCGGTGCGACCGCCACCAGCGGGGTGACGTTGAGGACGACCGCGACCGGCATCACCGCCCGCCGCACCAGCGGGAGTTCACTGGTCAGCACGGCGAGGACGAACGCTCCGACGAAGCCCATCCCCAGCCCGGCCGTCGCCTCACCCAGAGTGACAAGGGCGTTGTGGACGTAGTAGCCGAAATTGCCGGTGAGCGAACTGCCGACGTCGGACAACGGCGGTAGCAGATAGGGAAGTTGCTCGGCCCCCCACTGCCAGAGCCCGGCGAGGATCGCCAGCATCACGACGAGGGGCAGCCAGACGGCCGGACGGATCCAGGCGATCCGCGACCTCGGGTGCTTGAGGCTGAAGCGGGAGGGTTCGGCAGGCGGCCGGGGCCCGGCCGGTGCCGGTGCGGTGGTGCGCTCGTCGGCCACGGTCATGTCGTCCACGCCCCCACTCACGCGGCTTCGCTGTGCCAGGCGCGCCGCAGCCGCTCTCTCACCAGGTCTTCGTACTCGTGGAACCGCCGTTCCCCGAAGAGCCGTTCACCGCGCGGCCGGGCCAGGTCGACGTCGATGCTCTCGACGACGCGGCCGGGGTTCGGCGCCATGACGACGACGGTGTCGGAGAGCCGTACGGCCTCGGAAACGGAGTGCGTGACGAACAGGACGGTGGTCCGCAACTCCGCCCACAAATCCAGGAGTTGGTCCTGAAGGCTTTCGCGGGTGAACTCGTCGAGCGCCGAGAAGGGTTCGTCCATCACGAGCACGTCGGGTTGCAGGCCGAACGCCCGGACGATCGCGGCGCGTTGGCGCATCCCGCCGGAGAGCTGGGCCGGGAGTTTGTGCAGGGCGTCGCCGAGGCCGGCCTTGACGAGGAGTTCCTTCATGTCGGGGGCCGTCCGGCGCCCGGTGAAGTCGGCGATGCGTTCCCGGCGCCCGGCCGCGCCCCGGTTGATCTTCTGGGGCAGCGTGACGTTCCGCAGTACGGACAGCCAGGGCAGCAGCGCGGGGCTCTGCGGGACGAGTCCGATCAGTTTGGCCGCGCATGCCTGTGCCGGTGTCACACCGTGCACCGACACCTCGCCGCCGTCCGGCTGTTCGAGCCCCGCGACGAGCCGCAGCAGGGTCGACTTTCCGCAGCCGCTGGGGCCGATGAGACTGACGAAACGGCCCGACGGCACCGTCAGGTGGACGTCGTCGAGGGCCGTGGTCGCCGCCGACCCGAACCCGTAGACCCTTCGCACCGACCGCAGTTCGAGTGCTGGCGTACCAGTCACCTTCACGCTCCCATCCATGTCGCGGGCACGAGTGCCCGATCCTGGAAGTCGGAGAGCGTGCGTAGCGAGTGCGACTGACTGCCACGCGGAAATCCGCTTAGGTGCCCCCGACCGTAGGAAGATTGTGTTTCGGGACACCGCATTCGTCTGTTACGGGCGTTTTACGTCTGGCCGCGACGGGAGTCGGAGCGGGACGGCCGCACTGCCGTCGTACACGTGGATCTCGATCCCGAGGTCGGCCGCGGCGCGCGCGACCCAGCCGCCGAGGGCCTGCACGATCAGCTCGCTGACCAGGAGGACCGCACGCTCGGCGGTGGGTACGGACTCGCGCAGCCAGAGCAGTTTGAACATGTCCGCCATGACCTTGTTGCGGTAGGCGGGCTTGTAGGCACCCTGATTGCCGACGAGTTGGACGAGGACACGGCAGGCGGGATCGATTCCCTCGACCTCGACGCGGCTGCCGTCGGGCAGCATCAGCGGCTTCGGGCGCAGCGGGGTGCCGAGCAGGTCGCCGAGCGCGAGCAGCATGCGGCGTTCGACGGAACCCTCGGCGAAGCGGCTCCACTCGGTGGGGGCGTCAAGGACGGTCAGGTGCACCCGCCGCATCCTAGGAAGTGTCCGTTTCCCCCGTGTTGCTTAGGGTGGACCACCATGAGAGCCGGCGGAGCGACAAGGACACCTGACGAGGGTGCGGGCACGACACGTCTCGACGGCCGGGTCGAGCGGGGCAACCGTACCCGGCGGCTGATCCTGCGCCGTACCGTCGACATCGCCTCCGTCGAGGGCCTGGAGGCGCTGTCCGTCGGCCGGTTGGCGACCGAGCTGCGGCTAAGCAAGAGCGGGGTGTTCGCGCTCTTCGGCTCCAAGCAGGAGCTGCAACTGGCCACCGTCCGCGAGGCCGCCCGCATCCACACCGGGAAGGTCATCGGGCCCGCCGTCGAACTCCCCGCCGGGGTCGGCCGGTTGTGGCGGCTGTGCGAACTGTGGCTGGAGTACTCGCGGGGGCGGGTCTTCCCGGGCGGCTGCTTCTTCTACGAGGTCGTCGCCGAGTTCGACGCCCGGTCCGGTCCGGTGCACGACGCGGTGGTGCGCGCACAGCGGGACTGGACGGCCTTCGTGGAAGGGACGATCGCCGGGGCGCGGGACGCGGGCGAGCTGCGGACCGATACCGACATACCCCAACTCGCCTTCGAACTGGTCGCGTTGATGGAGACAGCCAACGTGGTGTCCGTACTGCACGACGAGGAGACCGCATACCGCCGGGCGCGCGTCGGCATCGCGTCGCGGCTGCGGGGAGCGGCCACGGACCCTTCGAGGGTCCCGCAAGTCCCGTAATCCTCACGGCACTTCAGCCCCTGCGTCACCTCGGCCGAAAAACAAGTAGCACGATCGTTCGCACAGTTTTAGCGTCAGTCCCATGACTGCCAGCGGAACGGACATCGTCGAGCTCGACCGGATCGCCGTGTACGAGGCCCTGCGCGTAGTGGAGTTGGCGCAGGAGGAGGACTGGGAGCGGGACACGCCCTGTGCGGGGTGGGACCTGCGGCGGCTCGTGGCGCACATGGCCGCGCAGCATCACGGGTTCGCGGCCGCCGCGCGCGGCGCGGGCCGGGACAGGGCGTACTGGCGGGAGCCGGAGGACATGGGCGACCCGGTCCGGACACACCGCGCGGCAGCCACGGCCGTCCTCGCCGCGTTCGCCGAACCCGGCGCCACCGAGCGGGAGTTCGCCCTGCCGGAGCTGGGCATGAGCTTCCCCGGCCGGACCGCGATCGGCTTCCACTTCATCGACTACGTCGTCCACGCCTGGGACGTGGCCGCCACCCTCGGCACAGCGCCGGACCTGTCGGACGACGTCCTGGACATCGCGCTCGTGGTGGCCAAGCTGGTGCCCACCGACCCGGCCGGACGCGGCCCGGGGTTCGCCTTCGCCCCGGCGTTCGACGTACCGCCGGACGCCGGCCCGCTCGACGAGGCGCTACGGCTGCTGGGCCGGGCGCCGGAGCGCTGGCCCGTCAAGAGCCGCTGAACTCGCCCTCTTTGCCTGCCCTTTGAGCAAAACTGCCCTCCCTTTGAACAAGGCGACCTGCCCGCGCGTACCTCCAGGCACTGGCCACGCGTCAACTTCTCCAACGACCAGTTGGTTTCCCCGGGAGGCTCCCTTGCGTCGTATCAACGGCACGACCGTGCTCATCGCGGCTATCTTCGCCACAACCGGCGCACTCGTCTTTCCCGTGTGGTCGTACGCCGACCGCGCGGGCACCGGTCAGGCGAACGTGGCGGCGGGCACGGTGAACACGCAGTGGGGTCCGCTGACGGCCGCCGACCGGGATCTGATCGTGCGGGTGCGGCTGGCCGGGCTGTGGGAGCTGCCGGCCGGGCAGCAGGCGGTCGAGCGGGCGCCCAGCCAGGCGATCAAGGAGGCCGGGGACCATCTCATCGTCGGCCACACCGACCTCGACAAGCGGGTGCGGATCATCGCGGCCCAGCTCAACGTGGCGCTGCCCAACGTGCCGAACGAGCAACAGCAGGGCTGGCTGCGGGAGATGAGCGCGGCGACCGGCGCGGAGTACGAGTACAAGTTCGCCAACCTGCTGCGGTCCGCGCACGGCAAGATCTTCCCGGCCATCGGCGCCGTACGGAACACCACCCGCAACACGCTGGTGAGACAGCTGGCCTCGGACGCCAACCAGACCGTGCTCGACCACATCACGGTGCTGGAGAAGACCGGGCGGGTCGACTTCGACGCCATCGCCAACGGAATCGCGAACGCCTCCACCGCCAGCCCGACCGGTCCCGCCGCACCCGTACCCGGTCAGGTGGTGCCCTCGGCACCGGCCGCCGTGGCCAGCCCGAACATCGGGACCACCTCACGGCCGTCCCCGGGCGCGCCGGGCACGGTCAACACCGGGCGACCGGATCCGGTCGACTCGAATGGGGTACTGGGCTAGCCGGCCGGGCCCCGGCCCCGAACCTCAAATGTTCCTCTGAAGGTGACACGGCCGGGGTTCGGGGCCGGGCCCGGGGGCGATACCTCCGTCACACCGAACAGCGGTCTTGTGGAGTGGATGGATTTCGGCGAGGACATCGAGAACGGGGACGGGCGATGGAACGACTGGGGACGGGCATCGGATGGCGGCCGGAGATGGCGGACGCCGTGGAACACCTGCCGGGCATCGACTGGGTCGAGGCCGTGGCCGAGAACCTCTGCCCCGGCCACCTCCCCGAATCGCTGCTACGGCTGCGCGAGCGCGGCGTGACCGTGATCCCGCACGGTGTCTCCCTGGGCCTCGGCGGCGCCGACCGGCCGGACGAGGGCAGGCTGACCGCGCTCGCCGAGCGGGCCGAGGCCCTCGGCTCACCGCTGGTCACCGAGCACATCGCGTTCGTCCGCGCGGGCGGCCCGCTGACCGCCTCCCCGCTCCTCGAAGCCGGCCACCTGCTGCCCGTGCCACGCACCCGGGACGCCCTCGACGTGCTGTGCGAGAACATCCGCATCGCCCAGGACGCGCTGCCCGTGCCGCTCGCGGTCGAGAACATCGCCGCGCTGCTCGCCTGGCCGGGCGAGGAGCTGAGCGAGGGCCAGTTCCTGTACGAACTGGCCGACCGCACCGGGGTACGCCTCCTCATCGATGTCGCCAACCTGCACACCAACCACGTCAACCGCGGCGAGGACCCGGCCAAGGCCCTCGCCGAACTCCCCGTCGAGGCCATCGCCTACGTCCATGTCGCGGGCGGCGTCGAACGCGACGGCGTCTGGCACGACAGCCACGCCCACCCCGTGCCCGCCCCGGTCCTCGGCATCCTCACCGACCTGGCGTCCCGCGTCTCCCCGCCGGGGGTGCTGCTGGAGCGCGACGACAACTTCCCCGAAGCGGCGGAACTGGAGCGGGAGTTGACGTCGATTCGCGGGGCGTTGGACAGCGGGCGGGCGCGCTCGGCCGGCGAGGCACGGCGGACGGCTGCCGCAACCCCGGCAGCCGCACCGCGGGCTCCCGCCGCCGCCCGCCAGCGTCTCGCCCTCGCCGAGACCGCGCTGCTCTCCGCGCTGGTCGCCGGTACTCCGGTGCCCGAAGGGTTCGACCGGGTGCGGCTCGGGGTACAGGCGCGGGCGCTCGGGGCGAAGCGGGCCGATGTCGTGGCGAAGGTGGCTCCCGAACTGCCCGAGATCCTCGGGGACGCGTACCGGCCGGCCTTCCTCGCGTACACGCACAGGCACCCCATGACCAGCGGCTACCGGCGGGACGCACTGGATTTCGCCGGGCAGCTGCTGCTCTCCGGCGGGCCGGAGAACGCCGAGGTGCGGCGGGAATTGCGGGAGTGGTGGCTGGAGCGCTCGGGACCGGCCCCGCGATCGACGCGGCCCGCGGTCCGGCTCGCCCGCGCCACCCGGCGGGTGCTGCTGCGCCGCTGACGGGTCGGGGAAGGGCCGGGAGGGGCCTTGGAAGGTGAGAGTGACTCCACAGTAATATTGCGGTTCCGCACGAGAAGCGCACTCACGTGCGGTGCCGTCACAGGAGGCACCCCATGCGACCGCGACCCCCCGTAAAGGGCCGAGGCATATTCAGTGGTACCGGCGTCATCGTCGTGGGCCTGACCGCGACCCTGGCGGCGCTGATCTTCCCGGTCTGGTCCTACGCCGACCGGTCAGGGACGACGGCTGCCAATGTGCTCAGCGACCAGACCGTGGCGACGCAGTACGGGCCGCTGTCCGCGCTGGACAAGGACTTCGTCACGCGGGTGCGGCTGGCCGGGCTGTGGGAGCTGCCGGCCGGGCAGCAGGCCGAGGAGAAGGGCACCACCGCTGCCGTACGGACGGCGGGACAGCATCTGATCGACGGCCACACGTTCCTGGACGAGCGGGTGCGCGATGTCGCCGCCCGGCTCGGTCTGCCGCTGCCGAATCAGCCCAGCGCGCAGCAACAGCAGTGGCTCGCCACCCTCAACGCGGCGTCGGGCGTGGACTTCGACCGCAAGTTCGCCAACATCCTGCGTCTCGCGCACGGCAAGGTCTTCACGGTGGTCGCCCAGGTCCGTGCCACCACCCAGAACTCCCTGGTCCGCGCCCTCGCCGACGACGCCAACACGACCGTCCTGGACCACATCAAGGTCCTGGAGGCCACCGGATACGTCGACTTCGCGGCGCTGGCCCGGGACATGGCCGCGAGCAGCACACCCGCGATCACCAACTCCCCCGCCGCGTCCGCGCCCTTCACCGACCCCGGCCAGGTCGTCCCGCTGACCCCGTCGGTCTCGCCGACGTACTCGCTGCCGCCGCCCGCCTCCAGCCCGCCGCCGTCGACGCAGCCGTAGCCGTAGCCGTAGCCGTAGAACTGTTTCGGCCGTGGTCTGTTTTCGGACAAGCGGAACGTCACAGGCAGACAACGCTCCGTCCGGATTGTGAACAAGGCATGGCGTCCTCCTGGGCCTTTGGCATAGAAACTTGGCATGTTCTGGGTCCTTCTCCTGCTCCTGGCCTGGGCCGTCGCCGGCACGGCGTGCACTCGGCTGTGCCTGGCCGCCGTCAGAGCGGCGGCCGTCGGCGCGGACGACGCGGGCAAGGGACACGATCTGACGCTCTACGAGGCGGCGTTCCTCTCCGGCGGTCCCGCGCGGGTCGCCGATCTGACGCTGGTCTCCATGGCGCGCCAGCACCGGCTGCTGCTCGCCCACACCGGCTGGGCGACCGTCGTGGACCCGCGCGGACGGGACCCCATCGAGCGGTCGGTGATAGGCGCCATCGGGCCCGAGGGGCAGTCCCGGATCGCCCCGGTGCGGGCCACCGCTGCGGCCACGGACGCGGTGCGCGACGTGGCGGACCGGCTCGTCGACGCGGGTCTCGCCGTACCGGACGGGACCCGTACGACGGTCGCCGCCGGGGTCCGGCAGGTGCGGGCCGCCGCGCTCGTCGTGCTGGTGCTGGGCGCGACCGCGCTGCTGACGCCGGGGGCCGAGATGCCGCGCGGGCTGGTCGCGCTCTGGTTCGCGCTGCCGCTCGCCCTGACGCTGAGCTGTCTGGCCATCGCCCGGGTCGAGGTGCACCCGTACTCGCACTGGGCCTCCCCGGCGGGTCAGCAGCTGCTCGGCACGCTGGCCCGGCACGCGGGCGGCGGCGCCGACGACCGTACGTATCTCACCTCCGTCGCCGTTCGCGGCATCCGCGCGGTCGGCGAACCGGATCTGCGGGCGGCCTTCGCGCACCGGGAGCAGTACCGCGAGCAGTTCGACGAGTGGCGGCGCTGACCTCGGCGTGAGAGCGCGCCAAGGGGCGCACAGGGGTCATTGGGGCCGACACCGGCCCGACGGTGCTTGCCTTCGCCAACAAGCGAACGAAACATCCCTTTTGTTGCAGCCGTGCTCCGAAGGGATACGCCACCATGCGAGCCGCCGCCCTGTACTCGGCCGCCGGGTCCTTGCTCCTGACCAGCCTCGCCGCCGCCCCGGCCTCCGGTGCCCCGGATGCCGTCGAGTCGGCCGGCACCGCGCTCGCCGCCGCGCACGCCCGCGCGAAGGGCATCGACTTCGGGAAGTGCCCGGACGCGCAGGACATGCCCGGCACCATGGAGTGCGGCACGGTCTCCGTCCCGCTCGACTACGCACACCCCGACGGCAAGCAGATCAGACTGACCGTCAGCCGGGCCGTCGCCACCCACAAGGACCCGCACAACAGCAAGCGCAGAGTCCCCCGCCAGGGCTCCCTGGTCTACAACCCGGGCGGCCCCGGCGCCTCCGGCCTCTACTTCCCGCTGATCGGCATGCTCCCCGAGTGGAAGCGCATCGCGTCGGCCTACGACCTCGTCGGCTACGCACCGCGCGGGGTCGACAAGTCGGCACCGCTGTCCTGCGAGGACCCCAAGCACTTCTTCAAGGCGCCCTCGCAGTCGCCGGCGTTCCCCTCCGAGTCGTACAAGAAGGAACGCACCGCCGAGGCCAAGGCCTACGCACGCGGCTGCGCCAAGCGCTCCGGCAGCAAGCTGCGGTTCTACAACTCCCTCAACAACGCCCGCGACCTGGACGTCCTGCGCGCCGCCCTCGGCGAGGACAGGCTGACGTTCATGGGCGCGTCCTACGGGACCTACTTCGGGGCCCTGTACGCGACGCTGTTCCCATCGCACGTACGGCGGATGGTGTTCGACTCGGCGGTGAACCCCGACCCCGAGCAGGTCTGGTACCGCAACAACCTCGACCAGTCGGCCGCGTTCGAGGGCCGCTGGGCGGACTTCCGGGAGTGGATCGCCAGGCACGACGACGTGTACGGGCTCGGGAACACGGCCGCGAAGGTGCTGCGCAGCTACGAGAAGGCCTCAGCGCGGCTCGCCGAGAAGCCGGCGGGCGGCAAGGTGGGGCCGGCGCAGTTGCAGGGCGCGATCCTGTCGGCCGGGTACTACGACGACTACTGGCCGCACACCGCGGCGGCGCTGTCGGCCTACCTGAAGGGCAGGCCCAAGCTGCTGGTGCAGCAGGCGGGGCCGACGCCCGGGGCGGCCGTCGAGGCGGAGAACGGCAACGCGGTGTACACGGCCGTCGAGTGCAACGACGCGCCCTGGCCGACGGAGTGGAGCGTCTGGGACCGGGACAACACGCGGCTCGCGCGGGTGGCGCCGTTCGAGACCTGGGACAACGTGTGGATGAACCTGCCGTGCGCGTACTGGCCCGAGCCGCGTCAGCAGCCCCTCGATGTGCGCACGGGCCCGGGTGAACTTCCGCCGGTGCTGATCATGGCCGCCGAGCGGGATGCGGCCACGCCCTATGACGGTGCGCTTGAGTTGCAGCGGCGGTTGTCCGACTCGGTGTTGGTGACCGAGCGGGATGCGGGGACGCATGGAATTGCGGGTGGGTCCAACAAGTGCGTCAACGGGTATCTGGAGGCGTACTTGTTGGAAGGGCGGTTGCCTGAACGGCATGCTGCGTGTGCGCCGCATGCCGAGCCGAAGGCTGCGCGACCTGGCAGTGTTTAGTCTGCGGGCCGGTGGGGGCTGGTCGCGCCCACGCGGCGGAGCCGCATGTCGACACAGCCCCGCGCCCATGAAGGCAACTACGCCAGGCCTGCTACCAGGTCGCCGATGTCCTTGCGGCGGCCCGTGTAGAACGGGACCTCTTCGCGGACGTGCATGCGGGCCTCCGACGCGCGCAGGTGACGCATGAGGTCGACGATGCGGTAGAGCTCGTCGGCCTCGAAGGCCAGGAGCCATTCGTAGTCGCCGAGGGAGAAGGAGGCGACCGTGTTGGCGCGGACGTCCGGGTAGCCGCGGGCCATCTTGCCGTGGTCGGCGAGCATGCGGCGGCGGTCATCGTCGGGCAGCAGGTACCAGTCGTAGGAGCGCACGAACGGGTACACGCTGACGTAGTTGCGCGGGGTCTCGTCGGCCAGGAAGGCCGGGACGTGCGAGCGGTTGAACTCGGCGGGGCGGTGCAGCGCCATGTTCGACCAGACCGGGTCCAGGGCGCGGCCGAGCTTCGTGCGGCGGAAGAGGTTGTACGCCTCCTGCAGCTGGTCGGCGGTCTCGGCGTGCCACCAGATCATGAGGTCGGCGTCGGCACGCAGGCCCGATACGTCGTACGTGCCGCGGACCGTCACGTCCTTCGCGGCGAGCTGGTCGAACAGCTCCTGAACCTCGTCGGCGTATCCGGCGCGGTCCTCGGGCAGTACGTCCTTCAGCTTGAAGACGGACCACAGCGTGTAGCGGATGACCTCGTTGAGGTCCTTGGCCAGCTTGCCCTTGTTCGGGATGCGGCCGGGCTCGGTGGTGGGGGCGTCGTCGCTCATGGGGCTATTCTCCCGCTCCGCCGGACGCGCTCGGCACCGGGTCACCGGTCAGCCGCTCGACGGCCGCGTAGGCGCTCGCGATGGTGGCCGGGATGCCGACGCCGTCGTAGGCCGCGCCGCACACGGCGAGTCCTGGCAGCTTGGCGACGTGTTCGCGGACGCGGGCCACGCGCGCGTGGTGGCCGACCGGGTACTGGGGCAGGCCGTCGGTCCAGCGGGTGACGCGGGTGTCGAGGGGCGTGGCGTCGAGGCCGGTGGCCGCGCCCAGGTCGTGGCGCGAGACGTCGACCAGGTCGGCGTCCTCGCGCTCCAGGATCGCCGTCTCGGCGTACCGGCCGACCGAGGTGCGCAGGACCAGTACGTCCGGGTTCTCGTCGGCGATCCAGCCCCACTTCTGGGAGGCGAAGGTGGACGCCTTGATCGTGCGCCCGTCGACGGGGGGCACCAAGAAGCCGCTGCCTTCGGGGAGTTCGACGTCCGCGCGGCGGTAGGCGAGGGTGACCAGGGCCATCGAGGCGTACTCGACGGCGCTCAACTCGGCGGCGGCGCCGGGCACTTCGGCCCGCAGCAGCCGGGCGGCGACCGGTGCGGGTACGGCTACGATCACCCCGTCGGCGTCGAGGACGCGGTCTCCGGCGACGACCCGCCAGCCCGCCGTCCCGCTCCTGCGCAGCTCGGTCACCGGTGTCCCGGTGAGGACCTCGGCGCCCCGCGCGCGGACCGACTCCGCGACGGCGAGCGGGAGTTGGCCCACTCCGCCCTCGATGCCCATGAAGACCGGGCCGGTCTGCTGTGCGGCGGCGGCGCGCTCCTGGATGCCCCGGACGGCCTCGGTGAGGGAGTCGTGGGTCTTCGCGGCCTGGAAGAGCTGGGGGACGGCGGAGCGCATCGAGATGCGGTACGCGTCGCCCGCGTAGACCCCGCCCAGGAGGGGTTCGACGAGACGGTCCACGACCTCGCGGCCCAGGCGTGCCGCCACGTACTCACCCACCGCCACGTCGTCGCCGACCTCCGTGCGCGGCAGGTCGGCGTCGCGCTCGATGCGGTGCAGGCCCTCGTCCGAGAGGACCCCGGAGAGGGCGGAGGCGGTGCCGGGGACGCCCATGACGTGGCCCTTGGGCATGGGGCGCAGGGCGCCCCGGGTCCAGATCGAGGCGGTGGCGGTGGCGGGCGGCTGCAGCCGGTCGGTGAGACCGACCTCGCGGGCCAGTGCGACGGCCTCGGGGCGGCGGGCCAGCATCGATTCGGCGCCGAGGTCCACGCGGGCGCCCGCGATCTCGCCGGGGAGCAGCTTGCCGCCGACCCGGTCCGACGCCTCGACGACCGTCACGCGCACGCCTGCGTCCAGCAGCCGGTGTGCGGCGGCCAGCCCACCGATCCCGGCGCCGATGACGACGACATGGCCTGTACCCGTACGAGTCTCCAGTTCGCGCATGCCTCCAGCCTCTCAGACCCCGCTGACAGTCCGGCTCCGGGCCGGTGCCTGGCACGAGTCCCGACCGTGACCTCATCGGAACCGTTTCCGGCCAACGTCCGGGCCGGTCCCGGCGTCGAAGGTGCGTCAGTCGTCACGACGAACCTCGGGGGTACCGACCCATGCGCACACGACACTCCGTCCGGCCCGTGCAGGCCCTGGCCGGGCTCCTGCTGGCCTCTGCCCTCGCGCTGACCGGGTGCAGCAGCAGTTCGGACAGGACCAGCGCGAGCGACGCGGGCGCCAAGGCCGCGGTTCCCGGCACCGCCCGGCAGGAGGGCGCCTCGGGCAGCGGCAACGCCCGGAACACCAAGTCCGTGCCGAAGCTCACCGCGAGCAGCATCATCCGTACGGCCTCCCTGTCCGTGCGGGTCAAGGACGTACCGAAGGCACTCGACGAGGCCCGCACCACGACGGAGAACGCGGGCGGGTTCGTCGGCGACGAGACGACCACCCGCGACGGACAGGGCCACGAGCGCACCCGGGTGGTCCTGCGGGTGCCCACCGACAAGTACGACGAGGTCCTCGCCGACCTGGAGGGCGCGGGCAAGCTGCTCGACCGGACCGCGAAGGCTCAGGACGTCACCGACCAGGTCGTGGACGTGGAGAGCCGCATCACCTCGCAGCGGGCCAGCGTGGCACGCGTGCGTGAACTGATGGACCGGGCCACCAAGTTGAGCGACGTGGTGGAGCTGGAGGGCGAGCTGAGCACCCGCGAGTCCGACCTGGAGGCGCTGCTCGCCCAACAGGCCTCCCTGAAGGACCGCACCAGCCTGGCCACGATCACCCTGTCCCTGTCGCAGACCCCGGTGGCGAAGGCCGCCGCCGAGGACGACTCCCCCGGCTTCGTGGACGCCGTGGCGGGCGGCTGGCACGTCTTCGTCACGATGCTGCGCTGGATCGCCCTGGCACTCGGCGCGGTGCTGCCGTTCGCGGCGGTGGCGGCGCTGCTGGTCGTCCTGTGGCTGCGTCTCGTACGGCCGCGCCGGGCGGCGGCCGTGCCCGCGGCCACCGCGGTGGGCCCGCTGCCGGCGGCGGCGCCGGTGCGCGAGGAGGAGCAGGGCGGACAGGACTGAAATGATCGGTCCCCGTAGCGTGTTCGCATGGACATGAGCCGTGCGAGGAGTACCCGGGAACGACTGGTCGTCGTCGGATGCGACGCCGCGGGCATGTCCGCGGCGTCGCAGGCTCGCCGCCTCAGGGGGCCGGACAAGCTGGAGATCGTGGCCTTCGAGCGGGGCCACTTCACCTCGTACTCGGCGTGCGGCATCCCGTACTGGGTGGGCGGTGACGTCTCCGCTCCGGAGGAGCTGATCGCCCGTACCCCGGAGGAACACCGGGCGCGGGACATCGACCTGCGGATGCGCACCGAGGTCGTGGAGCTGGACGTCGCGGGCGGGCGGGTACGCGCGCGTGACGTCGATTCCGGGGCCGAGTCCTGGACGTCGTACGACAAGCTCGTGATCGGGACCGGGGCGCGGCCGATCCGTCCGGAAATGCCCGGGATCGACGCCCCCGGAGTGCACGGGGTGCAGACGCTCGACGACGGGCAGGCGCTGCTCGACTCACTGGCACGCACGCGTGGGCGTCGGGCGGTGGTGGTCGGAGCCGGGTACATCGGGGTGGAGATGGCGGAGGCGTTCGTCAACCGGGGGTATGACGTCACCGTCGTCAACAGGGGCAAGGAGCCGATGTCGACGCTCGACCCGGACATGGGGCGTCTGGTGCACAAGGCGATGGAGGGCCTGGGCATCACCATGGTCAACGACGCCCATGTCACCGAGCTGCGCACCGGGGACGACGGGCGGGTGCGGGCGGTCGTCACCGAGGACGCGGAGTATCCGGCGGACGTGGTGGTGCTGGGGATCGGGGTGCGGCCGGAGACGAGCCTCGCGAAGGCGGCCGGGCTGCCGCTGGGGCAGCACGGCGGGCTGCTGACCGACATGGCGATGCGGGTGCGCGGGCACGAGAACATCTGGGCCGGGGGCGACTGCGTCGAGGTGCTCGACCTGGTCTCCGGGCAGGAGCGGCACATCGCCCTGGGGACGCATGCCAACAAGCACGGGCAGGTCATCGGCACCAATGCGGGCGGCGGTTACGCGACCTTCCCGGGGGTGGTCGGTACGGCCGTGAGCAAGGTGTGCGACCTGGAGATCGCGCGTACCGGACTGCGGGAGAAGGACGCCCACCGCGCGGGCCTGCAGTTCGAGGCGGTCACCATCGAGTCGACCAGCCGCGCGGGCTACTACCCGGCGGCGTCCCTCATGACGGTGAAGATGCTCGCCGAACGCCGTACCGGCCGTCTCCTGGGCGTGCAGATCGTCGGCCGGGAGGGCGCCGCGAAGCGTGTGGACATCGCGGCGGTCGCCCTCACGGCCCGTATGACGGTGGAACAGATGACGGCCCTGGACCTGGGTTACGCGCCGCCGTTCTCCCCCGTGTGGGATCCGGTCCTGGTGGCGGCCCGAAAGGCGACCGCCAAGGTCCGGGCCGGCTCTCGTTGAACGTTCCTACGTGTTCCGTGTCGAACGTTCCTAGGCCGTCCCGTTGATGCGGTCTATGGCCTGCCGTGCCTGCTCGGCCGGCGGCCTGGCGGGCAGCGAGGACACCGACGCGCTCGGCGGCATCATCGCGGCGGGCTGCGCGGCCGCGGGCTTCGCGTGGGCGCCCAGGGCCGTGGAGCGCAGCCGGTTGCTCACCGCCTCGTCCAGGGTCACCGGCCGCCGCATCTGCGCGGCGAGGCGTCCCGCTTCCTGACCGAGCTTGGCGACGTCCTCCCACGGGAGGCGCACCACCAGGGAGATCTCGGCCTCGCCGTCGGGCGTGGCATGCATCTGGGGGGAAATCCGGTCGTTCATCGCCTGTTCCTCACGTCGTCCCCGCGACACGCCTTCCCCGCACCGCGGGCGGTTGAGGAGTCATACGCACCGGCGGACGGCGGTGTTCACCGGTTCGCCGCGCGTATCGGGGGCACTAATCCCTTGTGGTGATCCCCGTCCATGACGTGAACCCGGTGCGCCGCACCCCCTGGGTGACATACGCGCTCATCGCCGCGAACGTGCTCGTCTTCCTGGGCACGCCCGGAATGGCGGGTTCCGTGGCGGGCGGCAGCGACCTCTCGCAGCTGTGCCATCTCCAGGCGTTCCTGGACCACTACGCGGCCGTGCCAAGGGAGTTGATCCACCATCAGATGCCGCAGCTGGTCCCGACCGGTGCCGTCCAGAACGGCCCGGGCGGCGCCGGCTGCGCGGTAGCGCCGCCGAGCTACGACAAGTCGGCGCCCCTGAGCGTCCTCACCGCGATGTTCCTGCACGGCAGCTGGATCCACCTGCTGGGCAACATGCTGTTCCTGATGATCTTCGGCAACAACGTCGAGGACCGCATGGGCCACATCCGCTTCACGCTCTTCTATGTGGTGTGCGGTTACGCGGCGGGCTACGGATTCGCGCTCCTCAACGCCGACTCGGGCGACCCGCTGATCGGCGCCTCCGGGGCGATCGCCGGTGTCCTGGGCGCCTATCTGGTGCTGTACACGAGAGCCAGGGTGTGGGTCCTGGTGCCGTTCCTGTTCTTCCTGCCGCTGCGCCTGCCGGCCTGGCTGGTGCTGGGCTTCTGGTTCGTGCTCCAGGCGTTCTACTCGGCCGGCGAGGGCGTCTCGGAGGCCGGCACCGTGGCGTACGCGGCACATGTCGTCGGCTTCGTCGCGGGGATGCTGCTGGCCTGGCCTCTCAAGACGGGCACTCCCCCGCCGCCGGAACCGCGCGGCCTGTTGTTCGGCAGGCGGGCGCGGCCCCGGCACACGTGGTGAACGCTCCCCGGGGCGGGTCCGGCGGATCATGCCGCAGAGGAGGGGTCAGGCACGCCCTCCCCCACTGCCCCAAAGGCGCGGGCGCCTTGCAGCTGCACGCACCAGACCCCGCTCGCCCGTGCTCATGAGGCGCCGCCGGCTTCCTCCGACCCGATCCGCCGACAGGCCCTAGCGGGCCGTCTCGGTGTGGACGAACTCGGCGAGCCGGGTGAGCGCGTCCGGGTCGGTGGACGGCATCACGCCGTGCCCGAGGTTGAAGATGTGGCCCTCGAGGTCCTTCGCGTCTTCGAGGACCTCGCGGGTCTTCGCCTCGACGGCCTTCGTGGGGGCGAACAGGACGGCCGGGTCGAGGTTGCCCTGGAGCGCCTTGCCGGGGCCGACGCGGCGGGCGGCCTCGTCCAGCGCGACGCGGTAGTCGACGCCGACGACGTCCGCGCCGGCCTCGCCCATGAGCTGCAGCAGCTCGCCGGTGCCGACACCGAAGTGGATGCGGGGAACGCCGTAGCCCTCGACCGCCTTGAGGACCTTCGCGGAGGCGGGGAGGACCGAGCGGCGGTAGTCGGCGGGGGCGAGGGCGCCGGCCCAGGAGTCGAAGAGCTGGACGGCGCTGGCGCCCGCCTCGATCTGGACCTTGAGGAACGCGGTCGTGATGTCGGCGAGGCGGTCGAGAATGTCGGCCCAGAGCTCGGGGTCGCCGTACATGATCGCCTTGGCGTTCTCGTACGTGCGGGACGGGCCGCCCTCGATGAGGTAGCTCGCGAGGGTGAACGGGGCGCCGGCGAAGCCGATGAGGGGCGTGGAGCCGAGCTCGGCGGTCAGCAGGCCGACGGCCTCGGTGACGTAGGAGACGTCCTCGGGGGTGAGGTCGCGGAGCCGGGCCAGGTCGGCGCGGGTGCGGATCGGCTTCTCGACGACCGGGCCGACACCGGGCTTGATGTCGAGGTCGATGCCGATGGCCTTGAGCGGGACGACGATGTCGCTGAAGTAGACCGCCGCGTCCACGCCGTGCCTGCGCACCGGCTGGAGCGTGATCTCGGCAACCAGCTCGGGACGCGTGCAGGACTCCAGCATGGGGATGCCCTCGCGGACCTTGTGGTACTCCGGCAGCGAGCGCCCGGCCTGCCGCATGAACCACACGGGTGTGTGCGGTACCGGCTCGCGCCTGCACGCCTTCATGAAGGCGGAGTCGTAAGTGGCGGTCGGCTGCTGGCCCGTGGGGCTCTGGTTGACACTCACGGGGCAAGTCTCGCACGGCGCCGGAAGGCGATTGCACGGTGTGCTGAACCGAAGAGCGGGTGTCTAGGCCCGCACGATGCCTCCGTTCCCCTTAATCTTCCCGCATGGCTGCGGCTCAGGGACGACTGTCGGACGGCGCTGACGGAATGGACGACTCCAAGGAGGGGGACCGGAATGGGGGCGGTACGGCACCGCCGGCTTTCCAGGCCGCGGTCCAGGCCCTGCGGAACAGTCGGCTGCGACCGCAGATCGAGATCGACCCGACACCGGCGCCACAGCGCCTCGCCCCCTACGCGTACGCGCTGGAGGCAGCGGTCGTCGACGGCGACCAGGACCTGGCCGACGGCCGCCTGGTGCTGCTGCACGACCCGGCCGGGCACGACGCCTGGCACGGCACGTTCCGGCTGGTGACGCTGGTGCGCGCGGAGCTGGAGCCGGAGATGGCGGCGGACCCGCTGCTGCCCGACGTGTGCTGGTCATGGCTGACCGGCGCGCTCCATTCGCGCGGACTGACCTACGGCGAGCCGAGCGGCACCGTCACCCGGGCCAGCTCCCACTACTTCGGCGGGCTGTCGGAGCGTCCGTCGGCATCCCAGATCGAGATCCGCGCCTCGTGGACACCGCGTGAGGGGCTCGGCGGCGTCCCGGACACGGCTGCACATCTGGCCTCCTGGTGCGATCTGCTGGCCCAGGTCGCGGGCCTGCCGCCGGCAGGTCCGGGCGACGCGTCCATCGTCACGCTGCCGCAGCGCCGGGGTCCGCAGTCACGCTGAGCCTTACCCGAGGCGCACCGAGGTCTTACCCGTCACTTGTGGTGTCTTTGTCGATACGGCCACTTTCAATCACGAGTGACCCCTCGAACGAACCCTTTCGTTCACCGAACGATCGACAGCGTGTCCGAATTGCACTGATTGCTACTCACTAAATCGTGATCTTTCTCTAAAGGCCCGCGGGTTTGCTGCCGAAGACGACTGTGACCTTGAAAGTCGTCCCACACCCCAGGAGGCCTGGTGTCCGTTCTCCTCGAGCAGCCCGCAAGCCTGGTCGCCTACCGCCCGAACAAGCCGACCGCCATGGTGGTCGTGGCCGACCCGCGCGTCCGCTCCACCGTCACCCGCCACCTGTGGGCGCTCGGTGTGCGCGACGTCATCGAGGCCTCGTCCGTCGCGGAGGCTCGTCCCCGCATCGGCAACCCCCGCGACATCTGTGTGGCAGACGTCCACCTTCCCGACGGCTCCGGACTCACCCTGCTCTCCGAGACCAGAGCCGCAGGCTGGCCCAACGGCCTGGCCCTGTCCGCCGCCGACGACATCGGTGCCGTGCGCAACGCCCTCGCGGGCGGCGTCAAGGGCTACGTCGTCACCGGCACCCGTACGAACGTCGGGCTCCCCACCCGACCCGGCGCCGCTCCCATCGGCTCCGCCGCCGCCCGTATGCACCGCCGCCCCCCGGGTGCCCCGAGCCACCCGGGCGGCTACCGCGAACTGTCCGGCCGTGAGGTCGAGGTGCTCCGTCTGGTCGCGGAGGGCCAGTCGAACAAGGCGATCGGTGTCTCCATGGGCCTGTCCGCACTGACCGTCAAGAGCCACCTCGCCCGCATCGCCCGCAAGCTCGGCACGGGTGACCGCGCCGGCATGGTCGCGGTGGCCCTGCGCACCGGAATCATCCACTGATCCTGTCCCGGAACCACGTCCTCCACTCCCCCGCCGAGCCGTGAACCGGATCTTTCACTTACCTGACTGGTTTACGACCCCCAGACGCCCGTCGACGGAACGTTCCGTCGACGGGCGTTGTCCATACACGGATACCCTTGACACGTGACCGACGCCCAAGAAACCGCAGCAGACAGTTCACTGCGAACCACCGGAGGCGCCCCTCCGGACGACGTCGAAACGGCGCCGATCCCCTTGCTTGAGCCCCGGGAGGGCATTCCACCCGTGATCGCCGACGAGGACGCCCTCGCCGAGGCGATCGCGGCCCTCGCCGCCGGCACGGGCCCCCTCGCCGTCGACGCCGAGCGCGCGTCCGGCTACCGCTACGGACAACGCGCCTATCTGGTGCAGCTGCGCCGCGAGGGCGCGGGCACCGCACTGATCGATCCCGTCGCATGCCCCGACCTCTCCGGCCTCGGCGAGGCGGTCTCCGGCGTCGAGTGGGTGCTGCACGCCGCGACCCAGGACCTGCCGTGTCTGCGGGAGATAGGCATGGTGCCGACGCGGCTCTTCGACACCGAGCTGGCGGGTCGGCTCGCCGGATTCCCGCGGGTCGGCCTGGGTGCGATGGTCGAGAACGTCCTCGGTTTCGTCCTGGAGAAGGGGCACTCCGCCGTCGACTGGTCCACCCGCCCACTGCCCGAACCCTGGCTGCGGTACGCGGCCCTGGACGTGGAACTCCTCGTCGACCTGCGGGACGCCCTGGAGAAGGAGCTGGACCGGCAGGGCAAGCTGGAGTGGGCCCGCCAGGAGTTCGACGCGATCGCTGCGGCCCCGCCCGCCGAGCCCCGCAAGGATCCGTGGCGGCGTACGTCCGGGATGCACAAGGTACGGCGGCGCCGGCAGCTCGGTGTCGTCCGCGAGCTGTGGCAGACCCGGGACCGGATCGCGCAGCGGCGGGACGTGTCTCCGGGGAAGGTGCTGTCCGACGGGGCGATCGTGGAGGCCGCGCTCTCGCTTCCCGCCGATGTGCAGGCGCTGGCCGCGTTGAACGGGTTCGGGCATCGGATGGGGCGGCGGCAGCTGGAGCAGTGGCAGGCGGCCGTCGACCGGGCCAAGGCCCTGCCCGACTCGGCCTTGCCGCAGCCCGGGCAGCCGGTCACCGGGCCGCCGCCGCCCCGCGCCTGGGCCGACAAGGATCCCGAGGCCGCGGCTCGGTTGTCCGCGGCTCGGGCCGCGGTGTCTGCGGTTGCCGAGGGGCTCAACATGCCTCAGGAGAACTTGATCACCCCGGACACGGTTCGGCGGGTTTGCTGGGAGCCGCCGAAGAGCGTGGATGTGGAGTCCGTGGGCGCTGCGCTTGCAGGGTACGGGGCTCGGCCCTGGCAGGTGGAGCAGGTGGCGCCTGTTCTGGTGGGGGCTCTGTCCGCGAAAGCACCCTAGCGGCTGCTGTCGTGTGGCGGGTACGGGTCGTCTGTGGCTGGTCGCGCCCACGCGGCGGAGCCGCAAATCGATACAGCCCCGCGCCCCTGAAAGCCCGAAGCCGAAGCGTCTAAATCGCGCCAAGATCTTTGAACTCGGCGAACGGGTCACAAGCGGCGGAAGGTGCTGCGAGACTCCCCTCGATGAGCACAACTCGCGTCACCATCAAGGATGTTGCCGCCCGCGCCGGTGTGTCCAAGGGTGCGGTGTCGCTTGCCTTCAACCACAAGCCCGGACTGTCGGACGCGACGCGGGAGCGGATCCTCGAGGCCGCGCGGGAGTTGGGCTGGACGCCCAATCTCACCGCGCGGTCGCTGGCCGGGGCGCGTGTGGACGTCGTAGGACTGGCCGTGTGTCGGCCGGCGCGGCTGCTCGGGCTCGAACCGTTCTACATGGAGTTCGTGTCCGGGGTGGAGAGCGTGCTGGTCGAGCACTCCTGCACGCTGCTGTTGCGGCTCGTGCGGGACACGGACGAGGAGGTCGGGCTGCAGGAGTCGTGGTGGCGGGCCCGGCAGGTCGGCGGGGCGATTCTCGTGGATTTCCGGGCGGACGATCCACGGGTCCCGGTGGTGCGGCGCCTGGGGCTGCCGGTGGTGGCCGTGGGGCATCCGTCGCTGACCGGAGGGCTCACCTCGGTGTGGACCGACGATGCCGGCGCCGTGACCGAGGCGGTGCGGTATCTGGCCGGGCTCGGGCATCGGCGGATCGCGCGGGTGGGTGGGGTGGCGGCGCTCACCGCGCTGCGGACCGCCGCCTTCGGCACGGCGGCGCGGGCGCTGGGGCCGGCCGGGGCCCGGCAGCTGGCCACCGACTGCTCGGGGGAGGCGGGGGCGCGGGCCACGCGGTCGCTGCTGACGAGGGCGGCGCCGGACCGGCCGACGGCCATCGTGTACGACAACGACATCATGGCGGTGGCGGGGCTCGCGGTGGCCGCCGAACTGGGGCTCGCCGTGCCGGCCGATGTGTCGGTGCTGGCCTGGGACGACTCCGAGTTGTGCCGGATCACGCGTCCGACGCTCTCCGCGATGAGCCATGATGTGCACGGATTCGGCGCGGACGCGGCACGGACGCTGTTCGGGGTGATCACCGGGGAGGGTTCCGGTTCGCATCCCGTGCCCACTCCCGTGCTGACCCCTCGGGGGTCGACGGCACCGCCCGGAACGTGATCGCGAGGGTTCCGGGGTGTGACGTTCGCCGCTTGGAGCCCCGGGACTGGGCAGCTTGGTTACTCACAAGTAGCATGGTTCCTGAGCGCGCGCTCAGCGCATCGCAGCAGTGCAGATCCCGCACCCTGGAGGAGAGCCAATCGTGCCTCGTACCGTCAGGGACGTCGTCTTCGTAGACGGCGTCCGTACCCCGTTCGGCAAGGCGGGCCCGAAGGGCATCTACCACGAGACCCGGGCCGACGACCTCGTCGTGAAGGCGATCCGGGAGCTGCTGCGCCGCAACCCCGGTCTGGACCCCGCGAAGATCGACGAGGTCGCGATCGCCGCGACCACGCAGATCGGCGACCAGGGGCTCACGCTCGGCCGTACGGCCGGCATCCTTGCCGGGCTGCCGCAGTCCGTCCCGGGCTACTCCATCGACCGCATGTGCGCAGGCGCGCTGACCGCCGTCACGACCACCGCGGGCTCCATCGCCTTCGGTGCCTACGACGCCGTCATCGCCGGTGGTGTCGAGCACATGGGCCGCCACCCGATGGGCGAGGGCGTGGACCCGAACCCGCGGTTCGTGAGCGAGAAGCTGGTCGACGACTCCGCGCTGTTCATGGGCATGACGGCGGAGAACCTGCACGACCGCTACCCGCACATCACCAAGCTGCGCGCCGACGAGTACGCGGTGCGCTCGCAGGAGAAGGCCGCCAAGGCGTACGCCAACGGCAAGATCCAGCAGGACCTGGTGCCGATCTCGGTGCGCAACACCAACGAGCAGGTGGGCGAGACCGGTTGGGGTCTGGTCACCGCCGACGAGCCGATGCGTCCGGGGACGACCCTGGAGAACCTGGCCGGGCTGAAGACGCCGTTCCGGGTGCACGGCCGGGTCACCGCGGGCAACGCGGCCGGTCTGAACGACGGTGCCACCGCCTCGATCATCGCGAGCGAGGACTTCGCCCGCGAGAACAACCTGCCGGTCAAGATGCGGCTCGTGTCGTACGCCTTCGCGGGCGTCGAGCCGGAGGTCATGGGCTACGGCCCGATCCCGGCGACCGAGAAGGCGCTCGCCAAGGCGGGCCTCGGCATCGGTGACATCGGCCTGTTCGAGGTCAACGAGGCCTTCGCCGTACAGGTGCTGGCCTTCCTCGACCACTACGGCATCGCGGACGACGACGAGCGCGTCAACCAGTACGGCGGCGCGATCGCCTTCGGCCACCCGCTGGCATCCTCGGGCGTCCGCCTGATGACGCAGCTGGCCCGCCAGTTCGAGGAGCAGCCGAACGTCCGCTACGGCCTGACGACGATGTGTGTCGGCTTCGGCATGGGCGCCACGGTCATCTGGGAGAACCCGCACTTCGAGGGGGACAAGTGAGCACCACCACCGAGCTTCTGAAGGGTGCGGCCGAGCTGTTCCCGGACGAGGTCGTGACGTCCGCGCACGTCCGCCACCTCGAACTGCCGTACAGCGCCGGGCGGTTCGCGCTCATCACACTGGACAACGGCTTCGACCACACCAAGCCGACCACCTTCGGCCCGGCCTCGCTGGCGAACCTGAACACCGCCGTGGACCAGGTCGAGAAGGAGGCGGCGGCCGGCGAGATCGTCGGTGTCGGCATCACCGGCAAGCCGTTCGTCTTCGCCGTCGGCGCGGACCTCAAGGGCGTCGAGC
This sequence comes from Streptomyces sp. NPDC050549, assembly GCF_040655035.1. Classification (NCBI taxonomy): domain Bacteria; kingdom Bacillati; phylum Actinomycetota; class Actinomycetes; order Kitasatosporales; family Streptomycetaceae; genus Streptomyces; species Streptomyces sp. NPDC050549. Next base: position 36,223 of record NZ_JBFAJD010000020.1, read on the forward strand.
TCCTCAAGAACCACGACGACGCGCTCGCCATCGGCAAGGGCGGCCACGAGGTCTTCAAGCGCCTCGCGGACATCGCGGTACCGACCTTCACGTACTACAACGGCGCGGCCATGGGTGGCGGTGTCGAGGTCGGTCTGCACTGCGAGTACCGCACGGTCTCGAAGCACATCGCGGCCTTCTCCCTCCCCGAGGTCTTCCTCGGTCTGGTCCCCGGCTGGGGCGGCTGCACGCTGCTGCCGAACCTGATCGGCGCCGAGAAGGCCGTCTCGGTGATCATCGAGAACAGCCTCAACCAGAACAAGCAGCTCAAGGGCCAGCAGGTCTTCGACCTCGGCATCGCGGACGCGCTCTTCGAGGGCGCCGACTTCCTGGAGCAGTCGCTGATCTGGACGGCGAACGTCCTCAAGGGCGACATCAAGGTCGAGCGTCCGGCGATCGACCGCGGCGAGGCCTGGGACCAGGCCGTCGCCAAGGGCCGTTTCGTCGCGGACTCCAAGGTGCACGGCGCGGCCCCGGCCGCCTACCGCGCGCTCGACATCATCGAGGCCGCGAAGAACGGCGACCTCCAGCAGGGCTACGACGCCGAAGACCTCGCGCTCGCCGACCTGATCATGGGTGGCGAACTCCGCGCCGGCATCTACGCGTTCAACCTGGTGCAGAAGCGCGGCAAGCGTCCGGCGGGCGCGCCCGACAAGTCCCTCGCGCGTCCGGTGACGAAGGTCGGCGTGGTGGGCGCGGGCCTGATGGCCTCGCAGCTCGCACTGCTCTTCCTGCGCCGCCTCGAAGTACCGGTCGTCCTCACGGACATCGACCAGGAGCGCGTCGACAAGGGTGTGGGTTACGTCCACGCCGAGATCGACAAGTTGCTGTCGAAGTCCCGCATCAACCAGGACAAGGCCAACCGCCTCAAGGCCCTGGTCACCGGTGTGCTGGACAAGGCCGAGGGCTTCTCCGACGCCGACTTCATCATCGAGGCCGTCTTCGAGGAGATCGGCGTCAAGCAGCAGGTGTTCGCGGAGGTCGAGGCGGTCGCCCCGGCGCACGCGATCCTCGCCACCAACACCTCCTCGCTGTCCGTCAGCGAGATGGCGTCGAAGCTGAAGAACCCCGAGCGGGTCGTCGGCTTCCACTTCTTCAACCCCGTTGCGATCCTTCCCCTCTTGGAGATCGTGCGCGGTGAGCAGACGGACGACGCCTCGCTCGCGACCGCGTTCGCGGTGGCCAAGAAGCTGAAGAAGACCGCGGTGCTGGTGAAGGACGCCCCGGCGTTCGTCGTCAACCGCATCCTCACCCGCTTCATGGGCGAGATCCAGAACGTCATCGACGAGGGCACCCCGGTCGCGGTCGCGGAGAAGGCGGTCGAGCCGCTCGGTCTGCCCATGTCCCCGCTGGTGCTCCTGGAGTTGGTCGGTCCGGCCATCGGTCTGCATGTCTCGGAGACCCTCAACCGGGCCTTCCCGGACCGCTTCACGGTCTCCCCGAACCTCGCGGCCGTCGTCAAGGCGGGCAAGCGCGGCTTCTACGTCTACGACAGCGGGAAGCCCGAACTCGACCCCGAGGTCGCCGCGTTGCTCAAGCAGGGCGACTCCGTACTGACCGAGGAGCAGGTCCGCGACCGCGTCCTGGACGCGGTGGCCCAGGAGATCGGTCTGATGCTCGACGAGGGTGTCGTCGCCGAGGCCCAGGACATCGACCTGTGCCTGATCACGGGCGCCGGCTGGCCCTTCCACCTGGGCGGCATCACGCCGTACCTGGACCGCGAGGGCGTCTCGGCGCGGGTGAACGGCAAGCCGTTCCTGGCGCCGGGTGTGGCGAGCGTTCCGGCCTAGTCCGTTCGTACGGTGCCCGGTACATCGGCCGATGTACCGGGCACCGGCATGTCAGGGGACGTCCTCTACGTGGACGACGCGCAGTTCGGAGCCGTCCTGGTCACGCTTCGACCGGCCGTGGATGCCGACGGCCAGATGCGAGGGATCGTCGGGCTCGTCCGCCGCGACGAAGGTGACGACGTCCCGGTGATGGCTCGTCACCAACCAGCCCTTGTCGTTCTTGAGTTGGAGTACGCGGAAGTCGCCCGCCGACGTCGCCACCTGTACGGGGCCGAACTCGCGCAGGATCCCGGTGGCCTGTTCGGCGGGATCGCCGTCGGGCTCCTCGAGCAACACGCAGGTGCCGTGCTCGAACAGGACCCACGGCTTTTCGGAGCCGTCGAGGATACGCCGCCAGGCGGCGATGAGTGATTCGGTGTCCACGGTGGCCATCATGGCGCACTCACACCTCCCGCCAGGCCTCCAGGGCCAGGCCCGGCTCGTCCTTCCGCCGGGTGACCAGGAGTTGACCGGTGGACGGGGACACCGTCGCGGCGGCGACCCGGTCGTTCTCGTCCAGGGTGAGCGAAACCTCGGCGTCGGCCGGGAGTTGGGGGCCCGACTCGGTCCACCAGGCGCCCGCGGACTCCTGCTCCGTGGGGTACGCGGCGAAGGCGACCCGGCCGCTGGCCGAGCGCTGGGCGAGCAACGTGCAGTCGTAGCCGTCGAGTTCGCAGCGGACGGCGGAGACCGGACCCGGGCCCGCGGAGGGGAGAAGGGTGATCGGCTTGGTGCCGGGGCGCCAGGCGCAGAGGTCGCCGGAGTCGTCCGTGTGGAAGAGGGTCGTGTTCTCCGGGGAGGTGGCCAGGGCGCGGAGCGTGCCGGGGCGTACGCGGGCCTCCATCGCCTCCTCCAGCACCGGTTGCGCGCCCGGCTCCGCCTGGCGCCAGTGCAGGATCGCGCCGGACACCGCCGCGTACAGCTCGACCGTGCCGGACTCCCCCGTCACCGCGGCCAGGTCCTCGTGGACGTCGCTCCCCTTGAGGTCGCGCCAGGGTTCCCAGCCGCCCTTCTCCTTCTGGGCCAGCATGCTCACCCCGCCCCCCGCGTTGCGCACGAAGACATGGGCCCGGCCCTCCGCGTCGACCGCGATCGCCGGTACGCCGGTGCGGTCGCCCTTCTTGTCGGGGTGGCCGATCGGACTCCAGTCGAGGGCCGCGAGCCTGGGGCGGAAGTGCGTGGAGTGGACCAGACCGGATTCGCCGGGCACCGTGGGCCGCCAGGACACCAGGTGGGCGTAGCCGTCCGCACCCTGCCCGATACCGAGCAGCCCGGGGTGCAGCTTCTGGTCGCCGCCCACCGTGCGCGGGGCGCCCCAGAGGCCGTCGGGGCCGCGTTCCGCCCGGCACAGGACGGCGTCGCCCGAGGGCAGATACACACTGAGCCGGCCGTCGCGGCCGCGTAGGAGCCAGTCGCCGTTCACCGGTTCACTGTAATCGGGGCGGGTGCTTCCGCGTGGGGCGCCCCTGCCTCGCGTGCGACCCTTGCCCCATGGACGAGGACACTCCCCTGCTCGTGATCGTCGACGGTGCGAACGTCGTCGGTTCGGTACCCGACGGCTGGTGGCGCGACCGCAAGGGCGCGGCGGAGCGCCTCCGCGACCGCCTCGCGAGCGACGGTCTGCCGGGCCGCACGGACCCCGTGGAGATCGTCCTCGTGGTGGAGGGCGCGGCCCGTGGAGTCGAGTCCGTCCCGGGCGTACGAGTGGACTCGGCCCCCGGCAGCGGCGACGACCGCATGGTCGAACTGGTCGCCGAGGCCGCCGGCCAACCCTGTCTGGTGGTCACGGCGGACCGTGAACTGCGGCGCAGGGTATCGGAGTTGGGGGCGGAGGTCACGGGTCCGCGTACGGTCCATGGTCCGGGCGCTCCGCGGTGAGTCCGGATCGGGCACGCCACCGTGATCATGCAGCCGTCCGCGGCGCACTTCGCGGCCGTGCCGGTACTGCCCGAAGTGCTCGGCCGGCTCCGGGAGAAGGCGAGGACCAGCACCGCCACGACCCCGAAGGCGTGACCCCCCGCCGTCAGATCGGGTGCGGGTCGAGCTCCAGCCCCACCCGCTGACCACCGCGCAGCCGGACCACCTTGGAGTGCTCCCCGCCTAGCTTGGCATTCAGCGCGGCGAGGCTCTCCTGGGCCAGGTGTTCGGCCTCGGTGGTACGGCCGACCTCGCGAAGCACGATCGAAAGGTTGCCCTTGCAGACAAGGGTCGTTGGACGGTCCGGACCGAGCCGCTCGCACAACTCCTCATACGCCTGGCGGTAGTTGCGCTCGGCTTTCACGACCTCAGCGAGGGCGGCCTCGGTGTTCGCCAGGTTCATCTGGCAGGTCATGCCGAACGGGTGCTCCGGTCCCATGGTGGTCTGCAGCGCCGAACGGGCCGGCTCGCACACCTCGCGAGCCTCGACGGGCCGGCCGGTCGACAGCAGGTTGATGCTGTGATCGACCGCGCAGGCAAGCGTGTTGGGGTGGCCCTCCCCGAGCGCGGCCCGGAACCGGCCGAGCAGTTCGGCGGTCTCCTCGCAGGCCTCCTCGTGCCGGCAGCCGGTGACTCTCCAGTGAGAGGGGCGTACGGCCGTGTCCGAGGAAGCCGTACGGCCTCTGGGCGCCGGGGCGCGCCCGGTGATCGTCGGTGGATGTCCGCGAACGAGTGCTGCGCACGGCCCAGAGGGTGACCCGTGCCTCTTCCGCAGACCGTCCCAGGCCGTCGGAGAGGGTGGGAGCCGCGCTCAAGGGCTCCATGTTCACACGGTAGGGCCGGAGTTGATGTCGTGTCAGGCCTTCCGGTAAGCGGTCCGGCCCCGTGGGTTCCGCCCGAGCGGGGCCCACGGGGCCGGTGGGACAGGGCAGTTGACTACGGCGTCTGGCCGCTCGGCGGCTGCGGTGCCCCACCCGCTTCCGCCGCCTGTCGCAGACCCAGCCGGCTGTGCGTGCGGCCGTAGAAGAAGTACACGACGAAGCCGATGGCCATCCAGATGGCGAAGCGGAGCCAGGTCTCGGCGGGGAGGTTGAGCATCAGCCAGAGGGAGGCCAGGACCGAGAGGATGGGGAGGGCCGGAACCAGGGGGGTGCGGAAGGAGCGGGGCAGGTCGGGGCGCTTGTTCCTGAGGATGATCACGCCGATCGCGACCACGATGAAGGCGAACAGGGTGCCGATGTTGACCAGTTCGGCGAGTTCGCTGAGGCTCGTGAAGCCCGAGATGATCGCGATGATCACGCCGAGGAGGATGGTCGGGCGGTACGGGGTGCGGAAGCGCGGGTGGACGTGCGAGAAGAAGCGGGGCAGGAGTCCGTCGCGGCTCATCGCGAAGAAGACCCGGGCCTGGCCGAGGAGAAGGATCATGCACACCGTCGTCAGGCCGATCGCCGCGCCGAAGCTGATCAGGCCCGCGAACCACGGGTGCCCGGTGGCCTTGAACGCGTCGGCGAGGGGTGCGTCGATCGACAGCGAACTGTACTTCTGCATACCGGTGACGACGATCGACACGGCGACGTACAGCGTGGTGCAGATGATCAGTGAGCCGAGGATGCCGCGCGGTACGTCGCGCTGCGGGTTGCGGGTCTCCTCTGCGGCGGTGGCGACGACGTCGAAGCCGATGAACGCGAAGAAGACCACGGAGGCGGCGGTGAAGATGCCCATGACGCCGAAGTTGGAGGGCGCCCAGCCGAACATCAGCTGGATGAGGGGGGCCTTGAGGTTGCCGCCCGCCTCCACGGCCTGCGACTTGGGGATGAACGGCTTGTAGTTGTCGGCCTTGATGAAGAAGGCGCCCGCGACGATCACCACGAGGACGACGGCTACCTTGATGGCGACGACGACGGAGGTGACGCGCGCGGAGAGCTTCATGCCGAGCACGAGGATCGCCGTGAGGACGAGGACGAGCGCGGCGGCGAGGATGTCGAAGCCGAAACCGTGGGCGCCGTCCCGGCCACTGAGCGCCTCGGGCAGATGCCAGCCCGCGTTGTCCAGCAGCGAGTGGATGTAGCCGGACCAGCCGACCGCCACCACCGCCGTACCGAGGGCGAGTTCGAGGACCAGGTCCCAGCCGATGGTCCAGGCGGGGAGTTCGCCGAGGGAGGCGTACGAGAAGGTGTAGGCGGAGCCCGCCACCGGGACCGTGGACGCGAACTCGGCGTAGCAGAGCGCCGCGAGGGCACAGACGACGCCGGCCACGACGAAGGACAGGGAGACCGCCGGGCCGGCGTTGTTCTTGGCGGCGGTGCCGGTGAGGACGAAGATACCGGTGCCGATGACGACACCGACGCCGAAGACGGTCAGGTCCAGGGCGGAGAGGGATTTCCTGAGCGCGTGCTCCGGTTCCTCGGTGTCCTGGATGGACTGTTCGACTCTCTTCGTCCGGAAGAGGGTGCTGCTCACGGGTGTACCTCCCACGCTTGGCGTCCTCGACATGATCGAGAGGGGGCGATGTGCGTATGCCCCGACGCGGGCGGGTTCACGCGAATGGGCCGCTTTCACCACTGCGAAGAGTGGTGGAAGCGGCCCGTTCAGCGGTGTGGCCGTGCCTCAGTCGCGTGCGGACTCCACCGAGTCGACCTCCGCCGCGGGCCGGTCGATGGGGGTCCCCCCATTCGAGCGAAGCCGAGAAAGGGGGAGGCCGTCCAGCTTGGAGACCAGGCCGGTCACCTGGCGGGCGACGTCGGGGGCGGTGAGGCCGATCTCCGTCATCACCTCGGCGCGCGAGGCGTGGTCGAGGAAGCGCGGCGGGATGCCGAAGTCGCGGAGCGGAACATCCACACCGGCGTCGCGCAGTGCCTGTGCGATCGACGAACCGACGCCGCCGACACGGGAGTTGTCCTCGACGGTGACGACCACCCGGTGCTGCTCGGCAAGGGGGGCCATGGCCTCGTCGACGGGCTTGACCCAGCGCGGGTCGACGACGGTGGTGGTGATGCCCTGCTTGTCGAGCAGGTCGGCGATCTCCAGGCACATGGGCGCGAGCGCGCCGACCGAGACCAGCAGGACGTCGGGGGCGTCGGTGCCGGGCGCGCGCAGCACGTCCATGCCGCCGATGCGGCCCACGGCGGGTACGGCCGGGCCGACCGCGCCCTTGGAGAAGCGGACCACGGTCGGCGCGTCCTTGACCTGGACGGCCTCGCGGAGCTGGGCACGGACCTGGTCGGCGTCGCGCGGGGCGGCGAGCCTCAGGCCCGGGACGACCTGGAGGATCGACATGTCCCACATACCGTTGTGGGAGGCGCCGTCGGTGCCGGTGACCCCGGCCCGGTCCAGGACGAAGGTCACCCCGCACTTGTGCAGGGCGACGTCCATCAGCACCTGGTCGAAGGCGCGGTTGAGGAAGGTGGCGTAGACGGCGAAGACGGGGTGCAGTCCGCCGGTGGCGAGGCCCGCCGCGGAGACCGCGCCGTGCTGCTCGGCGATGCCGACGTCGTAGATGCGGTTCGGGAAGGCGTCCGCGAACTTCTTCAGGCCGACCGGCTGGAGCATCGCGGCGGTGATCGCGACGATGTCCTCGCGCTCCTGGCCGAGGGCGACCATCTCGTCGCCGAAGACGGAGGTCCAGTCGGCGCCGGAGGCCTTGATCGGCAGACCGGTGTCGGGGTGGATGGGGCCGATGCCGTGGAAGCGGTCGGCCTCGTCCTGGAGGGCGGGCTGGTACCCGCGGCCCTTCTCGGTGAGGACGTGGACGATCACCGGGCCCCCGAACCGCTTGGCGCGGGCGAGCGCGGACTCCATCGCCTCGATGTCGTGGCCGTCGATGGGGCCGACGTACTTGAGGCCGAGGTCCTCGAACATGCCCTGCGGGGCGATGAAGTCCTTCAGGCCCTTCTTCGCGCCGTGCAGCGTCTCGTAGAGGGGCTTGCCGACGACCGGGGTGCGCCCCAGGAGGTCCTTGCCGCGGGCCAGGAAGCGCTCGTAGCCGTCGGTGGTCCGCAGGGTCGCCAGGTGGTTCGCGAGGCCGCCGATGGTCGGTGCGTAGGAGCGCTCGTTGTCGTTGACGACGATGACGAGCGGGCGGTCCTTGGCGTCGGCGATGTTGTTCAGCGCCTCCCAGGCCATACCGCCGGTCAGCGCGCCGTCACCGATGACCGCGACCACGTGGTCGTCGCGTTTCAGCACCTGGTTGGCCTTCGCGAGGCCGTCGGCCCAGCCGAGGACCGTGGAGGCGTGCGAGTTCTCGATGACGTCGTGCTCGGACTCGGCCTGCGAGGGGTAGCCGGAGAGGCCGCCCTTCATCTTCAGTCTGGAGAAGTCCTGGCGGCCGGTGAGCAGCTTGTGGACGTAGGACTGGTGGCCGGTGTCCCACAGCACCCGGTCCTTCGGGGACTCGAAGACGCGGTGCAGGGCGATGGTCAGCTCGACCACACCGAGGTTCGGGCCGAGGTGGCCGCCGGTCTTGGAGACGGCGTCGACGAGGAAGGTCCGGATCTCCTCGGCCAGCTGGTCCAGCTGCTCCAGGCTGAGCCGGTCCAGATCGCGCGGTCCCCTGATGCGGGTCAGCAGCGGCACCCGTGCCTCCTTGCGAGTAGAGCTGATCGAGCTGTTGCCGGGCTTGTCGAGTCTAATGTTCCGCCTTTGCGGACCGCGCCCGGGCTGTGCGTCATACGTCACGCGATCGGCTGTACCCAAGAACAGCCTTTCCTACGACCTTTCCTACGACATGACTGTGCCCGGCACCGCGATCGGTACCGGGCACTCGTCCGAAAGGACGCAGGTCAGTCGCAGGTCAGCCGCGACCTGCCGCCTTCTGGCTCTTGCGGGACACCGAGTCGATGACGACCGCGCCGAGCAGAACGCCACCCGTGATCATGTACTGGATCGACGTGTTCATGTTGAGCAGGTCGAGACCGGTCTGGATCGACTGGATGACGAGCATGCCCAGGAGGGCGGACCAGACGGTGCCGCGGCCACCGAAGAGGCTCGTACCGCCGATGACAGCCGCCGCGATGGCCAGCATCAGGGTGTTGCCGCCACCGGCGTTGAGCGTGGCGCTCTGGGTCTGGCCGGCGAAGAACATACCGCCGACAGCCGCGAAGCCGCCGGAGATGGCGAACACGGTGATGCGGATCATGGACACGTTGATACCGGCACGGCGCGCGGCCTCGATGCCGCCGCCGACCGCGAAGATCTTGCGGCCGTACGGCGTACGGCGGAGCACGAAGTCCACGATCACCAGGGAGGCGAGGAAGATCACCAGCGAGTTGGAGACGCCCGCCGCCGAGTTCAGCACGGCCGCGGTGACGAACGCGGCCACGGCGAGCAGCCCGACCCGCAGCGCGATCTCGCTGGTGGGCCGGAAGGGCACTCCGGCGGCCTTGCGGCGGCGCTGGTCGACGAGCGAGCCGTAGGCCAGGGAGACGACGCCGAGCCCGGCCAGGATGTAGGCGCCGGCGATCGACTGGTCCATGAAGAACGAGCTCTGGCCGAGCAGGTGCACCGGACCCGCGTCCGGGATGTTGATGGTGCCGCTCGAACCGAGCAGCCACAGCATCAGACCGTTCCAGCCGAGGAAGCCGGCCAGGGTGACGACGAACGCCGGTACGCCGATCCTCGCGAAGAAGAAGCCGTGCAGCGCGCCGATGCCGATGCCCGTGACGATGGTCAGGACCAGCGCCAGCCAGCCGTTCATCCCGTGGTTGACCACGAAGACGGCGAACAGCGTGGACGCCAGACCGCTGACCGAGCCGACGGACAGGTCGATCTCGCCGAGCAGCAGCACGAAGACCAGGCCGATGGCGAGCATGCCGGTGGCCGACAGGTAGTAGCTGATGTTGGACAGGTTGTCCGCGCTCAGGAACCGGCTGTTCTGCAGCTGGAAGATGACGCCGATGACGATCAGACCGGCGACGACCGGCAGCGAACCGAGCTCACCGCCCTTGACCTTGCGCTTGAACTCGGTGATGTAGCCCTTGAAGCCCTCTTCGCGGACCAGCAGACGCGGGTCGACGACCGAGACGGCCGCGGCCGTGGGGTCGTCGGCGGGAGCGACGGTGGTCTGCGACTCCGCCGATTCCTTCTTCACGGTGTTGGACGTGTCGCTCACTTTGCCGCCTCCGTGCTGCGCACCGCACGACGGGTCACGGCGTTGTCCGTGGCACCGGTGATCGCGGCGATGATCGTTTCCTGACTGGTGTCCTTCACCGGGAAGGAGCCGTTGTTCCTGCCCAGGCGCAGCACGTTGACGGTGTCGGCGACCGCCTTGACGTCGGCCATGTTGTGGCTGATGAGGATGACGCCGAGGTTGCGCTCGCGCAGCCGCTCGACCAGGTCGAGGACCTGTGCGGTCTGCTCGACGCCGAGGGCGGCGGTGGGCTCGTCGAGGATGACGACCTTGGGGTCACCGATCAGCGCGCGGGCGATGGCGACGACCTGCCGCTGGCCACCGGAGAGGCTGGCGATCGGGATCCGCACGCTCGGGATGCGGATGGAGAGGGTGTTCAGCAGCTCGCGGGAGTTCTTCTCCATCGTCACCTCGTCGATGACGCCACGGCGAAGCAGCTCACGTCCGAGGTACAGGTTGCCGACGACGTCGAGGTTGTCGCACAGCGCGAGGTCCTGGTAGACCGTCGCGACGCCGAGTCCCTGGGCGTCGTGCGGCTTGTTGATGCTGACCGGGTTGCCCTCCCATTCGATGACTCCTTCATCGATGGGGTGCACTCCGGCGATGGTCTTCACCAGGGTGGACTTTCCTGCGCCGTTGTCGCCTACCAGTGCGACCACTTCTCCGGCGTGAACCTCCAGCTCTACGTCGGTGAGGGCCTGCACCGCACCGAATCGCTTGGAGACTCCGCGCAACGCCAGCACGGGCGTAGCGGACACGTGAACCATCTCCTTCGCCGCCTGACCGGCGGGGATGCCGCGCTTGTCAAAAGGCGCGGAGGGTTGTGCCGAGGCACAGATTTACAAGATGAACATGCGCGCGGCCGGTGCCAGTTGGCAACGGCTGCGTTCGCACGGGTTCCGATCGGCGCCCGCCCCACAGCGGGGTTTGAAGGTGGGGCGGACGCCGAAGGGGCTTTGTCACCGCTGGGCGGTGGTTACGACAGACCGGCCGCCTTGCACGCGGCGGCGTACTCCGAGGTGCAGATCTGCGCGACGGTGTAGAGACCGTCCTTGATGACCGTGTCCTTGATGTTGGCCTTGGTGACCGACACCGGGGTCAGCAGCTGCGAGGGCACCTTGTTGCCGGAGCCGCTGGTCTGGGTCGTGGTGGCGAGCGAGGAGATGCTCTTGTTCTGCGCCAGGTCGACGGCGAGCGTCGCGGCGGCCTCGGCCTCCGGCTTGAAGGCCTTGTAGACGGTGGAGGACTGGGTACCGGCGACGATGCGCTGGATACCGGCGAGCTCCGCGTCCTGGCCCGTCAGCGGGATGCCGCTGATCTTGGCGCCCTTGAGGACGGTGGCGATGCCGCCGGCCATGCCGTCGTTGGCGGAGTAGACGCCCGCGATCTTGCTGGCACCGAGCTGCGTGATGGCCGCGGACATCTTCTGCCCGGCGATGGTGTCCTTCCACAGGCCGGACTGCTCGTAGGCGATCTTGACCTTGCCGTCGAGGGCCTCGTGGGCGCCCTTCTTGAACTGCCCGGCGTTCGGGTCGGCGTCGTCACCGTTGATCATGACGACGTTCGCCGACGGGGTGGCCTTCGAGCCCAGCGCGGCGAGGAGGGCCTCACCCTGGAGCTTGCCGACCTCGACGTTGTCGAAGGAGACGTAGGCCGAGACCGGGCCCTGGGCCAGACGGTCGTACGCGACGACCTTGATGCCCTTGTCGACCGCCTGCTGGATCGAGGACTTGATCGCGGCGGAGTCCTGGGCGCTGATCACGATGACCTTGACGCCCTTGGTGATCATGCTGCTGACCTGCTGGGCCTGGGTGGCCGCGCTGGCGTTGGCGTTGTTGTACTCGACGGTGCAGCCGGAGCAGAGCTCCTTGACCTTGGCCTCGAAGTACGGCTTGTCGAACTTCTCGTACCGAGTGGTGACGCTGTCGGGCAGGAGCAGACCGATCTTGGCGTTGGTGCCGCCCGAGGAGCTGGAGGAGCTGCTGTCGGACTTCTTGTTGTCGCCGGCCTTGCCACAGGCGGCCATCGAGACCGCCATCGTGGTGGCGATGACTGCAACGGCGGCACGACGCATACGCGTGTTCACTTTGTAACCTCCCTGACGAGGCCGCGTCGTTGCGGCCGAGGTGGCTGGAAGTCAACTCGGCCACGCGTGCGACGTCAAGAAGTAAATACTTAACGAGATGGCAACGGCGTCGTGCGTTCTCTAAGTGAAGGCAGGTGTCGCTGCCGTCAGCGACCCGTCCAAAAGTGTCGAATCGCCCATCTCGCTGAGCGCGAGAGCGAGTGCTCCGAGCACCTCCGCACGGCCTCCAAGTGCCCCCGGGAGAACGGACAGTTGACGCGCCGCACTGGGGATCGCATAGCGGCCTACTGACTCCCTGATCGGCCCGAGCACCAGCTCTCCAGCCTCGGCGAGATCGCCACCGAGGACCACCCGGCTCGGGTTCAGCAAATTGCAGAGATTGGCGACTCCACTGCCGATGTGGCGGCCGACGTCGGCGATCACCCGACGACAGCCCGGGTCTCCGTCCCGCGCCAGCCGTACGACTCCCTCCATGGTCAGGTCGGTGCCGTGACTGCCCTGGAGGAGCGGCAGCACATAGCGCGCGGCCGCGAAGGTCTCCAGGCAGCCCCGGTTTCCGCAACGGCAGACAGGGCCGGACTCATCAAGAGTAATATGCCCGATTTCTCCCGCTGTGCCACCCGGGCCACGGTAGATCTTGCCGTCGATGACCAGTCCCGCGCCGACCCCGCTCGCGACCTTGATGTAGGCCAGGTCCCTGACCCCCCGGCCACTGCCCCAGACCAGCTCACCGAGGGCGCCGAGGTTGGCGTCGTTGTCCACGTGCACCGGTACACCCAGACGGCTGCCGAGCTCCTCGGCGGGTCTGGTGCCGGTCCAGCCCGGAAGGATGGCCGTGGAGCCCAGGGTGCCCGATTTCACGTCGATCGGACCGGGCACGCCGAGGCCCACCCCGGCGATCTTGGAACGGTCCACTCCGGTCGCCGCGATCAGCCGGTTGACCAGCTCCTCCGCCCGGTCGAAGCCCTGCGTGGAGGAGGCGTCCACATCGACGGGTTCGGACTCCTCGGCCAGCACCTGATGGGCCAGATTTCCGACCGCGACGCGCAAATGCGTGTGCCCGAAGTCGACTCCGATGACGATGCCGGCGTCCCCGCTCAGCGACACGCTGCGGGCCCGGCGGCCACCCGCCGAGGTGGGCGTGACCTCGACCGTTCCGCCGTCCTTGAGCTCGCGCACGATGTTGGAGACCGTCGCAGCGGACAGACCCGTCGTCCTCGCGATCTCCGCCTGCGTGAGCGACCCTGCCAGCCGCACCGCTCGCACGACCCGCTCTAGATTCGCTCGGTGCAGCGACGACTGCGACCCCGGAGTCTCCACGACGACCTCCTGCGCGCGGGGCCGCATCGATGAGGCCCCGTCTATGTCCAACTAGTGAACTCTAAGCTGAGCCGTTAGGGTCGCCTCCCGTCAAGAGGTTGAACCGCATCCGGGGTCCCGGACACATACGTGGACACCGCTCCCGGCCTGCCGGGAGCGGTGTCGGAACGATCTCTTCCTGCCGCGTCGTCCAGACGGGTTACTTCAGGGTCGCCGAAGTCAGACCGGACTGCACCTGGCGCTGGAACGACAGGTAGACGACCAGCATCGGGATCATGGCGATCGTGACACCCGCGAAGAGAACGGGCAGGTCGGAGGCGTAGCCCTGCTGCTGCTGGAGTTGGATGAGCCCCTGGGTGAGGACATAGCGCTCCGGGTCCGAGCCGCTCTGCGGCTGCATCAGGACCGTCGGCAGGATGAACTGGTTCCACTGGCCGAGGGTGTTGAAGATGCCGACGCTGATCAACCCGGCCTTGGCCATCGGCAACATCACTTGGAAGAACGTCCGGGTGTGCGAGGCGCCGTCGAGGATCGCCGCCTCGAAGACCGCCGTGGGCAGCGTCCGGAAGAACGCGTGCATGAAGAACACCGTGAACGGCATCGAGTAGGCGATGTAGACCAGGATCAGCCCCTGGTACGTGTTCAGCATGTCGAGGCGCTTGACCATGAAGAACAGCGGCACCAGGGCGAGGAACACCGGGAACATCGCGCCGGCGACGAAGAAGTAGTACAGCAGCCGGTTGCCCCAGAACTGGTAGCGGGCCAGCACGTACGCGGCCATCGAGCCGAACAGCATCGTCAGCGGCACCGAGAACACCAGCACGATCAAGGTGTTCAGGAAGTAGTCGCCGATGCCCTTGTTCCAGGCCCGCCGGAACACGTCGAACGACCAGTTGTGCGGCCAGCCGAAGGCCGAGTTGCCGATCTGCACGTCCGTCTTGAACGAACTGAACACCAGCCACAGCAGCGGCAGCACGATCAGCAGGGCCCACAGGGCCAGGAAGCCGTGCGAGAAGACGTTCAGTACGACGCCCTCGCTTTGCGGTTCACCGGGCCGGGCGCTGGACTTCCCGGCCGACGGCTGCGGCGGGACGGTGCCGCCCGTGGGGGCGGTCTCCTTGAGGGGTGCGCTCATCGTCGTATGTCTCCCGCTCAGAACTCGATGCGCTCACGGCGGGTGGCGCGCAGCGTGACCACGGACAGGACCAGGGTGAGCAGCAGCATGACGACGCCCATCGCGCAGGCGTAGCCGCTCTTCCCGAAGTAGAGGAAGTTGCGCATCATCACGGTCGACATGACGTCGCTGCCGTGGTCGGGACCGCCTCCGTAGGCGCCCATGTTCGAGGTCATGGAGGAGACCAGGACGAACATGTCCATCGCGATGATGCCGAGATACACCCAGGCCGTCTGGACGGTCTCCCAGAGCAGCGGCAGGGTGATCCGGAAGAAGGACTGGGAGCGGTTCGCGCCGTCGATCAGGGCGGCCTCGTAGATGTCCTTCGGAATGGACTGCATGGCCGCGGAGAACAGCACCAGATAGAACCCGACGCCGTGCCACACCACGACCGCCATCAGCGCCCACAGCACCACGTTGGGCTCGTTGAGCCACTCCACCGGATTGTTGGCGTCGACCAGGTGGAGTTTGATCAGGAAACCGTTGAGCAGACCGCCGCCGTCGCTGCGGTACACCGCGTTGAACAGCACCGCGAGAATCGCCAGCGACAGGACCTGCGGGAAGAAGTAGACGATTTTGTAGAACCCGGAACCGGCGACTCCCTGCACGCCGCCGGCCTTGCTGCGCCCTCCCGCGTTCACCATGAAGGCGAAGAAAAGGGCGAGCAGAATGGTGATCACGGGGATGAACACCAGGAACAGGAGGTTGTGCCAGATGGCCTCCTTGAAGACGTCGTCGTGGAGCAGTGCTCGATAGTTCTCCAGTCCGACGAACTTGAAGGTCTGTGACTCACCCTTCCAGTCGGTCAGCGAATAGCCGAACGTCTGGATGTACGGCCAGATCACGAAGATCAGATAGAGCGCCACGGGGACGAAGAGAAATCCCGCGACGAACCTGTACTGCCCTTTGCGCATTGGCGTTTCCTGCCCCTGGTGTCCCGAGCGTGATCAGGTGGTGCGATCAGGCGTTGTGATCAGGAGTGAACGTTCTTCTTGGACGCCGGGTCCTTCGCCTGCTTGTCGACGGCGGCCTGGCAGCGCTTCAGCCACTCCTTGGGCTGGATGCGCTTGGCCATCAGCTCGTTGGACGCGTTCTGGATGGAGGTGTCCATCTCGCTGTACCAGTCGGGGTAGAGGTAGCGGAAGGTGTTGGCGCCGGCCGCCTTGGACGCGTCGACCGTGGACTGGGTGCCCGGGCGCAGGGTGACGCTGGAGTCGACACCGTCCTTGAGGATGGTGAGCGAGTTGGCCTCCTTGGCGAAGAGCGTCGACCACTCCTTGGAGAGCATGTGGCGCATGAACTCCTTGGCGCCGGGGAGGTTCTTGGCCTTCGCCGGGATGATGAAGGGCTCGCCGGAGCCGGCCCGGATCGCCTCGAACGGCATCTTGCTGTCGGCCAGCAGCGGCATCGGCAGGAACTTCATGTCGAAGTCCGTCGGCGTCAGCTTGAGCTGCTCGTTCTCCAGCCAGGAACCGCAGGTGATGAAGGCGGCCTTGTACTGGTTCCAGCGGGTCTGCGACTCGGTGTGGGTCAGGCCGTTGGTGCCGGGCATCAACAGGCCCTTCTCCACCACCTCGTAGATCGCCTCGATGCCGGCCTGCGCGGCGGCCGAGCCGACGAACGCCTTCGGGTCGAGGTTGTCGATCGCCTTGACGGCGTCGATCCCGCCCTTCTTGGCGATCAGGTCCATGATCGCCACGTTGATGTAGTACGGGTACTTGCCCTGGTGTGCGAGGCCGCCGATACCGGCCGCCTTCGCCTTCTGACAGATGGCGATGAACTCGTCCCAGGTCTTCGGCGGGGTCCAGCCCTTCTCCTTGAAGAGCTTGCCGGAGTACCACAACCCCCAGACCGTGTAGATGTAGTTGAGGGCGACGACCTTGCCCTCCTGCACACCCGGGTCGAGGGTGCCGGGGATCAGCAGGTCGCGGACCTTCTTGGTCGGGTCGTCGATCGCGGGCGCGTCCAGTACCGGCGAGAGGTCGAGCAGCTGGCCGTTCTTGTACAGGACGTCGATCTTGATCTGCTGGGCGCCGGAGTCGTCGACGATGTCCGGCGGGTTGCCCGCGTTGAAGCGGGGCTGCAGTTTGCCGGTGATCTCCTGCGTTCCGGTGTGGGTGGAGCTGACGCCGATCTTCGTCTTGAAGTTGGCTTCCCACGCCTTCGCGTAGTCGTCGCCGTAGCCGCCCTTGAAGACGACTACGTCGAGCGTGCTGCCCTTCTTCACACCGAAGGGATTCGACTTCGACGTGGTGCCCTTGGTGTTGTCGTCACTGCTGCTGCCGTTCCCGCCACCGCTGGCACAGGCGGACAGGAAACTCATCGTGGGTACGGCGATCAGGCCGAGTGCGGCCGACCTCTTGATCAGATCACGGCGGCCGACGCCATTGGAACCGTTGTTCTCGGCTGAAGTGGATCCCATGCTCAAGTCCTCGCCTTCAACAGGACTCAGGCGGTGAACCGGATCCTCCCCGGCACCGCGGTCAGGTCGAGCTTGGTCGTGCAGAGGTACTTCGTGCGTACTGCTGTGAGAGCGGTGTCGAACGCGACAGGTATAGTCCACTTCCGGTCGACAGAGCAAGATCGAATGCAGGGTAGGTTGTCGGTCTTTTCCGAAGTGAGACCTCGCGGAAATATGAAGGCCCTGTGCGTTCGATGCCGGAGAAATCCCCGCTATTGCGCCCGAATGCCACACTCAACACCCTTGACATCACTGGCCACTTGACTCCCTACTGTTGCCTGCGCGTCGAAATTGACAACGTTGTCCCACGTGCAGGGAGGATGCCCTCGTATGCATCACAGATGGTGGGGTTCGGCGGCCGTCTCGGTGGCCGCCGTCGCTCTGGTGGCGGGTTCGCAGGGGGCGGCCGTCGCGCTGCCCGTCAAGGCTCCCGCTCCGGCCGGGGAGTTCGCCTCCTCCTTCGAGGCGGGTGATCCGGCGCCGGACTGGCTGAACACCGTGGACACCGCGCCGGACGGCTCCAAGCGGGCCTCCGGTGTCGACGGGGGATACACCAGCGGTATCCCCGGCAATGTGGACGACCACGTCACGGACCTGCGGGCCAGCGGCGAGAACACCGGTGCGGGCGAGGTGAAGGAGAACCTCGTCGACGGCGAGTCCGGCACCAAGTGGCTCACCTTCGCGCCCACGGGCTGGGTCGAGTTCGATCTCGACAAGCCGCTCAAAATAGTGACGTACGCGCTGACTTCGGCCAACGACCACGACGAGCGCGACCCGCAGGACTGGACGCTCCAGGGGTCGACCGACGGCAAGGACTGGAAGACCGTCGACACCCGCTCCGGCGAGTCGTTCTCCGCCCGGTTCCAGACCAAGTCGTACGACCTCGCCGAGCCCGCCGAGTACCAGCACTTCCGGCTCGACGTGAGCAAGAACAACGGCGGCGACATCCTGCAGATCGCCGACGTCCAGTTCTCGACCGGCGGCTCCACCGCCCCGATCCCCGAGGACATGCTCTCGCTGGTCGACCGTGGGCCCAGTGGCTCCCCCACGGCCAAGGCGGCCGCCGGCTTCACCGGGACGCGCGCACTGCGTTACGCGGGCCGTCATACGGCGACGGGGCGGGCGTACTCGTACAACAAGGTCTTCGACGTGGACGTGGCCGTCGGCCGGGACACCGAGCTGTCGTACAAGATCTTCCCGCAGATGGCCGACGGCGATCTGGACTACGACGCCACGAACGTCTCCGTGGACCTCGCCTTCACCGACGGCACCTATCTCAGCGGCCTCGGCGCGACGGACTCGCACGGCTTCGCGCTCACCCCGCAGGGGCAGGGCGCGGCGAAGATCCTCTACGTCAACCAGTGGAACAACGTGCTCTCGCGGATCGGTTCGGTCGCGGCCGGGAAGACCGTCGACCGGATTCTCCTCGCCTACGACTCCCCCAGCGGGCCGGCGAAGTTCCGCGGCTGGCTGGACGACGTGAGCATCAAGTCGGTCGCGCCCGAGAAGCCGAAGGCGCATCTGTCCGACTACGCGCTCACCACCCGGGGCACCAACTCCAGCGGCAGCTTCTCGCGCGGCAACAACTTCCCCGCCACCGCGCTGCCGCACGGCTTCAACTTCTGGACCCCGGTGACGAATTCGTCGTCGCTGAGCTGGCTCTACGACTACGCGCGGGCGAACAACGACGCCAACCTGCCGACGCTCCAGGCGCTCAGCCTGAGCCATGAGCCGAGCCCCTGGATGGGCGACCGGCAGACCTTCCAGGTGATGCCCTCGGCGGCCTCGGGCACCCCCGACACCGACCCGAACGCACGGGAGTTGGCCTTCAGGCACGAGAACGAGACCGCGCGCCCGTACTACTACGGCGTCACGTTCGAGAACGGTCTCAAGGCCGAGATGGCCCCGACCGACCACGCGGCCTCGCTGCGCTTCACCTACCCCGGCGACGACGCGAGCGTGATCTTCGACAACGTCACCGAGCAGGCGGGCCTGACCCTCGACAAGACCAACGGGACCGTCACCGGCTACTCGGACGTCAAGTCAGGGCTGTCCACGGGCGCGACCCGGCTCTTCGTGTACGGCGTGTTCGACGCGCCGGTCACGGACGGCTCCTCCAGCGGCGTCAAGGGCTATCTGCGGTTCAAGGCGGGCGCCGACCGCACGGTCACCCTGCGCCTGGCGACCTCGCTGATCAGCATCGACCAGGCGAAGGCCAACCTGAGCCAGGAGATCCCGGACGGCACCTCCTTCGACACGGTCAAGGACCAGGCCCAGCAGGTGTGGGACAAGCTGCTCGGCAAGGTCGAGGTGGAGGGCGCGACGCCCGACCAGCTGACCACGCTCTACTCCAGCATGTACCGGCTGTACCTGTACCCCAACTCCGGCTTCGAGAAGGTCGGTTCGACCTACCAGTACGCCTCGCCGTTCTCTCCGATGCCGAGCCAGGACACCCCGACGCACACCGGCGCGAAGATCGTCGACGGCAAGGTGTACGTCAACAACGGCTTCTGGGACACCTATCGGACCACCTGGCCGGCGTACTCACTTCTGACGCCCGGTCAGGCGGGTGAGATGGTCGACGGGTTCGTGCAGCAGTACAAGGACGGCGGCTGGACCTCGCGCTGGTCCTCCCCCGGCTACGCGGACCTGATGACCGGCACCTCCTCGGACGTCGCGTTCGCGGACGCGTACGTCAAGGGCGTGCAGTTCGACGCCAGGTCGGCGTACGACGCGGCCGTGAAGAACGCCACCGTCGTCCCGCCCTCCTCGGGCGTGGGCCGCAAGGGCATGACCACCTCGCCCTTCCTCGGCTACACCAGCACCGACACCGGCGAGGGCTTCTCCTGGGCGATGGAGGGCTACAACAACGACTACGGCATCGCGCAGATGGGCCTGGCCCTCTACACGAAGACCGGGGAGAAGCGCTACAAGGAGGAGTCTGAGTACTTCCTCAACCGCGCCCAGGACTACGTGAACCTCTTCGACAAGCAGGCCGGGTTCTTCCAGGGCAAGGACGCCAAGGGCAACTGGCGGGTGGACTCGGCGAGTTACGACCCGAAGATCTGGGGTTACGACTACACGGAGACCGACGGCTGGGGCTACGCCTTCACCGCCCCGCAGGACAGCCGCGGCCTCGCCAACCTCTACGGCGGCCAGAAGTCCCTCGGCGACAAGCTCGACGAGTACTTCGCCACCCCGGAGAAGGCCTCGTCCGCGACCGTCGGCTCCTACGGCGGTGTCATCCACGAGATGACGGAGGCGCGGGACGTCCGCATGGGACAGTACGGGCACTCCAACCAGGTCGCCCACCACGTCATCTACATGTACGACGCGGCCGGCGAGCCCTGGAAGGCGCAGAAGAACGTGCGCGAGGTCATGTCACGCCTCTACACCGGCAGCGAGATCGGGCAGGGCTACCACGGCGACGAGGACAACGGCGAGCAGTCGGCCTGGTACCTCTTCTCCGCGCTCGGCTTCTACCCGCTGGTGATGGGCAGCGGCGAATACACCATCGGCTCCCCGCTGTTCACCAAGGCGACCGTCCACCTGGAGAACGGCAAGGACCTGGTCGTCAAGGCGCCGAAGAACAGCACGAAGAACGTCTACGTCCAGAGCCTGAAGGTCAACGGCAAGGCCTGGACGTCGACTTCGCTCCCGCACTCGCTCCTGGAGAAGGGCGGAGTACTGGACTTCTCCATGGGCTCCAAGCCCTCGTCGTGGGGCAGCGGCAAGAACGCGGCGCCTGTGTCGATCACCAAGAACGACCAGGTGCCGACGCCCCGCAGCGATCAACTCGCCGGTGACGGCGCCCTGTTCGACAACACGTCGGCCACGGCCGCGACGGTGACCTCGGCGGACCTGCCGGTCGCCAAGGCCACCAAGGGCATCCAGTACACGCTGACGTCGTCGGCGGACCACACGACGGCACCGACCGGCTGGACCCTCCAGGGCTCGACCGACGGCACCAAGTGGAAGACGCTCGACAAACGCTCCGGCGAGTCCTTCACCTGGGACAAGCAGACGCGCGCGTTCTCGGTCAGGTCACCGGGCTCGTACGCCCACTACCGCCTGGTCCTGGACAGTTCCTCGACGCTCGCGGAGGTGGAACTGCTGGCCTGAGGCACGGTCACGGCACGGGGAGGCGGGGCAGCAGTTTCCGCAACGCCTCCGCGTGCTGGTGAACCCGTCTGAGCACGCCTCTCCTGGTCGACGCGAAGACGGGGACGTCCTGGGCCGGACCGCACGCGGCGGCCTTGTACAGGTCGTCCAGCCAAGCCCCTTTCCCCCTGGAGCCGTCCGGCGCCAGGGGGATCAGTCGTGTCAGGACCTCTGATTCGGCGCCGCCCAGGAACCAGACGCGCACCATCAGGTCGGCGCGCAGATAACGCAGGCCACCGTCTATGTCCTCCGGCGGCGCGAAGCCCTCGCCCTCGACCAGGAAAGCGAAGGCCGAACGCGCTTCGGCCCGGAACTCCTCGGGCAGCTGCGGCCGTTTACCCATCTGCGGATGCTCGCACGCACCGATGTGCCCCCGCCACCGGAACGGGCGAGGGCACACATGGTGGACGTCAGTTCACCGCAAGGGTGAACACATGGAGATCCGGGTCGTCCGGAAGTGTCACGCTCTTGATGGTCTTGCCCGTGGGTGCCGCGAAGGGCTTGGTGGCGAACACATAGGTGACGACCGGGTCCTTGTCCGCACCCGCGACATTGCGGTACGCGGTCCTGGCGACGACCTCGTTGCCGTACTGCACGGTGCCGCCGCCCCCGCCGACCGTCCAGTCCGTGAAGGAGAGGTCGATGACGTCGGTGCTCCCGTCGGTGTAGGTGACGGTCGCCTTCGTCTGCTGGTTGCCGTTGACCGCGCTGCCGACGAAGGACAAGTTGGCTGCGGGCTGCGGGAGCTGGAGCGTCTGACCGGCCGTCGAGACGTTGTCCGGGCGCCCGTTCGGCGAGCCCGGCCAGGTGAAGCCGAGCCCGTCCACCGTGCCCGTACCGCCCGGGGTGAGCCCGGCCGCCGCGAGCGCCTGCAGGGAGTAGCTCCAGCCGCCTCCGTCGTAGTCCGCCTCGTCGTGCTCGCCGGTGTCGTCGGAGACGCCGGTGTTGTTGTAGGCGGCGAGGAGGGTGCCGGGCGCGGCCACCGTGAGGGACACCGGCTGCTCGTACGACGTGTCGCCCGAGGTGACGGTGACCTTCACGTCGTAGAAGCCCTGCCTGACGTCGTCGGCGGCCGTGAGGGTGATGTCCTGGGAGCCGTCGACGACCGTTCCCTGCGCGGGAGTTGCCGTGACTCCGGCAGGGGTCTCGACGCTGTAGCGCACCTCGGGTCCGGTACCGCCGCTCAGGGACAGGGCCTTGATGTCGACCTTGGTGGTGTCGCCGGGCGCGAGGGTCGCGGCGGTCGGGCCGACCCCGATCTGGTACGGCTGTTCGCCGGTCCGGAAGGACGGCGGGGCGTCGGCGGGGTCGCTGCCCCAGGTGCGGTTCGGGGTGGTGGAGAGGGTGTAGTCGAGGGTGCCGCCGTTCCTCACGATCGAGGACGAGAGCCAGGGACGGTCACTGGTACGGCCGTTGACCTTCAGAGACTGGATGTACGGGGCGTCGGTCGCGGCGCCCTGCGCGTGGATGGAGATGTCGTTGCCCTGCGGGCGCTTGATCTCGATGCGCTCGAACAGCGGTGAGGCGAGGGTGAGTTCGGCCCGGGAGGGGACCTGCGGGTACATGCCGAGGGCGGAGAAGACGTACCAGGACGACATCTCGCCGAGGTCGTCGTTGCCGGGGATGCCGGCGGGGTCGGTCGTCCAGAGCTGCTTCATGGCCGCCCTGACCGTCTCCTGCGTCTTGTAGGGCGCGCCCGCGTAGTCGTAGAGGTAGGGGACGTTGACGGACGGCTCGTTGTCCAGCTCGGACTTGTCGCCGCCGCTGCCCGTGAAGGCCCAGCTCCCGTCCGCCTCGTGGAAGAAGGAGTCGAGGCGGGCAAGGGCCTTGTCGGTGCCGCCCATCGCCGCGAAGAGGCCCGCCGGGTTGTGCTGGACCATCCAGGTGTACTGGGCGGCCGTGCCCTCCACGAAGCCGTTGCCGGTGCCCGGGGTGAAGCCGGTGACCCAGCTGCCGTCCGCCTTCCGGTTGGCGATGTAGCCGCCGGTGGGGTCGGCGGCGATGTTGAAGTTGTTCTGCCACCACTGGGCACGCTTGGCGAAGTCGGCCGCCGTGGTCTTCTTCCCCGCCGCCGTGGCGAGTTGGGAGAGCGCGAAGTCCGCCGCGGACATCTCCAGCGTCTCGGCGGCGCCGCCCCAGGCGTTGGAGACGGACGGCATGTAGTGCAGGTTCAAGTACTTGTCGAGGGACGGGCGTTGGCCCACCGACAGCACCGGCTTGCCCGAGGAGGACAGGTCCTGGGCGGTCGGTACGGTGGCTGCCTGGACGAGGGAGGCCAGGGCCCCCTTCAGGTCGAAGTCCGTGCCGCCGAAGGCCCGGATGCCGGCCAGCGCGGTGGGCGAGGGGTCGCCGTTCATGACGTGGGTACCGCTCGCGCCGTGCAGCCAGCGGTCCCAGATCCCGCCGTTCTGCTGGGCGAGTTCGTAGAGGGACTGCGCGATGTCCGATCCGGTGCTCGGGTTGAGGAGGGTGAGCAGCTGGACCTGCGACCGGTAGACGTCCCAGCCGGAGAAGGTGCCGTACTGCGCCTGGTGCCCCCGCCCGACCTTGTGCACCTTGCCGTCGCTGCCCGTGTATCTGCGGTCGGCGTCGCTGATGACGTTCGGGTGCAGAAGGGAGTGGTAGAGCGCGGTGTAGAAGGTGGTGCGCTCGGTGTCGGTGCCGCCGCCGACCTTGATCGCGCCGAGCCGGTCGCGCCAGGCTCGGTGGGCCGCGTCCTCGACGGCGTCGAAGGAGCGCTTCGGCGGGTTCTCCGCCTTGAGGTTGGCCTCTGCGCCGGCCCGACTGACGTAGGAGATACCGACCTTGACGCCGACCGGGCCGGTGCCGGGCTCGAACTCGACGTAGCCGCCGGCGCCCTTGCCCGCGACGGGACGGCCGCCGTCGGTGAAGCCGCCGGTGCCGCCGGTCGCGGAGGTCGATCCCGGGGTCAGCCTGTCGTCCTGCCAGGTGCCGGTGGTCTTGAAGGCGCGGTCGAAGGTGGCGGTGAAATAGAGCGTGTAGTAGGCGCGTTGGCCCTCGGGGTCGAGGTACCCGCAGAAGTTGCCGGAGGTGACCGAGCCGGAGACCGTGCGGGTCGCCGGGTCGATGGTGACCGACGAATCGGTGGAGCCCACCTCGGAGTTGGCGGTGCGGATCAGCAGTGAGGCGGGCTTGTCGGCCGGGTAGGTGAAGCGGCCGGAGCCGGTGCGGGCCGTCGCGGTGAGGTCGGCCGTGACACCGGACGCGAGGCCGACCTTGTAGTGGCCGGGCTCTGCGGTCTCCGCGGTGTGGCTGAAGTCGGAGGCGTAGACGGCGTCCTTGGTGTCGCTCGCCGGCGAGGAGGTGACCTCGCCGGCGTACGGGAAGAACGGGATGTCGCCGCTGCCGCCCGCGCAGCCCGTACCGGACATGTGGGTGAGGCTGAAGCCGCGGATGCGGGTGGCGTCGTACTGGTAGCCGCCCGGCGCGGCGGTGCTGGTGGCGCTGCCTCTGGTGTTCTCCGGACTCCAGGAGAGCATGCCGAAGGGCACGACGGCGCCCGGAAAGACATTGCCGCCGTTCTTGGTGCCGATCAGCGGATCGACGTAGGCGCTGGGGTCCTTGACGAGTTGCGGTGGGGCGGTGGTGGCCGCCAGAGCGGGGGTGGCGCCGCCGACCGCGAGCGCGGCGGCGAGCAACAGGGACATGGGACGGAAACGCATGACGCGGCCCCTCCTCCTTCGGACGGGTCGCGCACCACAGGTCGCACAAGCCGCAGGGACAGTAACGTGCGCCACCCGTACCACGGAAGAGCGCATGGGCCGGCGAGGGCACGCGCGGCAGCCACTCGGACGGCGTCCGCAGGCCAACTGGGTTGACATCGTTGTCCGTTGAGGCGGTAGAGTCATATGCAGACCATTTGACAACGTTGTCGCATCGCAGTGTCGCCCCAAGCCACGCACCACCCGGGTGGGCTCACCCCCATCGCCCATCCGGCTCGCGGACCCGGTGGCCCCCCGTCCACCGGGTCCGCCCCGAGCATGGGCTCAACCGACCTGGCAGGGAAGGGCAGTTGCCGGGTCACCGCCGTCGCCGTTCACCACATAGCCGAAGGTGGTGCTCTGCCCCGGACTCAGCGACCCGTTCCAGTCGGCGTTGTGGACCATCACGTCCTGGCCGGTGTAGGTCGCGTTGCCGTTCCAGAGGCTGGCGACCGACTGGCCGCCCGGGAGCGTCCAGTTGACCATCCAGCCGAGCATCGGGACGTCTCCGGAGTTGGTGACGGTCACCTCGGACTGGTAGCCGCCGGGCCAACTGCCCGTCGTACGGCGGCTGGCCGAACAGATCCCGGGTACCGGGTCGGTGGGGTTGCCCGGGTCGTGAATACCCGTCACCTCTCCGTTGCCGCCGTCGAATACGACGTCGGAGCAGGAGTAGAAGGTCTCGGTGCTGTCCGAGCGCTGCCACACCATGTAGATGATGTGCCGTCCCGACTTGTTCGCCGGAAGCTGCCCGGTCCAGGAGTAGTTGGCCTCGACGGTGCCCGGGGTGCCGTTGAGCGGCGGGTGGTCGACCGTGAGGAACGGGGTGTCCTCCATGTCGTCCCAGGTGAGTGTCTTCGTCGGGTCGAAGCCGTCCTTGGTGATGTAGACGTAGAACCAACCCGGGTGCGCCGCCCAGGCGTTGTACGAGAAGTCGACCGTCGCACCCGAGGTGAGGTGGGTGAGGGGCCAGTCGTCGCGCGGGAGGTTGAAACCGGTGAAGTTGGGGTTGCCGCCGCTGCACAACTGGCCGTCGGGCACGAAGCCGCGGGTGCGGCCGGCTCCGTCGGAGCGCAGCACGGAGAACCAGTTGTAGAACGGCGTTGTCCCACTGACCTGTTGGGCCGCCTTGCAGGCCGGGTTGATCGGCTTGATCTCGCCGGTGCCGGTGAGCGCGTCCTGCCAGCAGAGGAAGGTGCGGCTGCCGGGTTTCATGGGGGTGCCGTGGGCCTCCGCCCGGCCTCCGGCGGCGAGGACCAGGGCCAGGGCGGGGAGCGTGGTGAGCAGGGCCAACAGGACGAGGAAGAGGGCTCGTCGACGGGTGGGGCGCGGTAATCGTTGATCGGTTCTCAAGATTGTCATAGCCATGACAGTTCTACCTTCGCTCGGCGGTCGTTCGGAACGTGCGGAGGTGAAGGCGTGGGGTGGGGCGACCCGGCCACACCCGGCGGGTTCCGGACCGCCGGGCGGGTGGGAGCGCTCCCACCCCACTGTCCGTGAAGTTAGCGCGGACCGGGGAGGCTGTAAACGGTGGGCGGTAATTGAAGTGGCTCTCGGGGCGGGCCTGTTCGGGAGCCGGGCTCGTTCGATCCCGTCGCGATCGGCGCCTTCTGTACCGGGTGCACGGCAGTCGCCACGTGGTGAGGGGCGCGGCGCCGGACGTGTCGTTCGGGCTCAACTGGGCGCCCGCGTCCAGTGACAGCACCACGCGTACCGTCACCGCGGTCCTCTCCGACAACGGGTCGCGGCCCGTCACCGACGCCGCCCTGGCCCTCACCGGGCCGGCCGGCACGAAGATCACCACGCGTTCGGCGACTCGGGCCAAGACGATTCGCGGCGGGCGTGCGCTGAAGGTCACCTACTCCGTCTCCGTCCCGCCCTCGGCGAAGCTCTTCGACTCCAGCGACTTCGAGGGGAGCGCCACTTACCGCTTCAAGTCGGCGGGGCAGACACGGCTGGCCGCCGATGACACGGTCACCGTCAACCACCAAGCGACCGCCCCGTACAGGACGTTCGCCTCCACCACCGTGAGCTTCAGCCAGTCCGGGACCCAACTCGGCGTCCGGGCCCAGGGCGCTGACCTGTACAACGGCACCAACGAGTACGGCACGGTCTGTCTGCCGGGTGCCGAGCACGACGGTTCGGTGACGACCGTGAAGATCAACTCCCGGTCGGACACCGACGTTTGGGCCAAGGCCGGGATCATGGTCCGCAACGACATCACGCAGCCCGACACCTCCCCCGGCTATCTGGCCCTCGTGGCGACCGCGGGCAACGGCTACCTGCTCGACTGGGACAGCGACGGCGACGGAGAGCTGGACTCGCAGGACTCCACCGGCACCGCCGTCTACCCGTCGTGGCTGAGGCTGGTCCGTAGCGGCACCACGTACAGCGACTACTACTCCACCGACGACGTCACCTGGAACCTGGTCGGCACCATCGCTGTCCCGACCGCCGCGGCCACCCAGGACGTCGGCCCGACCCAGACCTCGCACGCCTCGGGCACCACGGGCGAGGCCGACTTCGACTCGTTCACGACCGCTCCCTAGCAGTCAGTCGCGGACACGCGCCCGTACAGCGGCTGGACCGGCGCCGTACGGGCGCGTATCTGTGGTTCGGCAGCCGGGAGTTCGGCCGCCGGGAGTTCGATGGTGAACTCCGTGCGGCCGGGGACGCTGGTCACGTCGATGCGGCCGCCGTGGGCCGCGGTGATCGCCGTCGCGATGGCCAGGCCGAGG
This sequence comes from Streptomyces sp. NPDC050549, assembly GCF_040655035.1. Lineage (NCBI taxonomy): Bacteria > Bacillati > Actinomycetota > Actinomycetes > Kitasatosporales > Streptomycetaceae > Streptomyces > Streptomyces sp. NPDC050549. Next base: position 63,794 of record NZ_JBFAJD010000020.1, read on the forward strand.
CCGGAGCCGCCCTCCTTGCCGCCGGCCCGGGCTCGGGAGGCGTCGGCGCGGGTGAAGCGTTCGAAGACGGTGGGCAGCAGGGCCGGGGGGATGCCGGGGCCGTCGTCGCGCACCCGGATGACGACGGTGCGGGCGGCTGTGGCCTCGACGCTCGCCGTGACCGTCGTGCCAACAGGCGTGTGCATACGCGCGTTGGCCAACACGTTGGCCAACACCTGGTGCAGGCGGGCCTCGTCGCCGATCACCAGGGCCGGGGCGTCCAGGGACAGCTGGAGCTGCCACTCGTGGCCGGTGCCGGCGGCGCGCGCGTCCCACACCGCCTCGGCGAGCACGGCCGCGAGGTCCACCTCGGCGGACTGCAGCGGCCGACCCTCGTCGAGCCGGGCGAGCAGCAGCAGGTCCTCCACCAGACCCGTCATCCGCGCCGACTCGGCGGTGACCCGGCGCCAGGCGAGCCCGGGTTCGATGCGGTCGGTGCCGCGGTTCATCAGCTCGGCGTAGCCCGCGATCGAGGCCAGCGGGGTGCGGAGTTCGTGACTGGCGTCGGCGAGGAAGCGGCGCATGCGTTCCTCGCTGCGGCGCATCTGCTCCTCGCTGCGCTGGCGTTCGGCGAGCGAGGACTCGACGTGGTCGATCATGCGGTTGAGCGCGGCGCCGACCTGGCCGGCCTCGCTGCCCGGGTCGGTGTCCCGCTCGGGCACCCGGGTGAGCGTGGTGACCTGGCCGTGGCCGAGCGGTGAGCGGGAGACCTCGACGGCGGTGGCGGCGACCCGGCCGAGTGGCCGTAGCTGCCGACGTATGACCACCGCGCACAGGCAGCCCGCCGCGGTCAGTCCGGCGAGGGCGACGGCCGCCTCGACCACCACCAGACCGCTGATCATGTGCTGTACGTCGTCCATCGGGAGGCCGGTGAGTACCCGGACGCCATCCGTGTCGAGGGCGGTGAGCCGGTAGGTGCCGAGGCCGGGCACGGACCGGGTGTGCTTCGCGCTGTCGGCGGTGATGCCCGCGAGGGCCGTGCGCTGGGTGGCGGTGAGGTTCTGGGGCGGGGCGTCCTGTCTGACGACGGCCGCGGCGATGATCTTGCCGTTGGCGTCGAACCGTGCGGCGAGCGTCCCGACGGCGTGGCCGTTCTCCATGAGGAACCCGAGGTCCGCGTCGAAGCCCGGGTGGTGTTCGGCCCCGCCCAGGCTGCGTTGGGCCGCGTCGCCGACCCGGTCGTCCAAGTCGCCCAGCAGATAGGCGCGTTGGACGAAGACGGTGGTGAGGGACATCGCGGTGCAGACGACGACCAGGGTGGCGCTGATGAAGAGCAGCAGGCGGGTACGGAGTGAACGGCCGTGCAGGCGGCCTCGGTTGCTGGTCAGGAGGTTCATCTGCCGTCCTCCACGGGCCGTATGGCGTATCCCATCCCCCGCACGGTGTGGATCATCGGCGCGCGGCCCCGGTCTATCTTCCGGCGGAGGCTGGAGATGTAGACCTCGACGAGGTTGCCGCCTCCGTCGAAGGAGGTGCTCCACACGTGGTCGAGGATCTGCGCCTTGCTCAGCACCTGGCGGGGATGGTCGAGGAGCAGGGTGAGCAGGTCGAACTCCTTGGCGGTGAGCTGGATCGGCTCACCGGCGCGGCGCAGTTCGCGGGTCTCGCCGGACAGCACGAGATCGCCGAGGACCCGTACCGACTCGTCGGCCGGGAGCCGTTCGCTGCCGGCCCGGCGCAGCAGTCCGCGCAGCCGCAGCACGACCTCCTCCAGGGAGAAGGGCTTGGTGACGTAGTCGTCGGCGCCCGCCTCCAGACCGTCGAGGCGGTGCTCGATCGCGTCGCGCGCGGTGAGCATGAGGACGGGCAGCCTCGGGTTCTCGTAGCGCAGCCGGCGCAGCACCTGTACGCCGTCCAGGTCGGGCAGCATGCCGTCGAGGACGACGGCGTGCGGGGCGCAGCCACGGGCGATCCGCAGCGCGCTGTGCCCGTCCGGCGCGGGGTAGGGCCGCCAGCCGGCCTCGGTGACCGCGACGGAGAGCAGTTCGGTGAGCGCGGGCTCGTCGTCGACGATGAGCACGCGGACGCGGCTGCTGCGGGACCCGGTGGTGCCAGTCATGTCCGGATTCTGTCCCGGTCCGCTGAGGGAATCCTGTGTTCCACCTGAGGCGCAGCCGTGCGAGCGGACCGGTGTACGCGGCGGGCGAGGGGCGACGGCCCTGGCCCGCCGCCTGGTGTTTTCTCCAACTCCCTTGGCCAAAGGAGGCGTTGGCACTCTCCGGCCACGTGATTCCCTTGAGCCGCCGTCGCCCCGGCACTCACTCTGATGGCCGGCTTCCGCTCACCGGGCGGAAGCGTTTCCGCGTTCAGGGGAGGACGTCCACCCATGCGAAGACTCCACGCCCTGTGGGCCGTGGCCGGAACGGCCGGACTGCTCGCGGGGGCTCTCACGCCCGCGACGGCCGCCGCCGGTTCCACGGTCTCCACCCACCTCACGGGCCCGAGCACCACCCCACCGCAGACCGTCACCCTCATCACCGGCGACACCGTGACCCTCACCGTCGGACCGGACGGCAAGAACGCCGTCGACGTACGGCGCGGGGAGGGCCGCGAGGCCGCCACCTACCTCATCAACCGGGCTGACGGCAAGCGGGCGTTGACGGTCGGGCTGCCGGTCGCGAAGCAGTCGGGGAGCATCCGGGCGAGCAGTCTGAAGGCCTGGGTCTCCTACGACGATGGAGCGTCCTGGAAGGAGATGAGTGTCACGAAGGGCGAGGCACGGTTCAGACCCGTGAAGGGCGCCGCGTCGGTGTCGCTGCGCGTGCGGGCCACCGACCGCGACGGCAACGCGATCGACCAGACCGTACTGCGGGCGTTCGGCCTGAAGTGAGCCCGAAGTGAGCGGCCGGCGCGAGCAGCCACGGTAAAGCTTCTTAACAAACACGCTCTACCGTGGCGAGCCATGGTGAACACGGCACAGGATCCTGCACGACAGACCCCTGCCGCGAGCCCCTGGGCTGCGGTGGGGGTCTCCGCTTTCGACGAGCGGGTGTACCGGTCGATTCTCCATCAGCCCGACGCCGGCGCGGACGGCTGGGCGCTGTTGGCCAGGGCGACCCCGGCCGAGCTGCGCGAGGCCTGCGACCGGTTGCTCGCGCTGGGACTGCTCCAGCCGCCCGACTCCATGGGCGGGTTACGCGCGGTGGATCCGCGGGTGGCGATCCGCGCGCTGATCCGGCGGCGCGAGACGGAGTCCGAACTGGTCGCCGCCACCGCCGAGGAGATGGCCACCGCGTACGAGGCGGGGCTGCTGCGCGAGGAGCCGTCCCGGCTGATCGAGGTCGCCGAGGGCGAGGGCGCCATCGCGGCCCGCCTGGAGGAGATGTACGCCCGCGCGGAGCACGAGGTGTGCCTCTTCGACACCCCGCCCTACCTCGCCCCGCCCGCACCGCAGGTGGACCTCCAGGCCGACCTGCTCAAGCGCGGGATCGTCTCGCGCGGCATCTGCGCGGCGACCGCCCTGGAGGATCCGAACACTCTGTCCCGCGCCTGGAACATGGTCGAACTCGGCGAGCAGGCCCGGGTGTTGCCGTCCGTGCCGCTCAAGCTGCTGGTGGTCGACGGACGCCGGGCACTGCTCCCGTTGACCTCGTCGGCGGCGGGCGGCTACTGCGCCGTCGTCGTACGGCACTCGGCGGTGACCGAGGCCCTGCAGAAGCTCTTCGAGCTGGCCTGGCAGCAGGCGACTCCGCTCGGGCGGCCCGGGGGGAACGGCGAACTCTCGGAGGACGAGCAGGCGTTGACACGGCTGCTGGCGGCCGGGCTGAAGGACGAGGCGGTCGCCCGCCATCTCGGGATCAGCCTGCGCACGCTGCGGCGGCGGGTGGGCGACCTGCAGGAACGGCTCGGGGCGGCGAGCCGCTTCCAGCTCGGGCTGCGGGCCGCTCAGCGCGGCTGGCTGTAGCACAACGGCGGAGGGCCGCACCCCCGTCGCCGGGGATGCGGCCCTCAACTGCCTTACCGGATCGGCTAGTTGCGGATCAGGTTGCGCAGCACGTACTGCAGGATGCCGCCGTTGCGGTAGTAGTCGGCCTCGCCGGGGGTGTCGATGCGGACGACCGCGTCGAACTCCACACCGGTGTCGGTGGTGACCTTGACCGTGGCGGGGGTGGTGCCGTCGTTCAGCTCGGTGATGCCGGAGACGGAGAAGGACTCCTCGCCGGTCAGACCGAGGGACTCGGCGGACTGGCCCGCCGGGTACTGGAGCGGGATGACGCCCATGCCGATGAGGTTCGAGCGGTGGATGCGCTCGTAGGACTCGGCGATGACGGCCTTGACGCCGAGGAGGGCGGTGCCCTTGGCGGCCCAGTCGCGGGACGAGCCGGAGCCGTACTCCTTGCCGGCCAGGATGACCAGCGGGATGCCCTGCTCGATGTAGTTGCGCGAGGCGTCGTAGATGAAGGAGACGGGGGCCCCTCCTTCACCTTCGGCGGACCGCGTGAAGTCACGCGTGAAGCCGCCCTCGGTGCCCGGCGCGACCTGGTTGCGCAGGCGGATGTTGGCGAAGGTGCCGCGGATCATGACCTCGTGGTTGCCCCGGCGGGAGCCGTAGGAGTTGAAGTCACGCCGCTCGATGCCGTGCTCGGTGAGGTACTTGCCGGCCGGGGTGTCGGCCTTGATGGCACCGGCGGGCGAGATGTGGTCGGTGGTGACCGAGTCGCCGAGCTTGGCGAGCACGCGGGCGCCGTCGATGTCCGAGACCGGCGTGGTCTCCATCGTCATGCCCTCGAAGTACGGGGGCTTGCGGACGTAGGTCGACTGCGCGTCCCACTCGAAGGTGTTGCCCTCGGGGATGGGGAGCGCCTGCCACTGGGCGTCGCCCGCGAAGACGTCCTGGTAGGACTTGTTGAACATGTCCTCGCCGATGGCGTTCGCCACGACGTCGTTGACCTCGGCCTCGGTCGGCCAGATGTCTTCGAGGTAGACCGGCTTGCCGTCCTGGTCGACGCCGAGCGCGTCCTTGGTGATGTCCACCTTCATGGAGCCCGCGAGGGCGTACGCGACGACCAGCGGCGGGGACGCCAGGTAGTTCATCTTGACGTCCGGGTTGATCCGGCCCTCGAAGTTGCGGTTGCCGGAGAGCACCGAAGTCACGGCCAGGTCATGGTCGTTGACGGCCTTGGAGACCTCCTCCGGCAGCGGGCCGGAGTTGCCGATGCAGGTGGTGCAGCCGTAGCCGACGAGGTTGAAGCCGACCTTGTCGAGGTAGGGGGTGAGCCCCGCCTTGTCGAAGTAGTCGGTGACGACCTTGGAGCCGGGCGCGAGGGTCGTCTTGACCCAGGGCTTCCGCGTCAGCCCCTTCTCCACGGCCTTCTTCGCGACGAGCGCGGCGGCGACCATGACGTACGGGTTCGAGGTGTTGGTGCAGGAGGTGATGGCCGCGACCGTCACCGCGCCGTGGTCCAGCTCGTAGGTCGAGCCGTCGGGGGCGGTGACCGTGACCGGGTTCGACGGGACGCCGTTGGCGGCGGCCGGGGAGTCGGAGGCCGGGAAGGACTCCTTGCCCGCCTCGTCGTCGTCGGCGACGTAGTTGCGCACGTCGCTCTTGAACTGCTCGGAGGCGTTCGCGAGGACGATGCGGTCCTGCGGGCGCTTCGGACCGGCGATCGAGGGGACGACCGTGGCGAGGTCGAGCTCCAGCTTCTCGGAGAAGTCGGGCTCGGCGGCCGGGTCGAGCCAGAGGCCCTGCTCCTTGGCGTACGCCTCGACGAGCGCGAGCTGCTGGGCGTCGCGGCCCGTCAGCTTCAGGTACTTGATGGTCTCGTCGTCGATCGGGAAGATCGCGGCGGTGGAGCCGAACTCCGGCGACATGTTGCCGATGGTGGCGCGGTTCGCGAGGGAGGTGGCGGAGACGCCCTCGCCGTAGAACTCGACGAACTTGCCGACCACGCCGTGCTTGCGGAGCATCTCGGTGATGGTCAGCACGAGGTCCGTGGCGGTGGTGCCCGGGGTGAGCTCGCCGGTCAGCTTGAAGCCGACGACGCGCGGGATGAGCATCGAGACCGGCTGGCCGAGCATCGCGGCCTCGGCCTCGATGCCGCCGACGCCCCAGCCCAGCACACCGAGGCCGTTGACCATCGTGGTGTGCGAGTCGGTGCCGACGAGGGTGTCGGGGTAGGCCTGGCCGTTGCGCACCATGACCGTACGAGCGAGGTGCTCGATGTTGACCTGGTGGACGATGCCGGTGCCCGGCGGGACGACCTTGAACTCGTCGAACGCGGTCTGGCCCCAGCGCAGGAACTGGTAGCGCTCGCGGTTGCGGCCGTACTCCAGCTCGACGTTCTGCGCGAACGCCTCGTGGGTGCCGAACTTGTCGGCGATGACGGAGTGGTCGATGACCAGCTCGGCCGGCGCCAGGGGGTTGATCTTCGCCGGGTCGCCGCCCAGCTCCTTCACGGCCTCACGCATGGTCGCGAGGTCCACCACGCAGGGCACGCCGGTGAAGTCCTGCATGATCACACGGGCCGGCGTGAACTGGATCTCCTGCGACGGCTGGGCCTGCGAGTCCCAGGTGCCGAGGGCGCGGATGTGGTCGGCGGTGATGTTCGCGCCGTCCTCGGTGCGGAGCAGATTCTCCAGCAGGACCTTAAGGCTGTAGGGGAGCCGGGCCGAGCCCTCCACCTTGTCCAGGCGGAAGATCTCGTACGACTCGTCGCCCACCTGCAGCGTGCTGCGGGCGTCGAAGCTGTTCGCCGACACGACAGTCTCCTTCATTGATGTGCGCGTTCCCACCGCATCCTGCCGCCACAACGTCTCGGCCGATCCGCTAAGGTAAGGCTAAGTTAGGCAAGCCTTACTGCTGGATCGGCGGAGTGTGCGGCTGCGGTGCACCTCGGCAGATATCTCGATGTCGAGATAACTCTAGTACACGGGCGCGGATTGGTCATGCCCGGCCGCCCCCACCCCCTCACAACCGGACGATCCCGTTCGCCGGACGAGGGGAACCCTGTCCAGGATTTCGAGACGGTCTCTGCTCGAACACTCCGGAACGACCGCCGTCGGCGCGCCGGTCGGCGGCGCGGCGACAGCGCAGCCGGCCCAGACCGCCGCGGAAACCACCGACACCGCGGACACCGTGCCGGCCGACTTCCCCGCCGGAGCGCTCTTCGCGGGGACGGCCTCCCTGGGCTTCGAGTGCCCGCAGCCCAACGATCAAGTTCAGCGTCGCCGCGAGCGAGGCACCGGAGGAGGCCAACCCCGTCACTTCCACGGACATCGCCGACGCGCTCAACGACTTCACCGCCTCGCGGGGCCGGCCGTCGATCACCTTCCACGGCACCCCGGCACCCGCCCCGCCGAACTGCCGCCATATCCCCGGGTGTTCGGGGTACCCGGTGCGGGACGAAAGGGGGCGGGAATGCCGCTCACGTTCCGCAAGAGTTTCCGGATACTTCCCTGGCTTCGACTGAACATCAACAAGGGGTCCATGTCGTTCACCACGGGTGGCAAGCACGGCCCGCGGCACACACGCAGCACCACAGGACGTCGTACGACATCAATGGATTTGCCCGGACCTTTCGGGTGGCGTAAGACTCGTACCAAGAAGCACGACTGACCGGGCGTCACCCGAACGGCCCCCTCAAGAGGCGCCATCTCATATCTGAGATAACCTCGGCCTCATGGCAGACGACTACCTCGTACGTATCGGCAAGCTCATCCGTGACGCCCGCCAGCACCGGGGCTGGACACAGACGCAGCTTGCCGAGGCACTCGGCACCAGCCAGAGCGCCGTCAACCGCATCGAGCGCGGCAACCAAAACATCAGCCTTGAGATGATCGCGCGAATCGGTGAAGCGCTGGACAGCGAAATCGTCTCACTGGGCTATGCCGGCCCGATGCATCTGCGGGTGGTCGGCGGTCGTCGGCTCTCCGGCGCCATCGACGTGAAGACCAGCAAGAACGCGTGCGTGGCACTGCTGTGCGCCTCGCTCCTCAACAAGGGGCGCACAGTGCTGCGCCGGGTCGCGCGGATCGAGGAGGTGTACCGCCTTCTGGAGGTACTCGGCTCGATCGGCGTCCGCACCCGCTGGATCAACGACGGCGTCGACCTGGAGATCGTGCCACCGGCCGAGCTGGAGATGGCGTCGATCGACGCGGAGGCCGCTCGCCGCACCCGCTCGATCATCATGTTCCTCGGCCCGCTGCTGCACCGCATGGACAGCTTCAAGCTGCCGTACGCGGGCGGCTGCGACCTCGGCACCCGCACCATCGAGCCGCACATGATCGCGCTGCGCCGCTTCGGCCTCGACATCGCGGCGACCGAGGGCCTCTACCACGCCCAGGTCGACCGGTCCGTCACCCTCGACCGGCCGATCGTGCTGACCGAACGCGGCGACACCGTCACCGAGAACGCGCTGCTCGCCGCCGCCCGCCACGACGGCACCACGGTCATCCGCAACGCGTCCTCGAACTACATGGTCCAGGACCTCTGCTTCTTCCTGGAGGCGCTCGGCGTACGGGTCGAGGGCATCGGCACCACCACCCTCACCGTGCACGGCGTGCCGACCATCGACGTCGACGTCGACTACTCCCCCTCCGAGGACCCGGTCGAGGCGATGAGCCTGCTGGCCGCCGCCGTCGTCACCGAGTCGGAGCTGACGGTCCGCCGGGTGCCCATCGAGTTCCTGGAGATCGAGCTCGCGGTCCTGGAGGAGATGGGCCTCGACCACGACCGCACCCCCGAGTACTTCGCGGACAACGGCCGTACGCGCCTGGTGGACCTCACGGTCCGGCCCTCCAAACTGGAGGCGCCGATCGACAAGATCCACCCCATGCCGTTCCCCGGCCTCAACATCGACAACGTGCCGTTCTTCGCGGCGATCGCGGCGGTCGCGCAGGGCCAGACCCTCATCCACGACTGGGTCTACGACAACCGCGCGATCTACCTCACCGACCTCAACCGCCTCGGCGGGCGCCTCCAACTCCTCGACCCGCACCGCGTGTTGGTCGAGGGCCCGACCCGCTGGCGCGCCGCCGAGATGATGTGCCCGCCGGCCCTGCGGCCGGCCGTGGTCGTCCTGCTGGCGATGATGGCGGCGGAGGGCACGTCCGTGCTGCGGAACGTGTATGTCATCAACCGGGGTTACGAGGACCTGGCGGAGCGGCTCAACTCGATCGGGGCGCAGATCGAGATCTTCCGGGACATCTGAGAAGCAGGCAAGGGGTGCCGCCGTGCCTTCACGGGTGCGGCGGCACCGCCGCGCTCAGCGGGTGCTCCACTTCTGGTTGTCCTGGCCGTTGCAGTCCCAGAGTTGGAGTCGGGTGCCGTTGCCGGTCTTCTGGTCCTTGACGTCGACGCACTTGTTGGCCTGCGGATTGACCAGGTCGTTGCTGGAGTTGAGGCGGAACTGCTGGGCCGGGTTGCCGCTGCAGACCGCGAGCTGGATCACCGCGCCGTTCGCCGACGAGCCCCAGGCGACGTCCATGCACAGGCCCATCGAACGGACCGTGCCGTCCGAACGGAAGTCCCACTTCTGCCAGTTGTTGCCGTTGCAGCTCCAGATCTGCAGGGGGGAGCCGTCCGCGCCCTTGTGGCCCACCATCTCGATGCACTTGTTGGAGGCGTGGCTGTAGATCGTGGTGCCGGGCGCGGTGGTCACCGTCCTGGTGGCCGTCACCTTGGTGGTGGTCTTCTTCGAACTCCCGCCGGAGGAAGCCTTCTTGGGTGCCTCGGCGGAGCTGCCCGCGATCACTCCGGCACCCGAACCGGCACCGGCGGCCACGGCTCCCGCGCCCTTCTTCACCGTGTTGTTCCTGCCGCCGCCCACCGTGTTCGAGTCGGTCGGCTTCGGCGAGGCCGGGTCCGGGCTGGCCGAACCGTAGGCGCCGGCACCGATGTTCGCCGTCGCGCTGCTCAACACGGTTCCGGCGTCGGCCACTTGCTCCGACGGCTTCTTGTCCGAACTCGACCTGCCGAGCATTCCGGACACCAGGAACGGCACACCGATCAGCAGCGCGCCGGCTATCGCGGCGCCGGCGAGGAGTCCCCGGGAGGGGCGGCCGAAAGCGGGGGCCGCGGCGGCCGTTTCCTCACCGGTTCCGGAGCCGGCCCCGGATTCCGACGAGGCTGCGGTGGCCGTGGCCGTGGCGGCCTCCGGGTCCGGGTCCGGGTCGGAGGCGGCTGCGGACGTGGAGGTGGGGTCGGCGTGGGTGTCGGGGTCCGCTGCCGGGAGTGCGGCTTCGTCGGTGCCGGCAGCGGCTTTCGGAGTCACTCCCCCGCCGGTGGACGGGAGTTGAGTCGGTGTCGTGAGCGCCGCTTCCGCCCGCGCCGCGGCCGCCGAAGCGCCGGCCGTCGTCCCACCGCTCGTCGGCGGGAGTGCCGCCGCGCTCCCGGAGGCGCCGCCCGTGGTGGTGTCCGGGGCCGGGGCGGGCTCCGTCCCGCCCGTCGCTGCCTGGTGCTGCGGGCTGTTCTTGCCGGACATGCTGTTCCTTCCAGGAAAATGGTGGGGGGACAACCGGTCAGTCGTCGCCCGGGGCGGGCGCGGTGACCGAGAACCGGTTGCCGTCGAAGTACAGGGTCAGTGGGATGCCGTCGGCCGGGCCGAACCGGTCGGTAAGGCCGTCGGGGCCGAGCACCTGGACCGGCCGGCCGGTGTTCCGTGCGACCAGGGCCGCCAGGGTGGACGTGTAGACGAGGGTGTCGTCGGGGCGGGCCAGCACCAGGGCGAGGCGCGCGGGGTCGTCCAGTCCGGCGTCCGCCACGGTCACCGTGCCGTTCTGCATGATCGACTGGACCCGCAACTCCTCGGTGAGGGCGCCGATTTCCGCCAGCGCGTCGGTCGGCACCGAGGTGTCCGGGGCCGGGAGTGCCGCGTCGTCGGGTGCTCCGTGAGCCGCCACGTCGGCCTGGGCCCAGGTGAGGAGGGCGGCGTGCGGGTCGCGGGTGCGGGGCCAGGTGGGGGCGGTACCGGAAGCGGTGGGGCCGGGGGCGGGGGCTGTGAGCAACTGAGCCAGTGAACGGGCGAACGTCTCCGGACCCTGCGCCCGGGATACGGCGGCGCGATGCCGGCCCTCACCGCGTTCATCCCCGGGTTCCTCCCCGGCCTCGGTCCCGGCTCCGCCCGGCCGGAACTCCCGTTCCTGGGGCGCTGCTTCAGGCTCCGCCTCGGGCTCGAACTCCGGCTCGTTCTCCGGTTCGTTCCCCGGTTCCACAGTCACTTCGGGCATCGGGCCGACGCCGATGCGGGCCGGCGCCGGGCGGGGGGTGCGGCGGGGCCAGGTGGCCGGGGTGGCGGCCAGGGAACCGGTCGTCAGGAGTGCCGTGCCGTCGCCCGCCGCCGCTCGCTGTGCCTCCAGGGTGGCCACGACATCGCCGAGGTCCCGTTCCGCGTGGCGCTGCCGGGCCGCCTGCCTGGCCTGCTCGGCAAGGGCGTCGGTGATCTCCAGGCCGAGGGCGTCCAACTCCTCCTGGGCCGCGTCCCGCGCGGCGACCGTCTGATCGTGGTGTGCGGTCGCCGCGGCGAGCGCCTGCCGGGCCGTGCGGTCCGTCGCGGTCGCCGTCGCGGCGAGGTTCCGGGCCCGGGTCAGGGCGTCGGCGGCGGCGCGGGCGGCGTCCCGGGCCAGGCCGAGCCGGCCCCTGGTGTCGTCGGCGGCGTGTCGGGCGGTCTCCACGGCGCGGTCGGCCGCCTCGGCCTCCGTCCGTGCGCGGTCCAGTGCGCGCGCTGCCCGGTTCCGGCGCGACTCGCTCCGGGCGAGGGAACCGGGGCCGTCCGAGCCGGAGTTGCCCTCGTCGTGGGCCGAACTCCCGCCCTGAGCCGTCGAGTCGGCAACCCGTCGGTCAGCCCGTTCCGCCGCCTCTCGTACGGCCTCCCGCGCCGCCTCCAGTTCTCCCTCCGCCGTCCTGACCGCCTCGTGGAACTCCCCCGCCGCCCGGGTCACGGCAGCCACCCGCTCGGTCCGGTCCTGGAGATCGGCGGTCAACTCCCTTACACGGGTGCGCCGTTCGTGATCGACTTCGGCAGCGTCAGTCACGGCCCGCTCGGCGAGGACGAGTCCGTCGGCCGCGGTGTCCGCGGCGGCGCGGGCGTCGGTCACGTCCCGTTCCGCCCGGGACACCGGCGGCAGCGCCTCCGCCAGCGCGCGTCGGGCCTCCGGCATCCCCTCCTGGAGCTGCGCCTCCCGCGCCCGCGCGTCGTCCTCCGCCTGCCCGGCCGCCTCCAACGTCCGTATCTGATCGTGTACGGCCCTCCAGCCGGCGTCGTGCGCGGCGTCGTCCTGAGCCCCGCCGTCCCGGCGCCGGTCACCCCGGCCCGAGCCGTCCGGCCCGCCCCGGCCGTCCCGCTCCTCCTCGCCGCGCTCCTCCACCCCGGGCGTCCCCTCCGGATCCCCGTTCCTGTCGAACCGCCGGAAGCGCACCCCCTCCCCGTCCCGCAGTGCGAGCTCGACAGGGCGCTGTAGGAGCGCGGCCGTACCCGAAGCGGCGTACAGGGCGCGGGCCGTCTGTGACGGGTCGCCGTCCGTGGCCAGCCAGAGCTGGAGCATGGGGGCGGTGTCGGGCGCCTGGGCCTGGGCCGTCTCGATGCCGCGGGCCAGCAGGGTCGGGAGGTCGCGGAGCGGCACCGTGCGCCAGTCGCGCAGGACGCCGGCCGCGCGGCCTTCCTGAGCCTGGGCGTCGGCCGCCGCGCGGGTCAGGGAAGCGCCGTCGTACACGCCCGGGTCGGTGCGCGGAGCGGTGACGCCGTGGCCCAGGAGGTCGCGCTCCAGGGGACGCAGCCGGACCGTGCCGGTCACATACCTTGTGCCGTTCGGGCCGTGGACGGTGAGCAGGGCGTCGGCGAGGGTCTCGTGGCTGCGGGTGCCGCGCGCACCCTCCGGGGTGGTGGTGTTGCCGTGCTTGAACCACTCGCGGCGGGTGCCGGAGACGGTGGCGCCCGTGCCCGGGTCCTGCGCCTGGCGGGCCAGTACCGGCACGGTGAAGCCGAGGAGTTGGCGGTTGGAGTCGTCGGCGCTGAAGCCGCCCTGCGCCGAGAGGCCGCCGGTGAGGCCCGCGTGCGAGGAGGAGCCCGCGCTGACCGTGATGAGCCGCACCCGGTCCACCGTCACGTCCCCGGTGTCGGTCACCGGGCGCGGCCGGTACAGCTCCAGGGTGAGCCGGGGCGGGGTGCCGGGAGCACTCTGGAACGGGTAGGCGCCCGGCATCGTGGTGGTGAGGCCGCCCGGGCCGCGCGGGTGGTCCAGCGAGATCGTGCCGGCCTGGAGGAGTTCGCCGATCCGTGCGGCGGTGGTGTCCGCGGAGTCGGAGGCGGCGAGCGAGCGCCAGGAGCGGGTCAGGGCCGGTGCCGCCTCGCCGAGTGCGGCGGCGAGTTCGGTGCCCGCGTCGAAGCCGAAGACCGGTGCGGGGCCGCCCGGTGTGAAGCGGTGTCCGGGTGCCGTGGGCCGGCGGTCGGACCGGCCCGGCGTCGACTGCCGCTCGGCCGGGGCGGGTTCGTCGGTCTCGCTGCCGGTGAAGCGCAGCGCGGCGGTGGCGTGCACGGTCGCGGTGCGCGTCGGGCGGCCGAGGAAGAGATGGGCGACGCGGTCGGCGAGCGGGGTGTTCGCGTCGGTCAGGCTGAGCACGCCGTGCTGGAGCACGCTGCCCGGCAGGTCCACCAGCCAGTCGGCGGTCACGCTGGACCGTACGGTGGCGGTGATCCGGTACGGGACGCCGTCGAAGTCGGCGACGTTGTCGGTGCGCAGCCAGTGCCGGTCCTCGGCGGCGCGGGTGACCCGGGCCGAGTTGCCGCGCACCGTGTCGGCGCTGAGCAGGGCGCCCGCGCGGTCGGTGCGGGGGCCGCCGGTGGGCCGCGGGAGCCGGGTCTGGAACTGGACGAACCCGGAGTGCCGGGTGCTGTCGGCGGTCTGGTCGGTCACCGAGGACGGGGTGTGGCCGTGGTACTGCTCGATGCCGGAGCCCGTTGCCGCCGGGTGGCCGCGCAGCAGTCGTAGCGCGTGGTCGTCGGCATCCGGCCGGGCCGTGAGCGTGACCTCGACGAGGCGGGCGCCGCCGTAGCCGACGTGCCGGAAGCGGAAGCGCTGGACGCGGGTGGGGCCGCGGCCGGGCAGGGTGCGCAGGCCCGCCGTGGAGGTGAGGTCGGCAATGCGGGTGGCCACGCCCGGGAGGTACGACGCGTGGCCGGGCCGGGTCGTGCCGTATGCCTCTTCCTCGATCAGTGTGAGGAGTTCCTGGCGCAGGGCGTCGCGGCGCGGCACCGTCCGTGTGGCGTCGGTGAACTGGTCCATCCCGTTGACGCTGCCGAGGCCCACTTCGCCGGAGGCGGTGAACCGGCGCGGCAGCGGCACGGAGCCCACGGTCGCCTCGGGCACCGTGAGACCGGCCACCGGCGTGAACCAGGCGGCGTGGCGCCGGAGTTGTGCCGGGGTGGCCAGGAACCGCACGGCGTCCGGCAGTTCGACCGCCACCGTCACGGTACGGCCCTCGCCCTGCCCGAACGCGTTGCCGACGACGTTGCGGCGGCCCCGGCGGAACGTCACCAGCAGGAGTGCGTCGGCCGTGATGCGGTGCTGGGCGCCGGCCTCGGTGGCCGTACGGTTCACGACCGTCGAGGAGGCCAGCGCCCGTGCCCGGTCGCCTCGGGTGGTACGGGTGTACCGGGCCGAAGGGTTGAGGCTCGGATGCCGGGGCGCGGTACTCGTCGTCGGGGCGCCCTGTTGCTGCTCGGGTTCGTCGGCGCGGGTGTGCAGCGTGCCGCCGTCGTCCATGCCGCCGATGTCGCCGTCGTTGCCCGCGGCCTGGTCGGAGCCCGGCGTCTGCACCGACGAACCGTTGCGGACGGCGGTGAAGCCGGCCGCCCACTGGGCGCCGTGGGACACCCCGCGCTGCTGCCCGGCCCCGTCAGCTGCGGCCAGCCCGGACTCGAAGTACTGCGTGAGCTCGCCCGACGCCCGCGGCCGGCGCAGGGCGCCCTGGATCTCCACCGACAGCACCTCGTCCGCGGCGAGCCCCGGCAGGGTGAGTCCCTCGACCACGTAGGCGCCCTTGAACACCTGGTGGCCGCGGGCGAGCAGGGCCGCGGGGCTGCGGGCGGCGGTCAGCATCTCCGCCGCCACCGTGGTCGGGTCGGTGGCGGCTGCGCCGGCCAGCGACTCGCCCACGGCCCGGCCGACGCGTGCCACCGGCGCGGGCGTGCGGTCCGCCACCGCGTCCCAGGCCCCGTCCAGCAGGCCGCGCGCCGGGTGCCCCGCATACGTGTTGCCGAGCACCGCGCGGAACGCCTCGTCCAGCGCGGCCGACGCCTGGAACACCTCCACCATCGCGTCGTCCGGCAGCGGTATCGAGTCGGGCCGCGGGGTGCCATGCTCGTCGGTCAGTTCGAGCAGGGCGCGGTCGGCGTCGGCCGCGGCCCGCACGGTGTGCGCGGCGGGCGCCGCCGGGGCGGGCTCGTCGGCGGGCAGCGTACGGAGCGTCGGCACCGAAAGCCGCAGCGTCCCCGGCACCCGGTCCGGCGGCGGAGGGTGCGGACCGGCCGGAGGCGCGCCGTGCGGCTCGTACGGCTGCACCACCGTCTCCTGGGCGAACCGCACCCGCGGCTCCTCCCCCGGCCCCTCGTACAGGTCGAGCGCCAGCTCGGCCGGGACCTCGAACACCTCACTGCGCTGTCCCGCGCCGCTGCCGATGAACTGCTGGTCGTGTCCGAGGGACAACTGCGTGCTGTTGTCGTGCTGCACCCGGTGGGAGCGCACATGGTCGCCGGTCCCACCGAGGGTCCACGCGCCGCCGCGCACCGGCAGCCCGAAGGAACCGCCGGCGCCGTACGACGCCCCGTACTGCGAGCCGTTCGAGTCGCCGGCGACCGTCGCCAGCGAGGCCAGGCCGATGCCCTGCACATCGGGCAGCACCGTGGTGTGCGTGCTCTCGCCCTCGCCGCGCACCGCGCTGAGCACAAGCCTCACTCGACGGGTGCCGCCCACGGTCGGGATCTCCAGGAACAGCGAGTGGCCGCCGTCCACCATGGCGTCCGTCGCCGCCCGCAGTCCGATCTGCGACCGGGTCTGCTCGAACCGGCGCAGATTGTTCAACTGGGCCTGCACCAGCGCCTCGTCGGGCAGCATCCGGTTGCGGGCGTTGGTGTCGCCGGGCAGGAAGCCCTCGCGGCGCAGCCAGTTCTCGGCGTGCACGAAGAGGGGTTCGGTGCCCGCCACGGCCAGCGGTGCCGCGTTGGTGCCGATCGACCGCAGATGCTCCAACTCGGCTGGGAGGCGCCGTAGTTCGTCGTCGGCCGGGGCATGGCCCCGGGCGTCCTCGGCGGTCAGCAGCCGCAGATGCATCCCGCGCGGCCAGTCGCCGGGCTCGAAGCGCTCCTGCCCGCCGCCCGGCCGATGCAGCACCAGCGTGTGCCGTACCGTCGCCGGCGCCAGCAGATGGCTGCGGTTGGTGCGCACCGCGTGCATCAGTGCCGTGCCGGCGCTCTGGGTCAGCGCGTCGTTCGTCCCCGCCTGGACGGCGACCCGCCCCAGCACACCGCCGCCGACCCGCCGCGAAGCGTCCGGGTGCCCCTCGCTGTGGTCACCGGTGAGCGCCGGGCCGACGCTCCCGGACAGGGACACACCGCTGCTGAACCTCGACTGGGCCTCGATCTTCACCACCTGCGTCAGGTGGCTCTCCAGATTGATCTTCCCGGGGACGCTCTGCCGCAGCGGCTCCCCCACCTCCACGTCGGTCAGCAGCTGGAACATGCCGAGGGCGCGCCCCGACTCGTCGAGCAGCACCGGCGAGAAGACCCCGCCGTCCCGCTGCATCGGCAGGGTGCCCCGCAGCAACGGCTCCGACAGGAACGTCTCCAGGTCCGCGAGGGAGTCCTCGTGCAGCGTCCGCAGTCGCGCGTCGAAGCGGGTCAGCGTCTCCGCGAGCAGCCGCCCCGGCTCCGCCACCGTGTCCACGCCCCACACCGGAAGGTCGCCCAGATCCGCCGCCACGGGCAACTCCCCTTCCTCGTCCCGCGCCAGATGCTGCGGGAACCAGAAGGTCACCGGCCCGTGCGACTGCGGCACCCCCCAGGTCACGGGCGCGGCCAGCGCCGGAGTGTCCAGCCGTACGTCCCACAGGGCGGTGAAGTCGTACGGCTCGGAGGGCTCGTTGCTGCGCTGGGCCGTCGTCGACTGCACCACCGTGGTCACCGACGCGGAGGACGAGAGCTGGTTCAAGGTCAGCGCGAGGGTCAGCGCCACGTCGACCCCGCGCACCGGGATCGCCCGGGTGACCGGGAACAACGCGGTCCAGGGCAGCAGCAGGGTACGAATGTTGCCGGACGCCTCCGTCGACACCGACTCCTGGCTGCCGATGCCGCGCCGCTCGACCCTTACGTCCCGCTCGGCGCCCTCGGCCTGCCCGTACCGGGCCGAGGCGACCGGGTTCGCGAGCCGCATCCGCAGGTCCACGTCGCGGTCCCGGCCATCCACGCGCAGCGTGATCCGGAACCCCAGACTGCCGCGCAGATACGGCAGGTTGATCACCAGCGTCTCGGCGCTCGCCACGGTCCGCAGCTGCTCCCGCACCGGATGCGTGTCCGCCGCGCGCGCAAGGCCGAGCTCCGTCATCACCTGCTGGTGCAGCCCGTCCACGACGGCCGCCGACAGCGGTTCGAGGTGCACCAGGCCTACGTTCCCGTCCAGTTGGGAGCCGTAGGCGAGGACGAACGTCGAGGAGGGCGGTGCGACGGGGGCGTTGGAGGTGGGCCAGGTGGGGGTGGTGTCTGCGGGGATGGGGGTGGTGTCGGGGTCCTGGGCGGGGCCGTTTGCCAACTGGCCTGCGTGGTCGTGGAGTTGGGGGCCCGCGGCGGTGACGTTCTCGATGGTGCGGAGGTAACGGCGCGGGATGTGGACGGGAGTGTGGGTGTCGGCCATGACGCCGGTGGTGCGGACGGCGGTGCTGTTGGGGTGGTTGCGCAGCAGGAAGTCGTTGTCGCGCTGCTCGTCCGGGAGGCCGAGATAGTGCAGGACCTCGTGAAGGAGGTCGGCGTCCGAGTGGCCCAGGTCCAGGTGGAGTTGGTCCGCTCGGGCGGGGGCGCTGGTGTCGGTGAGCGTGATCGCCTCGGGGTGATCAGGTTCGCCGATCAGGTTGAGGCCGATGTGGAGCTGGTCGCCCGAACCGGGCAGCTCCAGACCGGAGTTGAGATGCGTGTCCAGAAGCCCGGCGATGCGGTCCTTGAACTGCCGGGCGAGAGCAGGGTCGTTGGTGGAGACCGGCAGGTTGAGCGTGTAGTCGCGGACCCACTGACCGCTGGGTGCCTGGATACGACGGATGCTCGTACGGACAAGAGTCGTCGCACCGCTGAGCACACCCGGACGCGACGGACCGGACTGATCGGCATGCGGATCGAACCGCTCCGTGCTGTGCACGGCGGGACGGGCATACGCACGCAGGCCGTACCAGGAGTCCTTCGGCGCCGGATCGGCGACACGCGACGCGGGACGCTCCTCGTCGGCGTCACGAAGGGGCGCGGGACGGTAACGACCCTCCCGCAGCAGGCTGTTGACATCCCCCGGACCCCGGGGCGCGCTCGACGGAGTGATGGCCGGTGTGCGCGCGCCGCTGGCGCTGTAGTGATTGAGGCCCGTGTAATGGACTTCCAGCGCGGGCGTGTTGGTGGTCGTCGGGCCGTAGCGCAGCACGATGCCCCGGGGGCCGCCGGTCGCGGTGGTGCCGGCGAGGGTGGCGGCCATCGGCTGGAAGACGTGGATGGGGGCGCCGAGGGTGTCGGCGAGCAGCGGCAGGAAAGTGTCGCCTACCGGGTGCGCCCAGGCGGCCGACCAGTTGCGCACCGCGCGGTCGAGCACGGCTTCCTCGTCGGCGGTGAGGGGGGCGGTGCTCCGGTGGTACCCGGCGATCAGCAGCGACCGGCGCTCGTCCGGGGTCATGGTGGCGGGCGTCGGCAGCGCGTCCACCGCGCGGAGGTAGGCGAACATCCGACGGTTGCTCGGCGCGGCGCCGGTCGGCGGGGTCGGGGCGCCCGGCGCCGAGACGGCCTGCAGATAGCGGGTCTGAAGATCGACCGGATCCAGGTCCTCGGCCTGGGTCACGCCCTGAATGCCGTACTGGACCAGCTCGTTGTCGATCCGGGCGGCGGACATGCCCTGCACCGCTGTCGTGAAGTTGCCGACAAGGGCGCTCCGGAGCTGGCCGAGCACCTGGGGCGGGAGCGGCCTGCTGCCGTCACGGGCCGCCGCCAGCCGGGTCAGCACCAGGTTCTGCAACTCCCGCTGGGCGGCCCGCAGATGGCCTGATCCCCGGTTCGTCGTCTGCGGGTGGGCCGTCACCGCGGCGAGGGTCTGCCGTACGTCGTCGGGCCGGGCGAGCCAGGCGGCGGTGCCCGGGGCGAAGGCCGGATTCGCCTGCCGCAGGTGGGTGCGGACCAGGTGCGGTGCGCTGCCGATGACGGCGTAGAGGAGGCAGTTGCCGTCGCCGGGGGTCGGGACGGCGTTGCCGGTCGGGGCGACGTACGGGGACGGCGCAGCGGCCGGAGTTGTGGTGGTCGTGTTCTTGCCGGGGGTCGGCTTCTTGTTCTTGTCGGTCTTGCTCGCCTTGTCGGTCTTGTTCTTTTTCGCGCTGCTCGTACCGGACTTGACCGGTCCACTCTTCTTCGGCTGCTGTTTCGCCGGGGTCGGTGTGGGCGTGGCTGTAGATGCGGCCGTGGTGGTGGCGGGCGCCGGGGTGTGGGTCTGGCCGGCGGCGGGGAGGGGGGCGGGCCGGCCGTCGGGGGTGGGCCAGCGGGGCGGGGTGGTGGCGAAGGTGGTGCGCGGTGACTGTTCGGGGGCCGGAGCACTGTCCTGAACGGCGGTGGACAGGCCCGGCAGTCCGGCGGTGGCCGAGGTCTGGTCGGCGGCGGCCTGCAGCTGCGCGGTGACGGCGGCGACGACCTGCCCGTTGCGCCGGGCGACCTCGTTCTCGGCCTCGGTCACCTCGTCCTGGGCGTCGGCCTCCGCCTGCCTGGCGTCCCGCAGGTCGCCGGCCCGGCGGACCACGTCCGCGGCGTCCTGCTCCGCCTCCTCCACGGCCTCCTCGTGGTTCTCCTCCGCCTCGGCGATGCGATCCGGGCCGACCTCGACGATGTGCTGCGCCCTCGTCAACGCCGTTCGCTCGGTGGCGAGTTGGGCCGCGGCCTGGCGGGCCGCGCGGTCGGCGGCGGTGATCGCCGGGACCGCGGCCCGCACCCGGGGGTCGTCGGCGACGTCGGGTGCGGGATCGTGGGAGCGCGCGGCGCCGGGCGCGACGGGGGCCGGAGCAGCCGGTACCGGGGCGGGGGTCGGCTGCCCGTTCTTCGCGGCCTGTTCGGCGGCGGCCCGCGCGGCGGCGATCCGCTCGGTGCGTACGGCGTTCTCGGTCCCCGTCAGCCGGGCCAGGGCCGTCTGGAGGTCGTGCCGGGCCTTCGCCTCGTCCCGCACATGCTGCTGGATCACGGACGGCAGGGTGGCGACGGTCCGCTGGGCTTCCGCGTGGTCCCGCTTCAGCCGCGCCACCAGCGCCTCGGCGTCACGCGCGGCCTGGTCGGACGCGGCGGCCTTCCGCGTCGCCCGCCGGTGGACGTCGATCGCGTCCGTGACCGCGCGCTGCGCCTCCTGATGGTCCACTACGGCGGTGGTGTGTGCGCGGTTGGCCAGTTGAAGGGCGACGGTGAGGCGGTTCAGGAGCTGCGGGGTGTCGTTGAGGGTGTCGGTGGCGGTGTGCAGGAGTTCGGCCTGGGCGTGGAACGCGGTCCACGCGGTGGTGAGGTCCGGGTCGGCGGTGACCAGGGCACCGTCGGGGGTGAACTCCCAGCGGCGGATGCCTTGTTGGTCCCGGGTCATCAGTTCCAGCGGGCGGTTGCCGAGCACCGCGGTGCGGGAGGCCGCGTAGAGCGCCTGGCCGAGACGGGTGCCCTGCGGGTCGGCGCCGAGGGCCGCCCAGAACTGGACGCCATGACTGCCGGCGGGAATCGCGGCGTGCAGGCGTTCGGGCAGGGTGTGCGGCTGGGCAGTGGTCCAGTCGGGGACGAGCGCGGGCAGGTCGTGGACGTTCGGCGGGGATTCGGCCGGGGCGAGGAGACCGTGACCGAGGAGGTCGCGTTCCTCCACGCGGAGGGTGACGGTGCCGGTGACGTGGCGGGTGCCCTCCGGTCCCTCGACGAGCAGGTGGGCGTCTACGTCGACGACGTAACTGCGCGTGCCACGTGCCCCGTTGGCGGGTGCGGAGGTGCTGCCCGACTTCAGCCAGTCGCGGCGCGATCCGGTGGTGGTGCCGCCGAAGGTGGAGGGCTGGGTCTGCCGCTGCGCGAGCGGCACGCCGATCCCGGCGATCTCGTGGTTGTCGTCGTCGCCGCTGAGGAGATGTGTGTACGAGGTGGCGAGGGAGTGGTCGGCGCCGCCGGCGGTGCTGACCGTGTCGGTGGTGTTGTGGAGCTGGTCGAGGGTGACGTCGTCGGCGTGGGTGGAGCGGCGCGGGTTGTAGAGGGTCACCGCGATCGCCGGGGGCTGCTCGGGTGCTCCTTCGAAGGGGGTGGTGCCGGGCATCCTGCGGGTGAGGTCGGCGGCGAGCCGGGGGCGGTCGAGGGCGACCCGCCCGGCCTGGATCAACTGGCCGAGCCTGACGGCCTGTCCCTCGACCGAGACCGAGGTGATCTGCGCGTGCCAGCCGCGTCCGCCGCGCGGTGCCACGTCGTTGAGGGCCGTCTCCAGATGCGCCCAGCCGTCGAAGTGGAAGGCCGGGGTGGGGCCCACCGGGTGGAACATCTGCGCGGGGACGAGATACGGGCCGGCGGCGGGGCCGGCCGGCCGCACTGTGTCGCGCGGGTCGGCTCCGGAGACGGTGGACGGGGGGTTCGCCCGGGCCGGGCCACCGGGCGGGGTGGTCTCGGTGCCGGTGAACCGCAGCGCGAGCCGGGCCGGGACGGTGCTGGTGCGCGGGTTGCCCCGGGCCAGCAGTTGCTGCGTCCACCGGCGTACGTCGCCGTCCGCGTCGGACCAGGCGATGACACCGTTCTGGATGAGGCCGCCGATGACATTGGGCGGCCAGTCGGTGACCAACGCGGAGCGGACGGACAGCTCGTAGTCGTACTCCAGACCGTCGAAGTCCGCGCCGTTGTCGGTGCGCAGCCAGAAGCGGTTGTCGGCGGTGGCCGCCCGCCGGCTGGAGACGCTGGTGGCCGACTGCGGGGTGAACACGGGCGCGGCGCGGTCCGTCTTGCTGGGGTCGGGGCCCTGGTTCGGGCGGAGGTAGCGGGTGGTCAGGGTGACCGGGAGCTGCGTCTGCCGGACCGAGGCACGCGTGGTGGTGCGGCCGGCGGCGGTGTGCGACTGCCACTGTTCGAGGCCCGAGCCGGGGGTGGAGGAACCGCGGACGGCGGCCAGGTTCTGGGTCCGCCGGGGCACCGCCGTGACCGTGACCTCGACCAGCCGCTCGCCGCCGAAGCCGTGGTGGCGGAAGTGGAAGCGGGTGGTGGCCCGGCGCGGGGTGCCGTCCGGGCCGCGGCCGGGCAGCGAGCGCAGTCCGGCGGACGAGGTGAGCTGCGCGACGCGACCGTGCACACCCTGCTGGTAACCGGAGTGCCCCGGCGTGACCGCTCCGGGCGCCTCGGCCTCCACCAGCGCCAGCAACTCACGCCTGATCTGCCCGCGCCGCTCCCTCGGGTTGACCGGCCCCAGCGGGATCTGGCCGGCGGTGGGCCCGGTCGTGGGGACGGGGGCGGCGACGGGACGGTCGTACTCGATGACCGAGAGAACTCCACCGAGACCCAGTTCGCGGTTGCGGCTGTACGGCGCCGGGAGGGGCGCCGTCAGGGCCGGGGCGGGCGCGGGGGTGAGTCCCTGCACCGAGCCCATCCACCGTGCGTCGCGGGCCAGTTGACCCTGCGTCATGAGGAACTGGAGGCCGTCCGGGACGTCCACCGCGAAGGTGACGGGGGCGATCGTGCCGAACTCGCCGACGCCGTTGAGGAGCGTGCGGGAGCCGGCCCGGACCGTGACCACATAGGTGACGTCGGCGACCACCCGGTGCAGGTCGCCGCTCTCGGTGGGGGTGCGGTTGACGCCCGTACTGGCGGCGAGCGTGTCGGCGGTGTCGGTGCGGGAGACGTGGCCCAGGCGTACCGACGGGTTGAAGAGGCCCTTGTACGACTTGCCGCCGGTCTGGCTGGTGGAGACCGAACCGTCCGACTCCGGACCGGTGTTGCCCTGCCCGGCCGCGTTCACCGGACCCGCCGGCCGCTTCGGCGGGTTCTGCGTGAGCACCCCGCTGCCGCCGAACTGGTGCGACTTTCCGAGGGACTTGAGCTGCTGGGCGCTGTCGGTGGCGGAGACACCCGTCTCCAGATACTGCCGGGTGGTGTCCAGCAGCCGGGGCCGGTGCGCGACGGCCTGGATCTCCAGCGAGTACTGCCCGTCCGCGACCGTCCCTGGCAGGCTGAGGCCCTCAACCACGTAGGAGTTCTTGAACAGTTCGTGCCCGTGGGCGACCAGACTGCCCGGTGTGATCGCGGCGTGCCGGGTCTCGGCGGCACGTGTCGTGCTGTCCGTCAGCCCGCGCCCGGCGAGCGGGGAGACGCCGTCGCGCGCGGGCGGGGCGGGAGCCGGGGCCGTACCGGTCGTCGACGGGGCGGCGACCGGGAGGATCGGGCCGGTGCCGGTGCCGGTGCCGGTGGTGGCGGGGGGCGTCGGCTGTGCCTGGCGGCGGATGTCGGCGGCGGCCCGCTGGAAGACCGACTCGATGGCGGCGGCACCGCGCACGGTGTCGATCAGCGCGTCGTCCGGTATGCGCACCAGCTCCGGGCGCGGGACGCCGTTGGCGTCGGTGCCGTCGAGCCGTGCCCTGTCCACCGGGTTGGTCGGACGCGGCGGACCGTCGGCACGTGCGGGGCGCGTCGCGGCGGTCGTGGCAGGGCCCGTTGCGGGGACCGCCGAGGGCGCGTGGGTACGGCCGTCCGGCACCGCGAGGCGCAGCGAACCGGCGACCGTCGGCGCGTGGACGACCGGAGGGGCGGGGACGGCGGGAGCCGTACCGGTGACGGGAGGCGCGCCGGTGACAGCGGGCGCCGGGGCGGCCGGGGTGACGACCGGGGCCGGGGCCGCCTGCCGGTTCACGTGCTGCCCGAAGCGCTCGCCGGGTTGGTCGCCGCCGTCCGCGTACAGGTCCAGCGCCAGCTGCACCGGCACCGCGAACTCGTGGCTGTCCTGGTTGGTGGCGATGAAGAACTGGTCGTGCCCGGTGGCGCCGCCCACGGTGTCGCCGTGGGTGATCTGTCGGCCGTACTGGTAGTCGGCGCCGAACCCGATGGACCCCCAGGGGCCGGTCGGTCCGCTGACGCTGCCCATCGGTCCGAGCGCCCCGCCGTACGACTCGCCCCGCTGCTCGGCGTCGCTGCCCGCCATCTGTGCCAGACCCATGACCTGGATGCCCGGCAGGACCAGGTTGTGGGTGCTGGCCTGCGCGGTGTCACGGGTGGCGGTGAGGAGCAGCCGGACGCGCCGGACGCCGGTGTCGGTGCTGTTGGGCACCTCGAAGTGCAGGGCGTGGCCGCCGTCGACCATGGCGTCGGTGGCGGCGCGCAGCCCGGTGCGGGAGCGGGCCTCGCGCAGCCTGCGCAGGTTGTTGAGCTGTGCGTGCAGCCGGATCTGGTGCTCGGGCTCGTGGTCGCGTACCGCCTGCTTCAACCGCCCGACGATCCGCGTGGGGCGCGGGGCCGTGGAGGCGGGCGGCAGGAAGCCCTCGCGGCGCAGCCAGGTCTCGGCCTCGTCGAACAGGCCGTCGGTGCCGGTGACGTCGAGCGGGGCGGCGCTCAGCCCGATGCCGTCCAACCGCTCCAGCGAGTCCGGGAGTTCACGCGTCTCGGCGGGAGTCGGCGCATGTCCCGTGGCATCCGTCCTGCTCAGGACCCGCAGATCCATGCCGTGCGCCTGGGTGAGCGCCGGGGCCGGCGCCTCGGTGCCGTCCGGGCGGATCAGGGTGACGTGGTAGGTGACGGCGGAGGGGGTGAGCAGATGGCCCCGGTTGGTGCGGATGGCGTGCATCGTGCCGGCCGAACTGCTCGCGCTGTAGGTGTTGGTGACCGTCGCCTGGGTCTGTCCGCGCAGGCCCAGGCTGCCGCCGATGGTGCTCGACGCGTCCGGATGGCCCTGACTGTGGTCACCGGTGAGAGCTGCGGCACCGCTGCCGCTTACCCCGATACCGCTGGTGTACCGCGACGACAGGTCGACCTTCGCGGTGTTGACCAGATGGCTCTCCAGGTTGATCTGGCCCGGAGTGCTCTGCCGCAGCGGGGTGCCGACGGTCGGCACAGTGACCAGGTGCAGCATGCCGACCGCGTTGCCGTCGGCGTCCGTGATCACCGGCGAGTAGATCCCGCCGTCCACCTGCATGGGCAGCGTCCCGCGCAGCACCTGTTCCGAGAGGAAGTCCGAGACCTGCCCGGCCGCCGTGTCGTCGAGATCGGCGTGGAAGGTCTGGTGGACGTGTTCGTACAGGGCCCTCGGGTCGATCACCGAGTCGACGCCGTAGAGCGGGAGATCGGCCGTCGCGGCCGGTGCGGGCAGCGAACCGGGCGCCGGGTCGGCGGTGGTGAGGTGACGGGGGAACCAGATCGTGGTCGGACCGTGCGACACCGGCGCGCTCCACCCGTCCGGGGCCGGGGCCGTGGTCGCCGCGGTGACCACGGGTCCGTCGACACGTACCCGCCAGTGGGTGGTGAACTCCACTGGATCGGAGGGCTCGTTGGACCGCTGGGCGGAGGTCGTCTGGACGGCCTGCGTGACGGTGGTCGCGTCGCTGGCCTGGTTGTGGGTGATGGCCGCTGTCAGCGATCCGTCGATCGCCCGCACCGCGGTCGGCGCAGTGATCGGCCAGGATCCGGTCCACGG
Source organism: Streptomyces sp. NPDC050549 (assembly GCF_040655035.1). Classification (NCBI taxonomy): domain Bacteria; kingdom Bacillati; phylum Actinomycetota; class Actinomycetes; order Kitasatosporales; family Streptomycetaceae; genus Streptomyces; species Streptomyces sp. NPDC050549. Next base: position 89,651 of record NZ_JBFAJD010000020.1, read on the forward strand.
CACCTGGAAGGTCCGATACGTCCCCGACGGCTGACTGGAGAAGTTCTCCCGCGTCCCGAACCCGCGCCGCTCGACATGCTTGTCCGGGTCCCGCGTGTCGAAGCGCCCCTGCCGCAACGAGGTCCGGGCCTCGGAAAGCGTCAGCTGCACGTCGACGGTGTGATCGTTCCCGTTGACCCGGACGGTGACGCGGAGACCGCCGTTCGAGCGCAGATACGGCAGTTGAAGCGCGAGACTCTCCCGGCTCAGCGCGCCCCGCACCTGCTCACGCACCGACTCGGGCGGGTTGTCCGCGTCCAGCCCGAGCGCCCCGTAGACCTGGCCGTGCAGCCCCTCGATCACCTCGTCGGAGAACGGCTCCGCATACACCAGCCCGACGGTGCCGTCCGGGACCGCGCCGTAGGAATTCACGTAGGTGGACGGGAGTTGGGTGCGCGGGGGCGGTGGAGCCGTCGGGGCGTTGGAGGTGGGCCAGGTGGGGGTGGTGTCTGCGGGGATGGGGGTGGTGTCGGGGTCCTGGGCGGGGCCGTTTGCCAACTGGCCTGCGTGGTCGTGGAGTTGGGGGCCCGCGGCGGTGACGTTCTCGATGGTGCGGAGGTAACGGCGCGGGATGTGGACGGGAGTGTGGGTGTCGGCCATGACGCCGGTGGTGCGGACGGCGGTGCTGTTGGGGTGGTTGCGCAGCAGGAAGTCGTTGTCGCGCTGCTCGTCCGGGAGGCCGAGATAGTGCAGGACCTCGTGAAGGAGGTCGGCGTCCGAGTGGCCCAGGTCCAGGTGGAGTTGGTCCGCTCGGGCGGGGGCGCTGGTGTCGGTGAGCGTGATCGCCTCGGGGTGATCAGGGTCGCCGATCAGGTTGAGGCCGATGTGGAGCTGGTCGCCCGAACCGGGCAGCTCCAGACCGGAGTTGAGATGCGTGTCCAGAAGCCCGGCGATGCGGTCCTTGAACTGCCGGGCGAGAGCAGGGTCGTTGGTGGAGACCGGCAGGTTGAGCGTGTAGTCGCGGACCCACTGACCGCTGGGTGCCTGGATACGACGGATGCTCGTACGGACAAGAGTCGTCGCACCGCTGAGCACACCCGGACGCGACGGACCGGACTGATCGGCATGCGGATCGAACCGCTCCGTGCTGTGCACGGCGGGACGGGCATACGCACGCAGGCCGTACCAGGAGTCCTTCGGCGCCGGATCGGCGACACGCGACGCGGGACGCTCCTCGTCGGCGTCACGAAGGGGCGCGGGACGGTAACGACCCTCCCGCAGCAGGCTGTTGACATCCCCCGGACCCCGGGGCGCGCTCGACGGAGTGATCGCTGTCGGGTCGACGACCAGGGGAGCGGCGTCGGTCGCGCTGTAGTGGATCAGGCCCGAGTAGTGGACCTCGATGACGCGGGTGGCGGTGGCCGGTCCGATGAGAGCGACGGTGTTCGTGGTGGGCGACTCGCCCTGCCGCAGTACCTCCACGGCCAGGTCCAGGGTGTCCGCCAGCAGCGGGAGGAACAGCTCTCCCCCGTCGCTCTCATAGGTCTGTGCCCAGTTCCCGACGGCGTGGGCCGCGTGGGCCAGTTCGGCGTCGGTGAACTGCGCGGCGCTCTGGGTGTAGCCGTTCCGGAGCAGCGTGCGGAGCTGTGCGTCGGTGAGTTCGTCCGGTGTGGGCAGCCGGCCGGTGTCGTGCAGATACGTGAACATGTCCGGGACGCCGGGTGCCTCCGGTCCGGGCGCGTTGTCCGCGGTCCGCGCTTCGATGTAGCGCGTCGCGAGATCGTCCAGCTGTTCCGGCTCCGTCACCCCTTCGATGCCGTACTCGCCGAGGGTGGTGAGGAGTTCGGGCCGGGTCATGGTCTCCGTGTGCGCCTCGAACCACGGCATGAGCGCATGCCGTAGCTGGCCCACCACCTCGTGCGGCAGCGGGCGGCTGCGGGCGAGGAACAGTCGGGCATCGGCGAGGCTGCGCAGCCGGTCCGCCGCGGTCCTCAGATGGTGGCCGGCCTGGGGCATCGGGGAGGTCCCCCCGTCCCAGTGGGTGAACTCGGCCAGTCCGGCGCGGACTTGGCTCGGCCGGCTGAGCCATTCGTAGGTGTCCGGGGCCTCGTCGCGCAGTCCGGGCAGCATGTCGCGGACCCGCTCCGGGTCGGTGCCGACGAACGTGTAGAGCATGCACCGGCCGTCGCCGCGCGTGGCGACCGGAACGCCTCGGGCCGACCGCACCTGGAAGGCCGGGGGCAGGGATGCGATGCGGTTGGGGCCGGGCGACGTGTGGTCGCCGTGCTCCTGCGCCGACTCGGTGGAGTCGCCACCGGAAGCTTCCCGCGCGGGTGCCTTGCCCTTGCCCTTGCCCTTGGCTTCGCTCTTGGCCTTGGCTTCGCTCTTGGCCTTGGCTTCGCTCTTGGCCTTGGTCCCGTCCGGGGTGAGAGTGGTCGTGTCCCGCGCGCCGGAGGGTGGCGTGTTGCCGGTGGAGGGGCCCGCCGTGCGGGGGCGGCCCGAGCCCGGCCAGCGGGGGGCGACGGAGGCCAGCGTCGAGCGTGTGGTGGGCAGTGTCGAGGGGCCGTCGGCGAGCACCAGGCCGGCCGCCCGGGTCAGATCCGTCTGCGCGTTCGTCCGGTCGAGCGCGGCGGCGTCGCGGCTGCGGAGGGCGTTGTCGATATGGGTGTCGATCTCGCGGAGCGCCCGCTCCGCCCGCTCATGGATCTCGCGGGTGTTCTCGTGGACCCGGGCCGCGTCCTGTGCGCGCCCACGAGCCGTGCCGGCGTCGGCGCGCAGGGTGCCGGCCGTGGCCTTGACGCCCGGGAATTGCGTGCGTGCCTCGCCCAGGGCCTCCTGGTCGCGCTTCAGTCCGGCTTCGGCGTCCCGGAGCGTTGCCTGGTCCCGCTCAAGTCCGGCCCGCACCCCGGTGAGATCGGCGTCCAACTTGCCGACCTGGGCTGTGACTTCGTCGATCTGCTGTGCGAGACGGGGGTCCACGGCGGGGGTGGGGGCGGTGGTGGTGTCGTCTCCGACCGGTGGTCCTACGGCTGTCTCCGGCCCGGGTCCGGCGTTCTCCGGGTCGGCCGAGCCGGAGGCTCCCGGTGCCGAGGGGGCGGCGGCGCGGTCGGTGAGTTCGGTCAGGTTGCGTCGGGCGGTCCCGAGTTGGGCGCGGAGGCGTAGTTCCTCGCGCTCGCCCGCGGAGACCGCGTCGCGGAGCGGGCCGATCGTGCGGTGGGCCGCGGAGATGTCGCCGGCCAGGGTGTCGATGCGGGTGGTGAGGTGGTGGAGGTTCTGTTCGGCGCGGTCCGCCTCCTGCTCGGCGGTGTTGGCGGCCGTTCCGGTCCGGCCGGCCTCGGCCGCCGCGTCCGTGAGCGCGGCGGCCGCGTCGTTCAGGGCGGCCTCCGCGTCGGGCCGCAGCGCCCGCTGCCCGGCTTCGTCGCGGAGGGCCGCGGCATGCTCGCTCTCGGCCTTGTCGAACGCGGCGGCGACTGTTTCGAACCTCGTCCACGCCCGGTCCAGGGCTACGACCCCGGTGGTGGAGCCCGGAGCGGTGTCACCCGTGCCGGGCACCGTGCCGTCCGTACTCGGCGCCGCGATGTCCGTGCCCGGGGTCGCGAGGCCGGTCCCCGGGGTCGCGCCGCTCGTACCCGCTGCTGTATCCCCCGTCGCCGTCCGTGTCGCCGGCTGGCGGGTGAGTGTGCCGTCCGGGTCGAGGGACCAGATGCGCAGGCCCTCGGGGCCCCGGGTGACCAGTTCCACCGGGCGGCCGTTGGCCCGGGCCACCCGGGAGGCGCCGTAGAGGGACAGGGCCAGGCGGGAGCCGTCCGGGTCGGGGCCGGTGGCCACCCAGAGCTGGTATCCGTCGTCCGTGGGGTCGACGCCGTCGGACAGAGCGGGCCGCACATCGCGCAGCGGTGTCGTCGCCCAGTCCTCCGGCGCGGTGCCGGTGCCGGCGGTGAGCAGGGCGGGGAGGTCGTAGACGCGGGGCACCGGACGGGGGTCGGTGATGCCGTGGCCGAGGGCGTCGCGCTCCTCGACGCGGACCGTGGCCGTACCGGTGACATGGCGTACGCCGTCAGGGCCGGAGACCTCGATGTGCACGTCGGCGCGGACCTCGTAGCTGCGGGTGCCGCGGCCGTCGGCGGGAAGGCTGGTGCTGCCGGACTTGAGCCAGTCGCGGCGCCCGCCGGAGACCGTGCTGCCGAAGTCGCCGGCGTCCACCGGGCGTTGGAGCACTGGCGGGGTTACGCCGAAGAGGTTGCGGTCGGGGTCGTCGGCGCTCCCGGCGAACGGCAGCGACAGTCCGGTGGTGGTGTCGCCGCCGGAGACCGTGCTGCTGTTCTCCGAGCTGATCCGGAGCCGGTCGATGGTCACGTCGCCGCCGTCGGAGACCACCCTGGGCCGGTACAACGAGACGGTGAGCGTGGGCCGTTGGTCCGGCGCGTTGTGGAGCGGATACGCGCCCGGCATCGTGGGCAGCAGGCCGCCGATCTGGCGGGGGGTGTCCAGCGAGAGGGTGCCGGCCTGGATGAGTTCGCCGAGCCGTATCGACGCGTTCTCGTCAGAGGTCGAGGCCGACAGGGAGCGCCAGCCGCTGCCGGTGCTCGGGGCCACCTGGTCGAGTGCGGTGTACAGCTGGCTCCAGCCGTCGAAGCCGTAGACCGGGACGTTTCCGGTCGGCTGGAACAGGTCCGCCTCCCGCAACGTGGTTGTGCCGTCGGTCAGTCGGCGGGGGTCGACGCGGGACAGCGAGGGCGGGGCGGGCGCGGGCAGCGGTCGGCTGTCCGTCTCGCTGCCGGTGAAACGCAGGCTCACCCGGGCCGGTACCCGGACCTGGCCGCCGAATTCGCCGGCGAGGGTGCGGCTCAGCCAGGAGCGGGTCGGCGCGTCGGCGTCGTCCCACGCGATGACCCCGCGCTGCACCAGCGCGCCCAGTACGTTGGGCGGCCAGTCGACGACCAGCGTGGAGCGGACCGTGGCGACCAACTCGTAGTCCAGGTCATCGAAGTCGGCGGCGCTGTCGGTGCGCAGCCAGTACCGGTCCTCGGCGGTGCGCCCCTGCTTGGCGACCTTGTTGGAGGAGGTGACCAGATGCGCGGAGGGGCCGAGCCGGTCCGTGCGGTCGTCGGTGTCGGGGCGGGTGAAACGGGCCGTCGGATTGAAGGTGAAGCGGTGCTGACGGCCCACCGGCGAGGAGAGCGAACGGCCGTCCGCCGTGTGTGAACCCCACTGTTCTATACCGGACTTGTCGCCCGGCACCGCCGTGCCCCGCCGTGCGCCCCGCTGCGCGGCGTTGGTCGTGGGGCGGGCCGAGAACGTCACCTCGACGAGGGCCGAGCCGCCGAACCGGTGGTGCCGGAAACTGTACGTGGCCTGTCCGTTGCCGCGCCCGATCAGCGCCCGCTTCCCGGCGACACCGGTGTTGTCGGCGATCAGCGCGGCGACGCCGGGCAGGTAGGAGGCGTGGCCGGGGGTCATCACGCCGGGGGCGTACCGGTCCACCAACTGCCGTACGTCGTGCTGGAATCGGGAGCGCTGCTCGGTCTGCGTGGTCGCCGTGGGGCCCGTCCCCGGGTCGGAGAGTTCGGTGACCGAGTTGACGGTGGCCAGGCCGAGGGTGGCGTCGCGGACGTAGCGCTCGGGCAGTGACGGGCTGGTCCGCCCGATTGTCGACGGGGCGGGCGGCTGGGGGTTGACGGCACCCATCCACCGTGCGTCGCGCCGGAGTTGACTCTCCGTCATCAGGAACTGGAGGCCGCGGGGCACGTCCACGGCGAGTCTGACGGTCTCCGCGGGCCCGAACCCGAGGGAGTTGGCGAGCACGTTGCGGTGTCCGGACCGTACGGTGATCACGTAGGTGACGTCGGCCGTGACCCGGTGCTGGAGTCCCGACTGGGTGGGTGTCCGGTTGGTGGCGGTGGTGCTGGTGAGGGTGTCGGGCCGGTCGGTCTTGCGGTCGTACTGGTAGCGGCCGGACGGGTTGAAGCGGGACGGCGTGGGGGCCGGGGCAGCGGGCTGCCCGGGCACGGGAGTGGGGGCCGGCGGGTTGTTCTGGGTCGCCGAGCCGCCGAGGCCGAACTGGTGTGTCTTGCTCAGGCCCTTGAGCTGCTGCGCCGTGTCGGCGGCGGAGATGCCGGTCTCCAGGTACTGGTTCACGCTCTGCGTCAGCCGGGGCGTGTGGGCGACGGCCTCGATCTCGATCGCGAGCTGGCCGTCGGCACCGAGCCCGGGCAGCGTCAGCCCCTCCACCACATAGGTACCGCCGAAGATCTGGTGTCCCCGGCCGACCAGCGCACCGGGCGAGAGAGCGGTGGTCCGGGACTCGGCGCTCACCGTGGTGGTGTCGGCGAACGGACTGCCGACCAGCGAGCTGCTCAGGAACCCGGTGACGCCACCGACCAGCCGGGAGACCCGGCCGGGCGGACCGGCGGGCTCGGCTCGGTTGCCGTCACCGGCGTCGGGACGGGCATGGGCTCCGGTGACGATCTGCCGGAAGGCGTCCTGCAGCGCCGCCGAGCCGCGCACCACGTCGATCAGCGCGTCGTCCGGCACACGGACCACGTCCGGGTGGGGGCCCGGCTGCCCGCCGTCGCCCGTCACCGTCATGGCCAGCCGCTGGGTGTCCTGCGCTCTGACCTGCCGGACGGTGTACGGCGCACCGGCCGGCGCGGGCTCCGCGACGTCCACGGTCCGCGCGTGCGGTACGGCCAGCAGGACCCTCCCGTCGACGCCCGGCACGCGGGCGGCCTCCACGTCGCCCGCGGGCCGTGGCCCGGGCATCGCCTCGCCGAATCGGGTCACCGGTTCCTGCCCCGGGCCCTCGTACAGGTCGAGCGTGATGCGGGCCGGTATCGCGAACTCGTGGGAGTCCTGCCCGGTGGCGATGAAGAACTGGTCGTGGCCGAGCGTGGTTCCGGTGGTGTTGCCGAGCGAGGCCTGGCCGACGTACTGGTAGTCGCCGGTCCCGCTCAGGGTCCACGTGCCCCCGTTCGGGGTGGGCCCGGTGATCCCGGCTCCCGCGCCGAGGCCCCCGCCGTAGGTGTTGCCGAGCCGCGCGGTACCGCCGCCCCCGCCCTGGGCCAGGCCCATGACCTGGATGTCGGGCAGCACCCTGCGGTGCACCGGGTCGCCGCCCGCGATGTGGCGGGCGCCCAGTTCGAGCCGTACCCGGCGGCGTCCCGTGGTCGCGGGGATCTCCAGGAACAGCGAGTGGCCGCCGTCCACCATGGAGTCCGTCGCCGCGCGCAGCCCGAGCGGGGAACTCAGCTCGCGCAGCCGCCGCAGATTGTTCAACTGGGCCTGCACGAGCTTCTCGTCGGGCAGTCGGCCCCGCTGCGGTGCGGACCCCGGCGGCGATGGCGCGTCGCCGGGCGGCGGAGGTGCCGGTGGCAGGAAGCCGTTGTCCCGCAGCCAGGTCTCAGCGTCCGCGAACAGCGTCTCCGTACCGTCCACGCCGAGCGGCGCGGTGGACTGCCCGATCGACTCCAGGGTCGCCAGCGCGTGCGGCAGCGCGCGAACCTCGTCCGCAGCCGGGGGGTGGCCGCCCGCGTCGTCGGCGCCGAGCACCCGCAGATCGAGCGCGTGGGTCCAACTCCCGGGCGTATAGGCGGACATGGTGCCGTCGGGGCGGATCAGGGTGAGGGTGTACTCGACGTCCGCCTCGGTCAGCAGATGACTGCGGTTGGTGCGCACCGCGTGCATGGTGCCCGCGGAGTTGCTGGTGCCGAACATGTTCTGCGCGGCGAGGGAGGCGGTGCCCTTGCCGTTGACGGAGCCGCCGATGCCGTGGGAGGCGTCCGGGTGCCCCGCGCGACGGTCGCTCGTGAAGGTCGGTCCGACACTGCCGCTGAGGGTCACCCCGCTGCTGAACGTCGTGTTCTGGTCGTTCTTGACCACGTTGACGACATGGCTCTCAAGGTTGATCTTCTTGTCGAGGCTCTTGGCCACCGGGGTGTTCCCGGTGACCCGCGCGTCCAGCCGCATGATGCCGACCGCACGTCCGTGCCCGTCGGTGAGCACCGGCGAGTACAGCCCGCCCTCGACCTGCATCGGCAGCGTGCCCCGCAGGATCGGTTCACTCAGGAAATTCGCGAGTTGGGCCGACGACGACTCGTCCAGATCGTCCCGGAAGTTCGCCGCCGCACCCTCGTACAGCCGCCGCGGATTCAGCACCGAGTCCACGCCGTAGATGGGTATTTGCCCGAGCTCGGCGGGCGCGGGCAGCGCCTGGCCGTGATCACGGTCGGCGTCCACGAGGTGCTGCGGGAACCAGACGGTGACCGACCCGTGCTGCTCGGCCGGACTCCAGTCGTGCGCGGGATCGGGGTGCGCGACCACAACTGCCGTACCAGTGCCGTCGGTTACGTCCGTGACCGGGGGCGGCGCGTCCACGCGCACCTGCCAGTTGTCGGTGAAGTCGTAGGCGCGGGACGGCTCGTTGCTGCGCTGGGCGCTGGTGGTCTGCACGACCTGGGTGACGGTGGAGGAGCCGTCCGCCTGGTTGTGGGTGATGGTCGCGGACAGCGCGATGTCCACCCCGCGGACCGGGCCCGCCGCCCCGACCGGTACCGACAGGGTCCATGGCACCGGAAGCGTCGAGAACGTGCCGGAAGGCTGCGCGGAGACGATCTCCCGGGTGCCCTGTCCGCGCCGCTCAACATGCTTGTCGGGATCGCTGGTGTCGAGCGCGCCCTGACGCGCCGACGGCCGCCGGTCGCCGAGCGTCAGCCGTACGTCCACCTCCCGCTCGACGCCGTCCACGTCCAGGACGATCCGGTGACCGCCGAGACTGCGCAGATACGGCATGTTCTGCGTCAGCTGCTGCTCCGAGAGCACGTCACGCAGCTGCGCGTGCACGGGGTCGTCCGGACCGGGGGCGGGGCGGCCGAGCGCGGTGAGCACCTGGCGGTGCAGCCCGTCGACCAGGTCCGGCGAGAACGGCTCCATCATGACCAGACCCATCTGGCCGTCGTGCCGCTGCCCGTACCCACCGAGGTAGGAGGTACGGCGCCCGCCGCCGGCCACCACCTCGGTCGGCGTGGTGGTGTCGCCCTCGGGGGTGGTGAGGGTGATCGCGGGGACCGGCGGGAGCGCGGGGAGGGTCTCGGTCTCGGTCTCCGTCGGAGCGGTGTGTGTCGGGAGCATGGGCGTGGTGGACGTGGTGGCCACCGGGGTCGGTGCGGTGTCGGTCGTGTCCGTGGTCTCGGTGGTGGGCTTGCCCGGGGCGGGCGGGTCCGCGCCCGGCTCGCCCTTGGCCGGGCCCCGTCGACCCGTACCGGAACCGGTGCCGGTGCCGGTGCCCCGGGGGTCGTCGGCGGGGTCGCCGACCAGGGTGCCGATCAGGGCGAGGTGACGGGGCCTCAGCCCACCGGACGTGTACGCCGGGTCCGACGCGGGCGCGAACAGCGTCGGGTCGCCCATGAGGCTGGCCGTACCGCCGCGGTGCGGGGCGGCCGAGTCGAAACCGCTCTCGTCGCGCAGCCCGAGCTGGTGCCCGACCTCGTGGGCCAGGTCGGAGTCGGAGATGTCGGCCGGCCAGGAGTGATGAGTGGCCGGGGTCCCGTCCGCCGGGTCGGTGAGCGTGACGTCGAGGTGCGCCGTCTCACCGGGAGCGGCCGGCACGACGGTGACGCGCAGCAGGCTCCCGTCCCCCAGCCGGTGCCCCGGGGTGTTGAACACCCGCTGCACACCGTCCGCCAGCCGCTGCTGGACGCCGTCGACCTGTGACCCCAGGCCCGGGTCGCCCGTGAGCCGGTAGGTGACGGTGAGATCGGTGACCGGCTCACCGCCGTGCTCGAATCGCCGTACGGCGAAACCGGCCCGCACGACGTACTGGGTCCGCGTGCCGTCCGCCCCGACCGGCCGGGAGACCGGGTCGACCCAGGTGTGACTCCGCTCCGAGGGCGTCGCCCCGGCCCGCGCGTCCGCGTAAGGGCCGGGTACCGGGGTCGTGTTGGGGGTCACGGAGCGGGTGAGGACAACGGGTTCCGGGGTGGAAGTGGGGGCGGGCGTGTTGTCCGGCACCGGGTCGGACGAGACCTCCGAGGAGGTGTGCACGGGCGTCGGAGCCGGGGTGCCGGACGGGACCGTCTCCGGCGCGGGCTCACTCTCCGGTGCCGAACTGGTCGTGGGGGGCGTGCTGTTGCTGGTGGTGGTGACGGGCGTGGGGAGGTCGGTACCGGTGCGGGTGCTGCTCGGGAGGGGGGTGGGACGCGTGCTGGTGGTCGTGTCGGTGCCGGAGTCGGTGTGCGTGCCGGTGTTCGTCTCCGGGCCGGTGTCGCTGTCGACGCCAGAATCCGGGTTCGGGGAGGCGTCGCTGCCGTGCGTGGTGTCCGTGGTGACGGTGTTGTCGTCGGACGTCGTGTTCTCCGGGCGCCCTTGCGTCGTCGTACGCGGATTTCCACCGGAGTTCGAGGACGGACCGGAATTGCCCGCCGGGCTGCCCGAGTTCGTACCGCTCCGGGTGGGGACACCGGACCCGGTCGTGTTCGTGTTGGCACCACTGCTCGTACTCGGCGGTACGACGCCCGTGCCGGTCCCACTCACGGCTGGAACGTCCGTCGACGCCACCGGAGTTGAGGTGTCCGATGTCTCGGTGTCGCCCTGCTGAACTGTGCGTACGGGCGCGGGAGTTCCCGAGTTCGTGGTGTGCGGGCTGCCGCTGGAGTTGGAGGGTGAGCCGGACTCGGTAGTGCTCGCGCTCGACGGCACGACACCGGTGCCGGGCCCGCTCGTGACCGGAACGTCCGTCGACGCCACCGGAGTTGAGGTGTCCGATGTCTCGGTGTCACCCTGCTGAACTGCCCGTACGGGCGCCGGAGTTCCGGAGCCTGTGGTGTGTGGGGTACCGCCCCCGCCGGCCGAACTCGTCGTCCCGTGCGGAATGTCGCTCTGCAGGTCTCCCCCGTCGATCTTCACCTCGTCGAAGTGGGTGTCGAGGTCGGGGAGATCCGTGTCGAGGTCGGTGGACCGGGGCGGCGGGGTGCTCGTGGAGGTGCGTTGCGGGGTGTTGACCGTCGACGAACTGCCTTTGTTCGAGGTCGTGTTGATGGGACCGGGGCGCGATGTCGTCGTCGAGTTGTCGTCGGTGATGGGCGAGTTCGACGACGAGTTGTTCTTCGAAGGGCCGGTGTCCGTGTCGGACTCGGTGTCGGACTCGTCCGGGATGTTCGCCGTGCCCAGGGTGTTCACCGGGGCCGGGGTGTTGAAGTTGAACTTGCCGCCCACAGCGCTCGCGCCCTGGCCGAGATGGCGTTCGCTGATCGAGCTGAGGCCGCTGCCCAGGAAGGTGTCGAGGGAGTCGACGGGGAAGCCGAAGATGGACGCCATGGCGAGTTCGGCGAGGGTCTCCGCGCCGCCCTCGGTGAGGAAGTGCTCGCCGTCCTCGCCGAGTTCGTGCTTCAGCTTGTCGCCGAAGGTCTTCGGCTTCGGTGCGGGCGTCGGGGTCGGTGTGGGCGTGAGGTGCGGGTTCGGCGTCGGGGTGGGCGTGGTCTTCGGGTTCGGCGTGGGTGTGGTCTTCGGGTTCGGCCTGGTGTTGACGTCGGGGTTGTCGAACTTCTGGTTGAACTTCCTCCCGTTGCCGGTGACGTCCTTGAACGGGTTGTGGCTGCCGAAGATGTTCTTGAGGTTGTTCTTCAGGCCTTTGCCGAGGTCGGTGAGCAGTCCGTGGAACAGCCCGGCGAAGGCGCCGAACGCACCGTCCTGAAGGATCTGCGACCAGTCGAAGCCGTTGGGGCGGCGGCCCTTGGGCGCACCGAGCATCATGGCCAGCCGTACCGCGAAGGTGGTGAACGCCTCTTCGATCGCCTCGGTGATGCTGGGCATCAGATGCGTCTTCTTCATCAGCCATTCGAGCAGCGTCAGAATGGCGACCCGGCTGCGGGCCTTCGCCACCGCGGCCTGGCTGGAGGCGGAACCGCCGGTGAAGGCGGACAGCACCGCGATGACCATCAACTCGATGAGCAGCCGCACCAGTTCGGCGATGATCTGCCACTTGGACTCCATGATGTCCATGGAGGACTTGGTACGGGACTGCCCGATGCCGTCGAGCTGGTCGGCGAAGTCCCTGAGGTAGTTGACGCCGCCGCTGTCGAGGAACATGTGCATCGCCCGCACATAGTTGTTCCCGACCTGCGGCGGCAGCGCGCGCCCGACCCCACCGGCGGTCTGCTCGATCAGGTCCGAGAGGTCACGCATACGCCGGCCCAGCCGCTCGTACGGCTTGCCGTTGGCGTAGGCCATGTCCTCGTCGGCCTGGAGGAACTTCTCGCCGATGAGCACGAACATGAGGTTGTTCAGCTGGGGCGACGCGTGGATGGTCATCAGGGGCGGTCCGCCGCGTCAGTGCTTTCCGTTGTGCGAACCGCTGTCGGTGTCGCCCGTGTCGATGCTGGAGTCGTGGATGGCGTCCAGGACGCCGCTCTGGGTGCCGAGCACGCTCTTGAGGTTGGTGAGGGTGCCGTCGCCGATGCTTACGATCGCCTCGGAGAGGGACGAGCCGGTCTTGATGGAGCCCTCCCGCTGTTCCTTCTCCTGCGGCCGCATCTGCTTCGCGTAGCTGTCGTCGTGTCCGGGCCAGCCGGAGGTGGACGACACATCGGTGATGAACTCGCTGATCATCTCGTTGGCCAGCCGGCTGATCTGCTCGATCTGCCGGGTGCCGGCGATGAGCGCCGGCGGGCTGGCGGAGTAGGCGTTCTCCGACATCGTCTTCTCAGTCCTCCGGGTCTTCGCTGATCTCGTCGCGGAGCCGGCCGGCTCCGCGCCGTCGGCCGCCCTTGGGGCCCTCCAGCACTCCGGGCCCGAAGATCTTGTTCCAGTCCACGTCGAAGCCGGTGATCTCGGGAGCCTCGGGGCTGGCCTTGGTGAAGGGCTCGAAGGTGGCCATGACGTGCCGGGCCATCCGGGCCCGGGCCTCCTGCACCGCCTCCAGCACGCTCGCGGCGAGCTGACCGGCGGGCATCGTGCGGTACTTGTCGTCCAGGAAGGTCAGCGCGCGCAGGTCGCCCTGTGCACCGACGGTCACCTCGACGGCGCGGTCCGCGGAGCGCACCGTGCTCTCGGCGTGAGCGAGTTCGCCCTCGGCGCGGGCCACCGCGGCCTCGGTGGCCTCCAGTTCGGCCATCGCCTTCGCCAGCCGCTGCTCGATCGACTCGCTGCTCATCGTCCGATCACCGCCGGCGAACCGCCCTCGTCGGTGCCCCAGACGTCCTCGTCCTCGGTGAGCCACGCCTCCCGGGCCCGGTCGCCGCTCTCCGTGGAGCGGCCGTTCTGGCCCGCGCCGTTGCTGCCGGGTCCGCCCACCGGGTAAGGGGCGCTGGACGTGGTGGGCCGGGTGTACACGACGTCCTCGTCCTCGTCCACGGAGGTCGCCCGGTTGGCCCGACCGCGCCTGGTGGCGCCGTTGGACGGATCGGTGAGGACGGCCCGGGTGCGCTCGGTGTTGCCGCCCTGCCCGCCGCCCGCGCCTCCCATACCGCCGCCCATGCCTCCCATGCCGCCCATGCCCATCGGGTTGAGCGGGGTGCCGCCCGACGCGCTCTGCGCGTCGGTGGAGGCGGCGGCGAGGGTGCTGGTGTCGAGGGCGTCGGAGCGCAGCGCGCCGCCGGTGTAGGGGGTGCTGTCGTAGTCGTCGTAGCCGCTGTCGAGGCCCGAATCCAGGCCGCCGCCGGTCGTGTCGAGGCTGGAGCCGCCGAGTCCGCCGCTGTTGAGCCCGGTCGTGTTCAGGCCGCTGGTGTCGAGGCCGCTGCCGTTGTTCAGCCCGCTCGTGTCGATGCCGCTCGTGTCGATGTTGCTGCCGTTGAGGCCGCTGGTGTCGGTCGAGGACGAGGGGAGGCCGCTGCCGTCGATGTCGGTGGTGGTCGTGTGGCCCGACGGGTCGGTGGTGGTGAGCTGGCCGGTGTCCGGGTTGAGGGTCTGGACGGAGCCGTCCGGGAACTTGGTGGTGAGCGTGCCGTCGTTGTTGAGCGTGGTGGTGGAGCCGTCCGGGTTGGTGAAGGACGCGCCCGGGTCGAGGTGCGTGGTGGTGACGTTGCCGGAGGGGTCGGTGACGGAGATCTGACCGGTGTCCGGGTTGAGGGTCTCGGTGGAGCCGTCCGGGAAGTGGGTGGTCACCGAGCCGTCGGCGTTGAGCTGGGCCGTCGAGCCGTCCGGGGTCGTGAAGGAGCCCTCGGTCGGGTTGAGCTGCGACAGCGAGGTGGTGCCGTCCGGGTTGAGGGTGCTGACCTGGCCGGTGGTCGGGTCGATGGTCTGGCTCGTGCCGTCCGGGAACTTCGTGGTGAGGGTGCCGTCGTCGTTCAGGGTGGTCGTCGAGCCGTCCGGGTTGGTGATGGTGCTGCCCGGGTTGAGCTGGGAGACCGAGGTGGTGCCGTCCGGGTTGGTGGTGGTGACCAGGCCGGTCGACGGGTCGATGGTCTGGGTGGAGCCGTCCGGGAACGTCGTGGTGAGGCTGCCGTCGCCGTTGAGCTGGGTGGTGCCCCCGGTCGGGGAGTTGAGCGTGGTCGAGCCGTCCTTGGTGGTGTCGCCGCCGTTGTTCAGGAGCGAGGGGTTGAGGGTGCTCAGCGCGGCGTTGGCGAGGTCGGTCGGGTTGTTCCCGCCCGAACCGTCGCCGTTCAGAAGGCTGTTGGTGTTGAGGTCGTCGAGCCCGGTGCCGACGTTGTTCAGGCTGTTGCCGAGATCGTCGTTCAGGTTGTTGAGGCTCGAATTCAGGCCGTCGCCGATGTTGTTGAGGCTGTCGTTCAGGTTGGTGTTGAGGTTCGTGCCGAGGTTGTTGAGGCCGTCGCCGAGGTTGTTGAGATTGTCGTTCAGGCCGTCGTTGAGGTTGTTGAGGTTGTCCCCCAGGTTGTTGAGGTTGTCGTTCATGTTGTCGTTGAGGTTGTTCAGGTTGTCGCCGAGGTTGTTGAGGTTGTCACCGAGGTTGTTCAGGTTGTCGTTGAGCTTGTCGTTGTTTTCCTTCGCCTCCTCCTCGGCGATCTCGTTCTCCTCCTTCTGGAGGACCTCGGAGAGCGTCTCGTTGTTCTTGTTCTTGACCTCTTGGGCGAAGGCGTCCTCGACATCGGCCCAGGCGTTCTTCACGGCGCTGAGCGCGTCGATGGACGGCTGCTTGAGCTTGGCGTCGGCGTGGTCCGACCAGCTCTTGACCGCGGCGTCGGCCACCTTCTGCCAGGTGGTGTGCTGGGTGAGGTCGCCGTATTCGGGGACGGACTGCTTGAACCCGGCGTCGGTGGAGTAGGTGGTGGAGGTGGAGGTTCCGTACTGGCTGCTGGTGGTGGTCGACTTCTTCTGCACGTGGTTGATGTTGTTGTTGATGACCCACTGACTGATCTCGTCGAGGATCTTCTTCACGTGGTAGTGCGGGTCGTGCTGACCGTCCGAGGCCCAGTCGGTCCACGCGGTCTGGATGGCGGTGACCGCGTCCTTCAGCGCCTTCTGCGCCGCGGCCAGCGCGTCGCTCAGCTTCGACTGCGGGACGGTGCCGCCGAGGGTGGTGTTGGTCGGCGTGTAGTCCCGGCCGCCCAACTGCGAGACGTAGCCGTCGTAGTTGGTCTTGAGCTCGTTCAGCAGATGCCAGAAGAGGCTGGCCGCCTTGCCCTTCCAGGCCGCCTGGTCCTCGCCGAGCGAGGTCATCCACTGGTTGACGATGTCCGAGTGGTCCTTGAAGAACTGCACCACCCGGTCGAAGGACTGACCCGTACGCTCGAAGGAGAGCATGTCGACGGCGTTGTCGTCGGTGACCGACAGTCCGCTGTAGGAGAAGCCCTGCGTCGAGTACGGCGACGACAGCAGATGGTCGAGGACCAGCTTGCTGCCCGAGATGTACTGCGCCATCGGCCCCGAGTCCCACTGGACGTGCGAGTACGAGCCCTCGAAGGCGCCGCCGCCGGTGACCTCGCCGCCGCTCCAGAGGGTGGCCCGGCCGTTCCCGTCGACGGTGACGCCGATCATCACGATCCGCGCCTTCTTCATGCTCACGCTGCTGTGCGCGCCGTCGCCGCCGGCGTCGTAGAAGGCCAGGTCGTAGTCCTCGCCCTTGTTGACCTGCCAGCCGCCGATCGCGGAGTAGTCGGCCGCGGTCACCGACCTCATGCCGATGCCCTGGATGTCCATCCGGAACAGCTTGAGGTCGCCGAAGTCGTCGTTCGCCGAGCTGCTCAGCTTGTTGAACAGCGAGGACCTGGGCGGAATCGTGTAACCGGTGAAGTCGGTGACGGCCTGGGCGAAGTAGTCGTCCGGGTCGTAGCCGGCGGTCCCGGTGGTGCTGTCGGCCATGGGGCGGAACTCCGCTGCGGAGGAGTGGGTGGGGGTGCGGACTGGGTGGGGGGGCCGGGGTGCGGGGCCCGGGGCCCGGAGGAGAGCCGGCGGGCCGCGGACCGGCCTCAGGAGCTCTTGGAGCCGGAGCCGCCCATGTCGCCGTCGACGGTGTCGAAGATGTCCAGCAGCTTCTCGCCGTCGATCGCGTCGAGGCTGTCGCCCTGGTTCTTCAGCAGGGTGGTGATCGTCTCGTCCAGCGCGTCGTCGATGTCGTCGAAGAGCGTCTTGTGGTCGGTGAGGATCTTGTCGAGCGCGGTCGCCTGTGTCTTGAGCGCCTCCACCAGCGTGGAACCGCCGACCGGGTCCTTGCTGTCGCCGCCGTTCATCAGGCCGATGCGCAGGATCTTGGCGAGGCCCGCGGCAGAGCCGGCACCGGTCTCGGCGAGCAGGTTCTTCAGGGACCGGACGCCCGCCGGGTTGTCCTTGCGGATGTCCAGCAGATCGCTGATGAAGTCGGCGACGTCGGTGTTCTTGAAGTTCTTCAGCGCGGTCGAGTCGAGGTGGGTCAGATCAGCCATGGGTGCCTCCGCGGGCGGAACGCGCCGACCCTGGCGTGCGGCGCGGCGACGGAACGGGAAGGAGCCTGGACCGCACCGACCGCGAGGAGACCGGCCGGTGCGGTGGAGCCGAGTGGCTCAGCGACCGATGGTGACCTCGGACCACATCTGGCTGAGGGAGTTCTCGCTGTACTTGTAGCTGTTGGAGATCTCGTTGAGGAGCTGCGAGTGCGAGGTGAGCAGCGTCTCCATGTTCTGTACGGCGCCGTCCCAGGCCGCCTGCTTCTGGCGGTAGGTGTCGGCGTCGTTGCCGTACCAGGTCTTGGACAGCTCGCCGAGTTCCTGCTCAAGGCTGGAGAGCGTCTGCGCGATCGCCTTGGTCTGCGCCACCATGTCGTCCGCGGCGTTCGACATGTGGTTGTAGCTGACGTAGATGACACCGTCGGACAGGTTGTCTGCCACAGCTTGCCTCTCTTACGCGATGGGGGGATCGGACGTGGACGCCAGGTCAGCCGGCGAGCTGGTCGAAGGCCGACTGGGCCGCGTTGTACGCCTGGTTGATGGAGTCGTTCGAGGAACCCTGGGTCTTGTTGTGTTCCACGAGGCTCTGGTTCAGCCGGTCGATGACGTCTTCGAGGTTCTTGAGGATGACGTTGCACTGGCCGTCCCACTGCGCGAGGAGCTGGCCGTACTGGCCGCCGTCGCTGCCCTGGTAGCCGCTGCCCAGGGTGGAACGGGTGCTGTCGACGTCCTGACGGATCTTCACGATGCCGCTGAAGGCGCTCTCCAGGGCCTGGATTCCGTTCCGGGTCGAGCCTTCGCTTGACTGCTGGCCATCTCCAGCCATCGTCCCACCTTTCGTAAGTCGATCTACAGTACGAGCACAACTGAGCCTAGATTGACGGAAGTTGTGACGGCAACGAACTGAGGAAGATCTGAGGTTGCATCCACCTTCCCGTCAAATGCTTTTACTGCTAGGCAACTTGACCGGAACACGTGGCTCCGCGGATTCCGGTTCTGAAGCTGTTCCGGTTTGGCGTGAACACGATCTCGATCGGCGAGAATTCATCAGTTCGCCGCTACAGAGGACGAGTTGGAGCCCACATCCGCCTGCGGCGCCCCGACCCCACCGCTCACCGGAGCCCGCCCGGCGATCGCGGCCGGACCCGAACCGGTCCCACCGGGGTTCGACCCACCGGTCCCGCACTGCGCCGCCGCGCCCGGCGCCTGTGCCGCCCCGCCCGAGTCCGACGCGGCGGCCCGGGCGCTCAGCTCCGGCCCGGTCGGCAGCATCGACAGCAGCGTGGACGGCACCCGCACCGGGGTCGCGCCGTCGTAGCCGAGGGCGGCGAGCGCGTCGGAGTCCGGGATGCGGTACTTCACTCCGTCGTCGCCGACCAGGAACGTGGTGTCGCCGACCGTCTCACCGGCCGCGCCCAACGCCCTTACCAGCGTGCCGTGTCCGGGCCGGGCCACCACCCGGTCCACCGGCACGCAGGCCGCGGTCAGCGCCGTCGGGTCGGCCTGCGCCGCCGGGGACAGCGACGTCTCGGCGACCCGTACCGAGGTCACCCGCACCTGCCCGCCCGCCGGGTCGACCTGGGCGCACACCGACTCCCCCGCCGCGAGCGCCAGCGCGCCGGGCGGAGTGTCCGGCAGTCCGGCGACCGAGGGGTCCGTGCCCGCCGTTCCCGGTGCCTGGTGGGCCCGCAGGTCGGAGACGTCGATCGTGACGACGTTCGGCGCCCCTCCCCCGTAGGCCTCCTTGCGGGTGTCCGGATCGCCGAGGAGCAGCGCCGACTGGGTGTCGGTCACCGGGTGCAGGCCGTCCTTCTGGAGGACGTACTCCTGGTTCCCGGAGCCCGCCACCACGCGGAAGACCTGGCCGATCCGGGTGGCCCGGCCGCCCAGTTCGGGTCCTGCCGTGCCGCGGCCGTCGACCTTCGGGGTGGCCAGGTCGGGGCCGGTCACCAGGGCGTCCAGGAAGGCCGCCGACACCGGGCGGGGAGTCACGGGCGCGTAGCCGAGGGACTCCGCCGCGCCCGAGTCATCGTCCAACTCCAGCCGGCTGCCCTGCCACACCAGATACGTGTGCCTGTCCGGGCCCTTCACCACCAGCGCCGACTTCACGCCGACCGGGTCCGTCGCCACCGGGGCGCCCGGCACGAGGGTCGTCCGCAGGCCGGAGCCCGTCGAGCAGACCTCCCACGGCGAGGACTCCAACTCACCTGACGACGGTACGGAGTCGGGGGCGCCGGTGATGCCGACCGGGGTGCCGACCGGGGTGCCCGCCAGCGAGGCCGAGCCGACCGACGTGGTCTTCAGGTCGGAGCCGCCGATCAGCACGGCCGAGGCGTAGTTGCGCACCGGGCGCAGCCTGCCGTCGGCGTACAGGTAGCGGGCGCCGGTGTCCTTGTTGACGATCAGGGTGTCGCCGCTGCGCCAGGCGTCGTTGCCGCCCGGCTTGAGCAGCCCGAACACCAGCGCCCCGCCGCAGAACAGCACACCGACGATCACACCGATCAAGGCGCCCCGGCTGGTACGGCCCAGCGGGCTCTCCGGTGCGTCCGGGTCGGCCAGCAGCATGCCTGAGGTCAGGCGGCCCATCATGAACGTGTGCGCTTGCACCTGGTCGCGCTTCGACCGCACGCTTTCCTCCTGCTCGGTCGTTCAGGTTCCGGTCGGGTCGGCCCTCGTGGGCGGTCAGCCGAAAAGGCCGCGGAGGGTGCCGAAGACGCCCAGCAGCCACAGGGTCAGCGGCAGCAGGGCGATCGCCAGCAGGGAGTGCAGGATCTCCGCCGCGCGCCCCCAGTACGGGACCATGCGCCGCCCCGGTACGGTCCACACCGCGACCGTGAGCGCCGCCGCCACCGCGAGCAGCCCGGCGACCAGCAGGGTCCGCTCGGTGCCGGACAGCCGCAGCCCCCAGCCGAACGCCAGAAGCAACAGGCCCCACGCGCCCGGGAGTACGAGCACCAGCCGCTGGGCCGTGTTGACCAGGCCCCGGCCGTGCAGGAGCAGCAGCAGCGACAGGACCAGCGCGACCAGCAGCGCGGGGAGGCTCGGGCGTCGGGCCAGGGCCACCAGGCAGGCCGACGAGAGCACGCCCGTCGCGCCGTACAGCGCGGTCATCCACTCGCCGGCGAGTTCGGTGCGGACCGTCACGTCGTTGCCGCGGTAGGGCTCGATGCCCTCCTGCAGTTGTTCCGGGGTGGTGGGCAGCGGGGGCATCCGCATCCCGGCGAACTTGAACGACAGCGAGGGCACCAGGCCCCCGAGCAGCACGGTCAGCGCGGCGATCACCCCGGCCGCGGCGGCCGGTCGTACGTCGAACACCGTCATCAGGGCGCCGCCGCCGGCCGCGGCGAACGCCACCAGTGCCGAGGCCAGGAACAGTGGGGTGCGGGCCGCGGAGGCCGCGAGGGCCAGCACCGCGCCGCCCGCCCAGGCCGCCGCCGCCCCCAACAGCCGTGCCCCCAGCACCTGGTGGGCCTGCGGACCGCTCAGCTCACCGCCCGGCACCAGCCAGCCCGCGAGCGCCAGCGCCGGTGACGCCAGCAGGCCCAGGACCACACCGGTCGCCGGATCGTCCACCGCCCGGCTCGCCGAGGCGGCCCCGGCCAGGAGCAGCAGGCCCGTTCCCACGGCGGTGGCCGCGCGCAGCGACGCCGGGGTGCCCGGCAGGGCCAGCAGGACCAGTCCGGCCAGTACCGCCACCGCGACCAGGCCGCGCAGGAGTCGCCGCGCCGCCTCCGGGCTCCAGCCGTGCAGCCGGTCCCGGGTGACCGCGGCGATGCCGTCGACCAGGTCGTCCAGGCGCACCTCGGGCAACGCCTCGGTGCGCGGCCGGAGATGGAGCGCCTCGCCGTCGGTCAGTCCGAGCGAGGCGAGGGTCGCCTCCTCGTCGAGCGGCCGGCCGCCGAGGCGCTGGAGTATCCAGCCGTCGTGTTCCAGGCCGGTCTCCTCGGCCTCCTCCCCCGCGTACCGCAGCACCGTGGGCAGCAGGTCGGCGACCGGTACGTCGGACGGCACGGCGAGGTCGATGGTGCGGGCCGGGGCCCGCACGGTCAGATGGCACAGTCCGGTCACGGAAGTGTCGGTCATACCGGGGCTCACGTCTCCTGGACATCGAAACGGGGGCACGCGGCGCGGCGTGCGGGGTGGGGGGAACGGGGTGCTGGTGATGCAGGGGGTGACATGGACGTACAGAGTTGACGGGGTGCACACTACTGACACTCCCTGCGACGTGTGTCAACGGGAGCCCCCACGAACGGTGTTGACAGATTCCTCCACCGTGCAAGTGCCGAGGCCTGATCCGGTGCACGCCCCCCACGTACCGCCGCGGTGCGCGAAGTCCGTTAGGAGCCCCAAGCGTTGAGCGTGGTCCTGTTCCGTCGTCCGGCCCGCCGTCGCGGACCCGACATGCCCGCCGGCGAGTTGGTCCTCCAGGAGCCGCCGACTCTGATGGAGATCGTCCCGGACACCTCCGCGGTGTGGACGTATCTGCCGATGGCGATGATGTCGGTCTCGATGATGATGATGTTCATGCGGTCGGGCGGTCAGTCCAGCGGCATCTTCATGTACCTCGCGCTCGGCATGATGGTGATGGCCGCCGGCGCGATGATGGTCGGCCAGGTCATGCGCAAGGCGGGCGACCGCAAGCAGCGGCTGCGCGGTGAACGCCGGGACTATCTGCGCTACTTGGCGCAGAGCCGGCGTACTGTGCAGCGGGCCGTGGTCGAGCAGCAGCTCGCCCTGGCCTGGCGGCATCCCGAGCCCCGGGTGCTGCGCACCATGGTCCGCACCACGCGGCTGTGGGAACGCCGGGTGAAGGACGACGACTTCGGCGAGGTGCGGATCGCGGTCGGCGACCAGCAGCTCGCCATGCGGCTGACTCCCGTCTCCAGCAAGCCCGTTGAGGACCTGGAACCGCTGTGCGCGCACGCGCTGCGCCGTTTCATCCGCGCCTACAGCACCGTTCCCGGCCAGCCCATCGCGCTGTATCTGCGGTCCTGGTCAAGGGTGTTGGTCCGCGGCGACCGGGACGCGGCCCGCGGGATGCTCCGCGCCGCGCTGGCCCAACTGGCGCTGTTCCACCCGCCGGAGGAGCTGTGGATCGCGGTCTGCGCCGCCGACGAGGTGCGGGCCGAGTGGGAGTGGGTGAAGTGGCTGCCGCACAACCAGCATCCCCAGGAGACCGACGGCGCGGGCCCGTTGCGCATGGTGGCCTCGGCCTTCACCGATCTGGAGGACCAGCTCGGCAGCGAGTTCTCCGAGCGGCCCGCGTTCGACCCGGACGCGGTGCCCGGCCGTGACGAGCCGCTGGTGGTGGTCGTGGTGGACGGCGCCGCCATCCCGTCCGGTCACCGTTTCGACGGGCCGGGCTTCCGCAACGCGATCGTCCTCGACCTCTCCGACTCGCTCACCTGGCGGCCCGGCCGCACCACGCTGCGCCTCGACGTGAGCCCGGACGCCGTCGCGCTGGTGCGCACCGACCGCAGCCGCAAGGAGCAGACCACGGTCCTGGGCCGCCCCGACCGGGTGGGTCCGGTGGCCGCCGAGTCGCTGGCCCGGCTGATCGCGCCGTACCGGATGAGTCTCTCCTCCGACGCGGTCGAACCGCTCTCCAACGACACCGAGTTGACCACCCTGCTCGGCATCGCCGACCTGCACCGGCTCGACCCCGACACACTGTGGCGGCGGCACACCGGCTCCGGCCGGCTGCGCGTCCCGGTCGCGGTCGGCGCGGACGGGCGACCCGTGGAGCTGGACATCAAGGAGTCCGCGCAGGGCGGCATGGGCCCGCACGGCATGCTGATCGGCGCGACCGGTTCCGGCAAGTCCGAGCTGCTGCGCACCCTGGTGCTCGGCCTCGCGCTCACCAACTCCTCCGAGACCCTCAACTTCGTCCTCGTCGACTTCAAGGGCGGCGCGACCTTCCTCGGCCTCGACGAACTCCCCCACACCTCAGCCGTCATCACCAACCTCGCCGACGAGGCCGCCCTGGTGGAGCGCATGCAGGACGCGCTGCACGGTGAACTCATCCGCCGCCAGGAGCTGCTCCGGTCGGCGGGCAACTACACCTCGGCGCTTGAGTACGAGAAGGCGCGGGCCGGCGGCGCCGATCTCGCCCCGCTGCCCAGCCTCTTCGTCGTCGTCGACGAGTTCAGCGAACTCCTCGCCTCGCACCGGGAGTTCATGGAGCTGTTCGTGATGATCGGCCGCCTCGGCCGGTCGCTCGGCGTGCATCTGCTGCTGGCCTCGCAGCGCCTGGACGAGGGCCGTATGCACCAGCTGGAGTCGCACCTGTCGTACAGGATCGGTCTGCGCACCTTCTCCGCGATGGAGTCGCGGGGTGTCCTCGGTGTCCCCGACGCGTACGAACTGCCCTCGCAGCCGGGCAGCGGCTACCTGAAGAGCGGTGTCGAGGCCCTCACCCGCTTCCGCGCGGCCTACGTCTCCGGCCCCTACCGCAGGCGCGGCGGCGCCGTCGCGCAGGCCCGGGTCGCCACGCAGGTCGTGCCCTGGTCGACCGGGTACATCGTGCCGCGTGCTCCGGCACCGGCCGCGATCGCGGCCCCGGAGCCCGAGGCGGAGGAGAGCACCGAGAGCCTGCTCGCGGTGGCGCTGGACCGGCTGCGGGACTCCGGGCCGCCCGCGCATCGCGTGTGGCTGCCGCCGCTGGACACCGCGTCCCCGCTCGACACCCTGCTGGGCGGTCTCGCCGAGGACCCGGACCGCGGCCTGACCGCGGCCCGCTGGACGGGCGCCGGGAAGCTGCGGGTGCCGGTCGGTCTGGTGGACAAGCCGTTCGACCAGCGCCGTGACCCGCTCGTCGTGGACCTCGCCGGGGCGGGCGGCCATGTCGCCGTCGCGGGTGGCTCGCAGAGCGGCAAGTCGACGGTGCTGCGCAGCCTCATCATGGCGCTCGCCCTCACCCACACCCCGCGCGAAGTGCAGTTCTACTGCCTGGACTTCGGTGGCGGCACGCTCTCCCAGCTCACCGGGCTGCCGCATGTCGGCGGGGTCGCGGCCCGCCTCGACACAGAGCGGATCAGCCGTACGGTCGCCGAGGTCACCGCCGTCCTCACCCAGCGCGAGCAGTTCTTCCTGGACAACGGCATCGACTCGATGGCGACCTACCGGCGCCGCCGCGCGGCCGGGGAGTTCCCCGACGAACCGCACGGCGACATCTTCCTGGTGGTCGACGGCTGGTCGGCGGTCCGGCAGAACTTCGACCAGTACATCCCCACGTTCAACCAGATCGCCACCAGCGGTCTCAACTACGGCATCCACCTGATCGTCGCGACCGCCCGCTGGCTGGAGCTCACCGCCCCGGTCCGCGACCAGTCCGCGACCCGGCTGGAGCTGCGGCTCGGCGACACGATGGACTCCGTCGTGGACATCCGCAAGGCGAGCGCGGTGCCGCAGATCCCGGGCCGGGGTCTGACCGTCGAGACGAAACTCCACTTCCTGTCCGCGCTGCCCCGGGGTGACGGTTCCACCGACCCGGAGACGCTCAGCGAGGGTGTCGCGGACCTGGTCGACCGGATCGCGAGCGCCTGGCACGGCCCGCGCGCCCCGCAGGTCCGGATGCTCCCGCACCGGCTGCCCGCGGCCGAACTCGCCGAGCCCGAACTCGGCGACGGCCAGAGCCTCAAGCTGGCGCTCGGCCAGGACGAGGAGACCCTCGGCACCGTCTGGCACGACTTCTCCCGCACCCCGCACCTGGTCGCCGTCGGCGACACGGAGAGCGGCAAGACCAACCTGCTCCGGCTGGTCGCGGACTCCGTCGTCGCCCGCTACACCCCGGCCGAGGCCCGCATCCTGGTCGTCGACTACCGCCGCGGTCTGGTCGACGCGGTCCCCGAGGAGTACCGCCTCGGCCACGCGGTGGCCCTGGAAGCCCTCAAACAGCTGGTCGGCGGCTCCGCGAAGGCCCTGCGCACCCGCGTCCCGGGCCAGGAGATCACCCCGGCCCGCATGCGACAGGCCGACTGGTGGTCGGGCCCGCGCCTGTTCGTCCTGGTCGACGACTACGACATGGTCGGCGGCGGCACGGTCATGGACCACCCCTTCGCCCCGCTCTTCGAACACCTCGCGCTGGGCCACGAGTTGGGCCTGCACGTGGTGGTCGCCCGCTCGGCGACGGGCGCGGGCCGCGGCCTCAACGACCAGCTCCTGCGCCGCCTCGACGAGGTCAACACCCCGGGCATCCTGATGTCCTGCTCCCCGTCCGAGGGCTATGTCTTCGGCAACGTCAAGCCCCGGGTCCTCCCCCCGGGCCGGGCCCTCCACATCGTCCGCCGCAAACCGTCCCTCATCCAGACGGCGTTGGCGGCGGGGGCGGAGGAGTAGAGGAGTAACCGAGAAGCCGACCCGACCGGGGTGGGGCCACACGGACTCCGCCCCGGCCGCTCGGCCCTCAGCAGGTCCGGGCTCCCAGGCCGTCAGTCGTCCGCCCGCCCGCGCCGCGAATCCCCTTCAGTAAAGACCGCCAACAGACCTGCGCAGAAAGGCCGTTCGGCACTGCCGGGTTCCGCGAGCGCCCCCTCGCCTGGGGTCACCACCCGGCAATCAACCCTCCATGGGTCCGGGCCCCCCGACCCCCGCCGTGACCGCCGTAGCCGTATCAGGCGTGCTGCCCGGAGTCTCCGAGCCGTCCGGTGTCACCGCGTCGTCCGGCCGCGACGGGCGCCAGCCCAGGCGGCGCCCCCGCGGCAGCACCAGGCCCAGCCACACCACCGCGATGATCACGGCGAGTCCGGCCGACGCGGGCCACAGGGCGCGGCGGAGCGGGCCGGCCGCCCTGTCGGCCGGGAGGTGGACCGGGGAGGCGGGGGCGACGGCGGCCGGTGCGGAAGCACTGGTCAGGACCGACGTGACGGCCGCGTACGGGTCGAGCCGGGGCACGTCGGCCGGGTACGCGGAGCCGCGCAGGAGGGTCGCGGTCCCGGCGGCCGTCAGGTCCGGGTGGACGGAGCGCACCAGCGCCGCCGCCCCGGCCACGAACCCGGCGGCCAGCGACGCCCCGGAGCCGATGTAATGGCCGTTCTTCGCGGGGCCGATACCGACCACTCCGTCACCGGGCGCGGCGATGGCTGCGCTGTCGGTCGTGTACGCGCCGGTCGGCCGCTTGCCGTCCACGTCGACGTCGAGGACGGAGAGCACTCCGTCGTCGGCGGCCGGGTAGTAGTCGCGGGCGGGCGGGCTGTCCGTCGCCGAGGTCGCCGTAGCCGGGGTGTCCGGTACGGCGGCGGCGATCACCAGGACGTCCTTCTTCACGGCCAGCGCGACGGCCGAGCGCAGCGTGGGGGTGTTGGCCGCGAGCGCCGCCGACACCGTCACCACTTTCGCCCCGCCGTCCACGGCGGCCCGGATACCGTCCGCGACCCGCTCGGCGGTGACCGCACCGCGCGCGTCGCTGCCACGCACCGCGAGGATGTGCGCCTGCTGGGCCACCCCCGCGAACCGCACACCGTCCTCCACGGCCGCGCCGACCAGCCCGGCCACGAAGGTGCCGTGTCCCACGCAGTCGGTCCCGGCGTCGCCGACCGCCGTGACCCGGCCCTTGAGCGCGGGCGCGGAGGCCGAGACCCCGGTGTCGACCACGCCGACGGTCACGCCGGCGCCCGAGGCGAACGGCCAGGTCCGGGTGAGCTGCAGCGAGACCTGTTCCCACGGCACATCGGTGGCGCGGACCGACGAGCCCGCCGTACAGGCCGCGTCGGCGTTCAACCGCGTGGACAGCACGGGGAGTTGGACCGTGCCCCCGGCCGCCGCGGCGGACCCGGCTCCGAGGGCGCTCGCGGCGGCCGTCAGCAGCAGGGCCAGACCGGCGGCGAGGGCCCTGCCGTGCGAGGTCGTCATGCCCGGGCCGCCCCGCTGGAGGAGGAGGCGCCCGCCGGGTCGGCGAGGTCCTCCGGGAGCAGCAGGCGCAGGTCGTCGAGACTGGGCACGGCGAGTCGGCTGAGCCGGCCCGCCTGTCGGGTCATCATCCGCTCCAGGATCTGGCGGGCGGTGCGCGCGTTGCCGAAGGACCGGTCCCGGGGCAGCGCGTCGAAGTACTGCCGCAGCACCGGACCGAGCCCGGCCGCGCACTCGTACCCGAGTTGTACGGCGTGCTCGCGGACGATGGTGACCAGCTCGTCGGAGGAGTAGTCGGCGAACTCCACCCGGCGCGAGAACCGGGAGGACAGACCCGGGTTGGAGGCGAGGAACGTCTCCATCTCCTGGGTGTAGCCCGCGACGATGACGACCACCTTGTCCCGGTGGTCCTCCATCAGCTTCAGCAGGGTGTCCACGGCCTCCCGGCCGAAGTCGGAGCCGGAGGCCTCGCGCGGGGTGAGGGTGTACGCCTCGTCGACGAACAGGACGCCGCCCAGAGCCCGTTCGAAGACCTCCCGGGTCAACTGTGCGGTGTGGCCGACGTATCGGCCGACGAGGTCGGCGCGGGACACCTCGACGAGCTGGCCGCGCGGCAACACGCCCAGGGAGGCGAGGAGTTCGCCGTAGAGGCGGGCCACGGTGGTCTTGCCGGTGCCGGGCGGGCCGGTGAAGACGAGGTGGTGGCTGAGCCGGGGCACGGGGAGTCCGGCGGCCTCCCGCTGCTTGGCGGTGGAGACCAGGTTGACGAGGTCGGTGACGTCCCGCTTCACGGCGTGGAGTCCGACCAGCGCGTCCAGCCTGCTGAGCGCGTCGTCGCCCGGGTCGACGGCGTTCGGGCCGTCGGCGGCGGTGCGGGCCGCCTCCTCGCTGATGTCCTGCGGCAGCAGCAGGGAGAGGTCCTGTTCGGTGACGTCGGTGAGCGCGGAGAGCCGCACGGCCTGGCGGTCCACCATCTCCTCGAACACCTGCCGTGCGGCACGGCCGTTGCCGAACCCGGCGTCCTTCGGTATTCGCTCGAAGTGCACCGCGAGCGCGTGGCGGGTCTCGTCGGCGAGCGCGTACTGGTGGCGTACGCACATGCTCTCCATGATCTCCACCAGCTCGGGCACCGAGTAGTTCTCGAACTCGACGGTCCGTGAGAAACGGGACGCCAGGCCGGGGTTGGAGCCGAGGAAGCTGCGCATCTCGTCGGAGTAGCCCGCCGCGACGACGACCACGTCCTCGCGGTGGTCCTCCATCAGCTTCAGCAGCGTGTCGACGGCCTCGCGCCCGAAGTCGGCCCCGGAACCACGGGAGTCGGAGGTGAGGGTGTACGCCTCGTCGACGAACAGGACGCCGCCCAGGGCCCGTTCGAAGGCCTCCGTGGTCTTGATGGCGGTACCGCCGATGACCTGGGCGACCAGGTCGGCGCGGGAGACCTCGACCAGGTGCCCGGAGCGCAGGGCGCCCAGTTCGGCAAGGATCGTGCCGTAGAGGCGGGCCACGGTGGTCTTGCCGGTGCCGGGCGGGCCCGCGAAGACCAGGTGGCGGCTCATCGGCGGTGCGGACATGCCGAGTTGGGCGCGGCGGGCGGCGAGCTGGGTGAGGTTGACGAGGGTGCGGACCTGTTCCTTGACGTTGTCGAGGCCGATCAGGCCCTCCAGCGCGGCCATCGGTCCGTCGGGGCGTCCGGGGCCCTCCGACTCCGGTACGGTGCCCGCCGGGTCGGTGCCCTCGGCCTCGCCGAAGCCCCAGGCGTCGCGGGCCTCGTTGCCGGTGCTGGTGAGGTTCTCCACGGCCAGCCGGCCGCCCGCCTTGGCCTGGACGAGGCCGCCGCCCTTGTTGTCGCGGACCGTGCAGCCCACGACCGAGACGGGTGCCTCCGACTCGACGCGGATGCCGTCGCGGTCGTTGCCGGCCGCCTCGCAGCCGTTCAGGGAGGCCCGGCCGCCGTCGCGGACCAGGAAGCCGTGTTCGGCGGACGCGGCGGTCCGCACCCGGTTCGCCGTCAACTCGCCGCCGGTGTCGACGAGTACACCGCAGCCGCCGGCCGAGACCAGCTCGCCGTCGCGGAGCGCGGCCGTGCCCTCGCCGCCGATCTCCAGACCCGCGCCGCCGGGGCTGTTGACCCGGAATCCCGCGAGATAGACGTTGCCGCCCGCCGCGACCTCCGCGCCCGCGCCGCCCGGCGCCTCCACCGTGCAGTCCTCGACCCGGCCGCGCCCGCCGTCGCGCACGCAGACGCCGGAGCCGCCCGCGCCGGTGATACGGGCGCGTCGCACCAGCGGGTTGGCGTTGCCGCGGATCACCACACCGGCGCCCTTGACGTCGATGATCTCCATGCGCTCCAGCTCGGCCGCCGCGTCCTCTTCGAGCAGGACGCCGTCCGACTCGCCGTCCCGGACGGTCAGCGAGGTCAGCGTGGGCGAGGAGGCACCGGCCACCCGCAGCGCCGCCGTCTGGGCGCCGGTCAGCCAGCAGTCCTCGTAGGTGCCGCGTGAACGGTCCGTCACCAGCAGGCCGTTGCCCGTGGTGCGGGCGGTACGGCAGCGGCGCAGCACCGGGTCGCTGCCGTGCGAGACGATGATGCCGGGGCCGCTGGAGCCGGTGACCCGCACCTCTTCCAGTTCGCAGCGGGCGGTGCTGGTCACATGCACACCGATGGAGGTGTCGCGGATCACGGTCCGCAGCACCCGGATCGCGCTGCGCTCCTCAAGTGCCAGTGACGGCTTGTCTGTCGAGGCGAGATCACAGTCTTCCACGGAGCCCTGCGCGTCGCCGTTGGCGAGCACGCCGTTGCCGCGCGCGTCCCGGATCGTGCAGCCGCGCAGGGTGGCCCGGCCGCGCTCGCCGATCACCACACCGCTGGTGCCGAGGTGTTCGAGGGTGCAGGACTCCAGCGAGCTCTCGGTCGGCGAGGTGACGACGACCCCGGCGCCGGTGCGGTTGGAGACCCGGCACTCGCGCATCGCCAACGAGCCGGAGTTGCGGGCCAGTACGGTCGTCCACGAGGCGCCGGACAGATCGCAGCCCTGCATCGCGACCTGCCCGTGCGAGGCGTCCACGGCCGGCTGTTCCCCGTCCTGGCCCTGGACCACCAGGTCGGTCAGCATCACCGCGTCCACGCGCAGCGAGATCACGATGCCCTTGCGCGGTGCCAACCGGACGGTGCCGCGCGCCTGTTCGGCGACGATGGTCACCCGGGTGGTGACGACGAGGTTCTCCTCGTACGTCCCCGGGCGCACACTCAGCACCGCACCGCCGCGCGCCCTGGCCAGGGCCTCTCCGATCGTCCGGGCGTCCCCGGTGCCCTCCGGACAGACCGTCAGTACCTGGCGCACTCAGCTGACCTCCTCGTGTCGGCACCTGTCGGTTGCGGCCAACCCCATCATGCCGTACGGCAAATTATGTGCCGTGCCGCAACAGCCGTACCAGCACCGGAGCTTGTGCGTGACGATTGTTAACTCCCGGGAAAGGAACCGCCGTTGACGGACATGCGTGTAGGCGCGTGAAAGGATTGTCCATACAGACGTACGACGAACTGCTGGGCGATTGGGGCGGACAGGGCGGATGACAGACCGAACCGGACCGACCGCGAGGAAGACAGCGGCAGAGAGCTCGGCGGCGGCCACCCCGGCCGGCGAAGCGGCGTCGGCGAACCCGGCGGCGGCGTCGGCCGGGGAGACCGCCACCGCGTCGCCCGCCGTGACGAGCACAGCGGGTGCGACACCCAAGTCCCCTTCAGGGGCCGCCGGTTCGGGCGGGACCGTCTCCGCGGAGTCCGTCGCGGCGGAGCTGAGCCGGCCCGCGACCCCGGCCGCGGAGACCGAGGCGCTCGCCGGTGTCGGCCGTAGGACCGCGGAACCCGACGGGCCGGCCGGCCCGGAGTCCGCCTCCGCCGGACCGGCGCGGCAGGAGGCCGCCGAGCCCGAGGCGCCCACCATGGCGGTGGCCGCCGGTGTCTCCGAGGGGGGCGGACCTGCCCCCGGCGACACGGCCGCCGCGTCCGTCGGCCGCCCGGGCCGCCCGCTGCTGGCCGGTGCGGCGGTGCTCGGCGCGCTGCTGATCGCCGTACCGGGGCTGCTGATGAGCCGGGACCGGACGCCGGAGAACCACGACCGGGTCGTCGCCGACCAGTCGGGCACGATCCTCGGCGACGGCGCGACACAGGGCGCCGGGGCGTACGCCTCGTCCAGCCCGTCCGCCCCCGCGCAGCACGCCACCACGAAGGCCGCCACCCCGCACAAGACCTCGCCGGGGAAGACGACCGTCGCGCAGCCGGTGAGCGAGCCGACCACGGTGAAGACGAAGAAACCGACCGCGGCTGCGAAGCCGACGAAGAAGTCCACCACGACCAAGTCCGGGACGAAGTCGGGAACTTCGGGTTCCACCACGACGTCGAGCTATCCGTCGGACGTGCTCGTCACGGCCACCCGGGTACTGGGCGCGGGCCAGTCCATCAACGCGAAGAAGGCGCGGCTGCGCATGCAGACCGACGGCAACTTCGTGCTGTACGACGAGAACAACAAGCCCCGTTGGGCCACCATGACCTTCGGTTCCAACTACCACGCGGTCTTCCAGGCGGACGGCAACCTGGTCGTCTACACCTCGGCCAACCAGCCCGTCTGGGCCAGCCAGACCAGCGGCCACGACGGCTCGATCCTGCGGCTCCAGGGCGACGGCAACATGGTGATCTACTCCGGTTCGACGCCGATCTGGGCGAGCAACACCCAGCACTGAGCGGCTGAACTCCCGTCCGGCCCGCCCCCGTTGAGGTGGCGGGCCGAAGACGTGAGGTTCAGCTCTCGGTCAGGGTGATCGCCTGCTGCTGTGCCGCGTGGAAGCGCGGCAGGGGCAGGCCGCCCTGGGGGGCCAGTTCCATCACCGTGGCCTCGACCTGGGCCGGGCCGGGGTCCAGCGGGTCGGACGAGGGCTTGCCCGAGTTCTCCCAGCCGTGCTCCATGCCGTCGCAGACCGCCCGGGTGCCGCCGATGCCGTGCCGGACCGCGGAGTCGCCCTGGGAGACGGAGGAACTGACGAAGACCGGGCCCGAGTTGCCGATACAGCGGTAGGTGCCGGAGAGGGTGACGGTGCCGTCCGGGGCGATGCTGCCCGTGGGGTCGACCGTCACCGTCTCGTAGGGGCCGGCCGACGCGGTCGCGGCGGGGGCGGCGGCGACCAGCAGCAGCGCGGCACCGGCCGCCGAACCGAGGGCGGAACGCAGGGACATGGGGATACCTCCTGAAGTATCTGAAG
Organism: Streptomyces sp. NPDC050549; assembly: GCF_040655035.1. NCBI lineage: Bacteria > Bacillati > Actinomycetota > Actinomycetes > Kitasatosporales > Streptomycetaceae > Streptomyces > Streptomyces sp. NPDC050549. The sequence continues at coordinate 121,540 of NZ_JBFAJD010000020.1, forward strand.
CAGAGGCCTCCACTGGTACCGGTCAAGCGCCCCAACTCCCGTGATCGTCACTCCTTCGGTGGCGAGTCCGCACCGAGCGTCGTGGAACCGTCCGAGTGTTGTCCGCGTGTTGTCACGCTTCACAGCAGCCTGTTCCGATGAGTTCGCGACGGGAGGATGGTCTGTATATGCGATGCGGGGCGGCGAAGGAGCCGCCGGAACGGGTCGCATCCGACGTGGAGGTACGCCATGTGTTCCCACCAGTCCTCGTGCCCCGTGACCGACACCGACACCGTGCACGTCGTCTCCGCCCACCCCGAGCAGGGCTGGACGCTGCTGTGCGACGGCGCGATCGTCTTCGACGACAGCGGCCTGCTGCTCCCCGACGGCCGGATCGTCGCCCCGCACCGGGTACCGGCCGACCAACTCGCCGTCGCCGCCTGACCCTTCCCACCTGACCGGTCCCGCGTGATCGTCTTCCCGGACGCGCTGCCCACGGTGATCTTCGAACCGTGAAGGTTCAGCTTGCGTACCCGAGGTGACCAGCAGTGATGCTGACGACCTAAGATGATCAACGTGTCCGACCAGCATGCTCCACGGTCTCTCATCGTCACGCTCTACGGCGCGTACGGCCGCTTCGTGCCGGGCCCGGTTCCGGTCGCGGAGCTGATCCGGCTCCTGGCCGCCGCCGGCGTCGACGCGCCTTCGGTGCGCTCGTCGGTGTCCCGGCTCAAACGGCGCGGGCTGCTGGTGCCCGCCCGTACCGCCCAGGGCGCCGCCGGCTACGAACTGTCGCCCGAGGCAAGGCAGTTGCTCGACGACGGCGACCGGCGCATCTACTCGGCCGATCCCTCGGACGACGAGGGCTGGGTGCTCGCGGTGTTCTCCGTCCCCGAGTCCGAACGGCAGAAGCGGCACGTCCTGCGCTCCCGGCTGTCCGGCCTCGGCTTCGGCACCGCGGCCCCGGGCGTGTGGATCGCGCCCGCCCGCCTCTACGAGGAGACCCGGCACATCCTCGGACGGCTGCGGCTCGACCCGTACGTGGACTTCTTCCGCGGTGAGCACCTCGGTTTCGCGGCGACCGCCGACGCCGTGGCCCGCTGGTGGGACCTGACCGGGATCGCGAAGGAGCACGAGGCCTTCCTCGACCGCCACGCGCCGGTGCTGGCCGGCTGGGAGCGGCGCGCGGACACCCCGCCCGAGGAGGCCTACCGCGACTATCTCCTCGCCCTGGACTCCTGGCGCCACCTCCCCTACGTCGACCCCGGCCTCCCCGCCGGTCTGCTCCCCCGGGACTGGCCCGGCACCCGCTCGGCCGAGGTGTTCCGGGCGCTGCACGCACGGCTGCGGGACGCGGGGGCGGTGTTCGCGGGCATCATGAACAGTTCATGACGAACCGCCGTGGCCTCTTGCGCACCACCGGTCACTCAGCCAAACCTCAGCTTCCTTAGCAGGTCCTCTCAGAGTTCTTACCTAGCCTTCAACGACGTCGCTCGTCGGGTAAGAAAGAGGACTGTTGCGCATGACCACCACGGCAAGGGCTCAGGGAGCCACCGTCTGGCTCACCGGACTGCCGAGTGCGGGCAAGACGACGATCGCCCAACACCTGAGCGATCGCCTGAGAGCCGAAGGGCATCGCGTGGAGGTCCTCGACGGCGACGAGGTACGCCGCTTCCTCTCGGCCGGCCTCGGCTTCAGCCGCGAGGACCGCAACACCAATGTGCAGCGCATCGGCCTCGTCTCCGAGGTGCTCGCCCGCAACGGCGTGCTCTCCGTCGTCCCGGTCATCGCCCCGTACGCCGACAGCCGCGAGGCCGTCCGCAAGCGGCACGAGGCGAGCGGGACGCCGTACATCGAGGTGCATGTCGCCACCCCCGTCGAGGTGTGCAGCGAGCGGGACGTCAAGGGCCTCTACGCCCGCCAGGCCGCAGGCGCGCTGGCCGGTCTGACCGGCGTCGACGACCCGTACGAGCCGCCCACGGACCCGGCGCTCACGCTGCCGACGCAGGGGCAGACCCCGCAGCAGTCGGCGGACGCGGTGTACGCGGTGCTGGCCGAGCGGGGGCTGCTGTGACCTTCTCGCTCTCGCACCTGGACGCCCTCGAGTCCGAGGCGGTGCACATCTTCCGTGAGGTGGCGGGTGAGTTCGAGCGGCCGGTGATCCTCTTCTCCGGCGGCAAGGACTCCATCGTCATGCTGCACCTGGCGCTGAAGGCGTTCGCGCCGGCGCCCGTTCCCTTCTCGCTGCTGCACGTGGACACCGGACACAACTTCCCCGAGGTCCTGGAGTACCGGGACCGCACGGTCGAGAAGCACGGGCTGCGCCTCCATGTGGCCTCCGTACAGGACTACATCGACCGCGGTGTGCTGCGCGAACGGCCCGACGGAACCCGCAACCCGCTCCAGACCCTGCCGCTGACGGAGAAGATCCAGAGCGAGCGCTTCGACGCGGTCTTCGGTGGCGGCCGTCGCGACGAGGAGAAGGCCCGTGCCAAGGAGCGGGTGTTCTCCCTCCGGGACGAGTTCTCGCAGTGGGATCCGCGTCGGCAGCGGCCCGAGCTGTGGAACCTCTACAACGGGCGGCACGCGCCCGGCGAGCACGTCCGCGTGTTCCCTTTGAGCAACTGGACCGAGCTGGACGTCTGGCAGTACATCGCCCGCGAGGGCATCGAGCTGCCCGACATCTACTTCGCGCACCACCGCGAGGTCTTCAACCGGGGCGGCATGTGGCTGACCGCCGGCGAGTGGGGCGGGCCCAAGGCGGACGAGACCGTCGAGAAACGCCAGGTCCGGTACCGGACCGTCGGTGACATGTCCTGCACGGGCGCCGTCGACTCCGACGCGGCCACGCTCGACGACGTGATCGCCGAGATAGCGGCCTCCCGGCTGACCGAGCGGGGCGCCACGCGTGCCGACGACAAGCTGTCCGAGGCCGCGATGGAAGACCGCAAGCGCGAGGGGTACTTCTAACCATGAGCACCATAACCATCGACACGCTGCGGTTCGCAACGGCCGGTTCGGTCGACGACGGCAAGTCCACGCTCGTAGGACGGCTGTTGCACGACTCCAAGTCGGTCCTCACCGATCAACTCGAAGCCGTACAGCGGGTGTCGGCCGACCGCGGCCAGGACGCACCCGACCTCGCGCTGCTCACCGACGGCCTGCGCGCCGAACGGGAACAGGGCATCACCATCGACGTGGCGTACCGCTACTTCGCCACGCCCAAGCGCCGGTTCATCCTCGCCGACACGCCCGGTCACGTGCAGTACACCCGCAACATGGTGACGGGTGCCTCCACCGCCGAGCTGGCGATCGTCCTGATCGACGCGCGCAACGGAGTCGTGGAACAGACGCTGCGGCACGCCGCCGTGGCCGCGCTGCTGCGGGTGCCGCACGTGGTGCTGGCGGTCAACAAGATGGACCTCGTCGAGTACGAGCAGTCGGTGTTCGAGCGGATCGTCGAGGAATTCGCGGGCCACGCGGCCGAGTTGGGGCTGCCGTCCTTCACGCCGATCCCGGTGTCGGCGCTGGTCGGCGACAACGTGGTGGACCGTTCGGCGCACCTGGACTGGTACGAGGGCCCGGCCCTGCTGGAGTTCCTGGAGAACGTCCCGGTCGGCGCCGATCCGTCCGACGCGCCGGCCCGCTTCCCCGTGCAGTACGTGATCCGTGACGGCGAAGTCCGTTGGTACGCGGGCCAGTTGGTGTCCGGTTCGCTGCGGGTCGGCGACCGGGTGACGGTGCAGCCCTCCGGTGAGAGCTCCGAGATCACCGGTATCTCCGTGCTCGGTACCGAGGCGGAGGCGGCGTACGCGCCCCAGTCGGTGAGTCTGCGTCTGGCCGACCAGCGGGACGTGTCGCGGGGCGACATGATCACCGCCGGGGCGGACGCGCCCGCACTCACCCAGGACGTCCGGGCCTCCGTGTGCCATCTGGCCGACCGGCCGCTGCGGGTCGGCGACCGGGTGCTGCTGCGGCACACGACCCGGACGGTCAAGGCGATCGTCAAGGACCTCGGCGGCGCCACCGCGCTGCTCGCGAACGACCTGGGCCGGATCACCCTGCGCACCGCCGAGCCGCTCGCCCTCGACGACTACGCGGTCTCCCGGCGCACGGGCGCGTTCCTGGTGATCGACCCGGCGGACGGCGCCACACTCACCGCGGGCATGGCCGACCTGGCCTGATCACCCGCCACGCCACACCCTCGGGCCCCCGTTCGAAACGGGGGCCCGAGGGCGTTCCTGTGCCCTGCCGAAATGACCTGTCGCCGTCGCATCCGTCACGAGATGTCAATAGCGCGGTAACAAGGGGAGCTGTCGTGCGAGTGAGGGCGTTGAACCGGGTATGCCGCTCGGTACCGGGACGAAGGTCCCGTACGGCGCCCGCCGAGAGACCCTGACAAAGGGCGCCGTACCATTCATATAGTTGAAAGCAGGACAGCCTGCTCCATGAACGGACCCGCCTTGCAAGAACACCCCTCCGCCTCCGCCTCCTGGCGCATCGCACTGCCGCACACCGCCGCGGCCGTGCCGGTGGCCCGCGCACTGGTCCGTACGGCTCTGTCCGAGGTGCGGCACGCGGCCGACAAGGACACTGCGGAGCTGCTGACGGCGGAGCTGGTCGCGAACGCGGTGGAGCACACCGCCGGTGACGCCCCCATAGAGCTCGTGGTCGAGCTGCTGCCCTCCGGCTGCCGGGTCGAGGTGCACGACGCCGACCCGGAGCCACCCGTGAGTCTGACCAAGCCCGCCGACGAGGAGCCCGACCCCTGGCAGGAGCACGGACGCGGCCTGCTGCTGATCCGCGCGCTCAGCTCCTCGTGCGGACACCGCCCCACCGAGTCGGGCAAGGCGGTGTGGTTCCGGCTGCCCGTCGTACCGGCGCAGTGGCGTCCGGCGGGATGACCACATCGGCGCCGGTCAGGCCAGGGTCGCCACCAGTACGGCCTTGATCGTGTGCAGTCGGTTCTCGGCCTGGTCGAAGACGACCGAGTGGGCCGACTCGAAGACCTCGTCGGTGACCTCCAGCGAGTCCAGGCCGTGGGTCTCGTATATCTCGCGGCCGACCTTGGTGCCGAGGTCGTGGAAGGCCGGCAGACAGTGCAGGAACTTGACGTCGGGGTTGCCGGTGGCCCGCAGGACGTCCATGGTCACGGCGTACGGCGCGAGGGCCGCGATCCGCTCGTCCCAGACCTGCTTGGGCTCGCCCATGGAGACCCACACGTCGGTGACGACGAAGTCGGCGCCCGCGACACCGTCCTCGATCCCCTCGGTGAGTGTGATGCGCGCGCCGCTCCGCTCGGCGAGCGCGCGGGCCGCGGTGACTATCTCCTCGGCGGGCCAGTAGGACTTCGGGGCGACGATCCGTACGTCCATGCCGAGCAGCGCACCGGTGACCAGGTAGGAGTTTCCCATGTTGAAGCGGGCGTCGCCGAGGTAGGCGAAGGCGATCTCCTTGAGCGGCTTGTCGCTGTGCTCGGTCATGGTGAGCACGTCGGCGAGCATCTGGGTGGGGTGCCAGTCGTCGGTGAGCCCGTTGTATACCGGCACGCCCGCGTACGCGCCCAGTTCCTCCACGGCGGCCTGGCTGTCCCCGCGGTACTCGATACCGTCGAACATACGACCGAGCACGCGCGCGGTGTCCTTCACCGACTCCTTGTGCCCGATCTGCGAGCCCGACGGGTCGAGGTAGGTCGTCGAGGCCCCCTGGTCGGCCGCGGCGACCTCGAACGCGCAGCGGGTGCGCGTCGAGGTCTTCTCGAAGATCAGCGCGATGTTCTTCCCCGACAGGTACCGCGTCTCGCCCCCGGCCTTCTTGGCGGCCTTCAGCTCGGCGGCCAGCTCGATCAGGCCGCGGAACTCCTCCTCGGAGAAGTCCAGCTCCTTGAGGAAGTGGCGGCCGGCGAGGGCGGTCGGGACTGTCGCCATGGGGGCGCTCCATCGGTACGGGTACAGGGGTACACAAGAACAGGGACGATTGGAATTCTATACGATACCTCGAATTTCTATACGGACTCACGCTCGACCGGGCAGCTCATGCAGCGCGGTCCGCCCCGGCCCCGGCCCAGTTCGCTGCCCGGGATCTCGATCACCTCGATGCCCTGCTTGCGCAGAAACGTGTTGGTGGTGGCGTTGCGCTCATAGGCGACGACGACACCCGGCTCGACGGCGAGCACGTTGCAGCCGTCGTCCCACTGCTCGCGCGCGGCGGCGTGCACGTCCTGGGTGGCGGTCAGGACCCGGATCCCGTCCAGCCCGAGGGCGGCGGCGATCGCGCGGTGCATGTGCTCCGGCGGATGGTCGGTGACCTTCAACTCCTTGTCGCCGACGCCCGGTTCGATGGTGTACGACCGCAGCATGCCGAGCCCCGCGTACTGGGTGAAGGTGTCGCCGTCGACCATCGTCATCACCGTGTCGAGGTGCATGAAGGCGCGCTGCTTGGGAATGTCGAGCGCCACGATCGTCCGCGCGGAGCCCTCGGCGAACAGCTTGTGCGCGAGCATCTCGACGGCCTGCGGGGTGGTCCGCTCGCTCATGCCGATGAGCACCGCGCCGTTGCCGATGACGAGTACGTCCCCGCCCTCGATGGTGGACGGGTAGTCGGCCTGCCCCTCGGACCAGACGTGGAACTTCTCGGCGCGGAAGAGCGGGTGGTGCCGGTAGATCGCCTCGAAGTGGACGGTCTCGCGCTGCCGGGCCGGCCAGCGCATGGCGTTGACGGAGACACCGTCGTAGATCCAGGCGGAGGTGTCGCGGGTGAAGAGGTGGTTGGGGAGGGGGGCGAGGAGGAAGTCGTCCAGGTCCATGACGTGGAAGCGGACGGAGGTCGGCTCCGCGTGGGCATCGAGGAACTCGCGCTTGGTCATGCCGCCGACCAGCGCCTCGGCCAGTTCGGACGCGGGCAGCGCCTCGAAGGCGGCGCGGAGATGGTCGGTGGCGAGGGGTCCGTACTCCTTCTCGTCGAAGACCCGGTCCAGGACCAGCGACCGGGCCGCCGGGATCACCAGGGCCTCGGCGAGCAGGTCGCCGAACAGGTGGACCGCGACGCCGCGGTCGCGCAGCACGTCCGCGAAACCGTCGTGCTCGGCGCGCGCCCGGCGCACCCAGAGCACGTCGTCGAAGAGGAGGGCGTCCTTGTTGCTGGGGGTGAGCCTTTTGAGCTCGAGATCCGGCCGGTGCAGGATGACGCGGCGCAGCCGCCCGGTCTCGGAGTCGACATGGAGTGCCATGTCTCCATCCTGACCATCTCGGACCGAGTTCACCCCCTACTTGTCATACCGCCACTTGTTCTCGTCCTCTTGACGACAAGTATGCCGGGCGATTATCGTCTTACTGACGAGATCGATGTGGGATCTCACGGGATCTTCCGACCGGATCTGAGGGACTCTGATGGCCGACATCACCCGGCGCCTGGCCTGGCGCCACCTGCGCGGGGCTCCGACGGCGCACATCCGCCACCACCGCTCGGGCAAGCTGCTGCACGACGGGCCCGGACTCAGCTTCTGGTTCCGTGCGTTGACCGCCGCACTCTCCGAAGTGCCGGTCGACGACCGGGAGTTGGCCATGACCTTCCATGCCCGTACGTCCGACTTCCAGGACGTGGCGGTCCAGGCGACCGTCACCTACCGGATCAGCGACCCGGCCCTCGCCTCCGCCCGGCTGGACTTCTCCGTGGACCCCGACACGGGCGTGTGGCGCGGCGCACCCCTTGAACAGCTGGGCACCCTGCTGACCGAGACGGCCCAGCAGCACGCGCTGGCCGTGCTGGCTCGTACGCCGTTGGCGTCCGCGCTGGTCGACGGGGTGACGGCGGTACGGGAGCGGATCGCCGCCGGCCTGGACACCGAACCTCGCCTCCCGGCCACCGGCATCGAGGTGGTCGCCGTCCGCGTGATGGCGCTGCGTCCCGAGCCCGAGGTGGAGCGGGCGCTGCGCACCCCGGCCCGCGAGCAGATCCAGCAGGAGGCGGACAAGGCGACCTACGAACGGCGTGCGGTGGCCGTCGAGCGCGAACGGGCGATCGCCGAGAACGAACTGGACAGCCAGATCGAACTCGCCCGCCGCGAGGAGCAGTTGGTCGACCAGCGCGGCACGAACGCCCGCCGCGAGGCCGAGGAGCACGCGGCGGCCGACGGGGTCCGCGCGGAGGCGGAGGCGACCCGTACGGTACGGCTCGCCGACGCCGAGGCGGCGCGTTCCGTACGGCTCGCCCGTGCCGAGGCCGAGGGCTCGCGCGAGGTGGGCGACGCGCGGGCGTATGCCCAGGCGGCCTGGCTGCGGGTGCATGCGGATGTCGACGTCGCCACCCTGAACGCGCTCACCGGGACACGGCTCGCGGAGAACCTGCCGAACATCGACAGCGTCACGATCTCGCCGGACGTGCTGACCGGGCTGCTCGCCAGGCTCGGGGCCGGTGGCGGCGAGGCCGGCGCGTGAGTCTCGCACCGCGGGTCGTCCTCGTCCACCGGACCACGGAGTACGAGGAGTTGGTGGCCCGGCACGGGACACACGGCCAGGCCTCGTACTTCCTGCGGTCGCGCGGCCGGGACATCGAGGAGGTCGCCGAACGGCACCGCCGGACCAGGCGGGCGCTGGCCGAGGTCTCCTCGGCAGTACCGCTGACATGGCGTCAGACCCAGATCGAGCGGGCCGACTTGGACCGGTTCCTGTTCGCACCGGAGGACGTGGTGGTCGTGGTCGGGCAGGACGGGCTGGTCGCCAACGTCGCCAAGTACCTCACCGGACAACCGGTGTTGGGCTTCGACACGGACCCCGGACGCAACCCGGGCGTCCTGGTGCGCCACCGGCCGTCGGACGCCGCCACCCTGCTGCCCTCCGCGTACGCGGCCGGCACCGGGGTGGACGAACTCACCATGGTCGAGGCCGTCGCCGACGACACGCAGCGGCTGGTCGCGCTCAACGAGATCTATCTGGGAGCCGTCGGTCATCAGACGGCCAGATACCGCCTGGGCCTGGAGGGCGACGGGGGTGTCGTCGAGGCCCAGGCATCCTCCGGGGTGCTCGTGGGAACGGGCACCGGGGCCACGGGGTGGCTCCGGTCGGTGTGGCAGGAACGGGGCAGCGACCTGTCCCTGCCACACCCCTCGGAGGACAGGCTGGTGTGGTTCGTACGGGAGGCGTGGCCGTCACCGGTGACGGGGACGTCGTTGGTGGCGGGTGAGCTGGAGGGTTCGGAGGTGCTTCGACTCACCGTGGAGTCCGAGCAGTTGATCGTGTTCGGGGACGGGATGGAGGGGGATGCGGTGGAGTTGACTTGGGGGCAGGAGGTTCGGGTGGGGGTTTGGGGGGAGAGGTTGCGGTTGGTGGGGTGAGATGTCACCTGCTGGGCAGAGGCTGGAGGAGTTCCGGGCGGGCCAGCATCCGGCGGGTGGTCCGCCCCGGGTCCAGGGCCGCTCTGGCGACGATCCAGCCGGCGAGGGTGTGCGGTTCGGTGGGGTCGGCAGTCAGTACGTCGGCATAGCGGGTGAGCGCGGCGGCCGGGTCACCGGCGGACAGGTATTCGTCGGCAGTGCGCGGGACGTCGGGCGGCACGGCGAAGGCGTATGTGCGAGTGTCGGGCCAGGACACCCGGTCGGTACGGAAAACAGGGGTGTCCGGCGCGGCCTGTGACACAGGGACGGGGAGCACGTTGCGCAGCCGCCACTCGGTGCGGTGCAGGGCCGCGGCCATCCGGGCCCGGGCCAGGGCGGACACCGGAACGGTCTCACGCAGCCAGCCGTCCAGCGTGCGCGCGAGCCCCGCCACGAACCCGCGCCCCTGAACGGTCAGTCGACCGCTCGCCAACAGGGTCCGCACGGCAAGACGGCTCTGCGTCCGACGCAGCGCGAAGTGATACCCGGCCACCTCCACCGTCTCGGGCCGCCGCGCCTCGGCCATCCGGTCCCGCCAGAAGCCCGCGACACCGGTGAACGCGTACGCGCCGTGCAGGAGACCGGTGAGGTGCCGGGGATCTCCGCGCCACGGGGCGTAGTACCGCTCCTCGCGATCGTCGTCCAGCAGCCGGAACAGGTGGAGCAGGGCGCCCAGTTTGCTGTGCTGGAACTCGTGGACAAAGGTTTCCGCAAGAGCGATGGGGTCGGCGGGGCGGGCGATGACCATGCCGCCGTAGGAATCGCCGCTGGAGGCGGAGAGCCGCACGGTGGGCGGGGCGGCGGGCAGGACACTTGTGCGGCCCCACGGCACGACAGCCCGGATCTCGGCGGGATCGAGCCGACCGGGGCCGCAGGTGCTCCGAGCGGTGACGATTCCCAGCGCCTCGTCGAACAGTCGCTGCCATTCCGACGCCTCCTCGGCGTCGAGCCTGGCAGGAGCGATGGGGTCGTCGAGGTCGCGGTACGGATCGAGATCGTCCAGTGGGACGGCTACTGTTCCCGACGGTCCGGCAAGGGTGAGGGTGCGCAGGGGCAACCAGTGTGGAGCGGGGTCCGGCACGTACTCGGCAGCGGGGACGGGGGCGGGGTCACGGAGGACGAGAGCAGGTACCTCGGTCACCTCGGACACGAGGGTCAGTTCGCCGCCCGTCACCCTCGCCCGGCCGACCGACAGACCTGGCGGCGCGCCCGGCAGCCGCGCCATTCCCAGTCCGGGCAGGTTCAGTGCACCGTCGGCGAGCGGAACCGTGAGGTCGGCCTCCGTGCCGGCGCGTAGCGCCGCAGAGACAGCAAGGGCGTTCAGGTGACCCGTCTCCGCCCAGAGTTTCGGTCCCGGAGCGGTGCCGTGCAACCGGCGCAGCACATGTGCGAGCCAGCCGCCGGTCTGCGGTGCGAGGAGTAATCGCTCGACCGGCCCGGGATCCCTTGCAGCCGCGCTCTTGAGGGTGCGCCATGCCTCAACTGGTGGATCCAGCGGTGTGGGCACTGCGTCGAGACGAGCGAGCAAGGTACGCAGGAGCAGCAGCCTGCGGACGCGTTCACCGCGCGCGAGAAAGGCGAGAGCCTCGGACGAGCCCCCGCCGACGGCGAGTTCCTCGAAGAGGTGCCTCGGCATGCGGAGCGGGGGCATGGGCTGCTCGCTGGTCATTCCGGGAACCTCCGGTGAGGCGTACGGGCGCACGGGGGGAGACTGATGCCCGCCGACGGCTCATCACTCCGCCCTGCCTGGCTCGGATCCCCCTTTCGTGCCGCGACGGGCACGCAGAATCTCGATGAGGATGGGGGAATCGGAAAGGAGCGGACTAAGACTGTCCAACGCGGCCAACGATACCTCCGTGAGGTCCGCCAGATCCGACTCCCAGTCGAGAGCATCACCTGCCGCGAATGCCGGCTCGCGGGCGGCGGCTTGGGCGTCGTGCAGAGCAGGCGGCTGGTCCAAGGTGCATCCCCTTTTCACACAGTGGCACTCGATGCCCCGCATTACTGTCCATCATGACGAACACAGCCCCAGTCGGAAACCCGTACCATCACGCCACCTGATCAGCCCAGACGAAGCCGTCGGGTGCGAAATACCGCGAATTCCCGCAGAGCGTCCGCGAGTTCGGACCTCCTCTCGGGATCGTCGTCGAGCGACACCACGACGTCGAACAGCTCCCACAGGTCCTCGGGACGGCGGCGGCCGAGCGTGGTGAGGATGCCTGTGATGTCGGTGCGGGCCTTGTGGTGGCGGGGCAGAGTCGCGTAGACGCGTGAGCCCAAGGCGGCGACGACGGCCTGCCGCTCGACGGGGTCGGCAGTCCATGGGTAGGCCATGACAGCCTCCACCACACGGCCGAGCGGAGAGAGCGCACGCTCCTTCGCCGAGGGCAGCGTCTCGGTCCGCCGCGGACTCTGCAGTCGGATCTCCGGATGCTGCAATGTCCGACCCTCCTCACGCAGGGCATCCACCCGAACCCGTACGGCGGAAAAGAGTTCCTCCGCATCGGGCAGTCCGGGCAGCACATCGGCGCGGGCCGCGAGCAGGTCCAGCAGGACCTCCGAAAAGAGGCCGGTGGCCCGCACGGGATCGTTGGCTGCGACTCGGCCGCGCCCCGCGGCACGCAGCAGCGACTGCCGGTGCGCGAGGTTGCGATGCCCCACAGGCAGGGCGTCGGCGGGGAGCGGAACGCGGAAGGCCAGCGCCTCCTCGAACGTCTCGCAGGCGTCCACCAGCCACAGTTGCTCGGCGAGTCCGGGTACGGCGTCACCGGCGTAGCGGGCCAGGGCGGAGTCGAGGTCGAGTGCCACCTTGTCGCCGGTGGTGGCGTCGGAGCACAGCAGCCGCAGGTGTTCGGCACGGTCGAGGACACCGTGACCGCCCCACCACACCCACAGGACGTCCCCCTGGGCGGACGAGAGTTCCCGTACGAGCACGCGGCGCAAGGTTGCGTGGTCGGCGGGCCGGTAAGGAGTATCGGGAGCGAACGGAGGCAACGGCGCGAGGTGCAGCCGCAGTTGGGACTCCGGAACCCCGGCGGTTCGCAGCAGGCGATGGAAAGCCAGCGCATCTCTGGCGGGTCCAGGCAGATCCCAGGCACTGCCCGCGTCGTACTTCTCAATGCCGACGATCAAGGCGTGGACTCGGCTCGCCACCCCGGCGCCGCTCATGGCAACCGGTCCACGATGTGCCGGTACACGGCGGGGTTGGTCCAGTAGGCGCTGTGCGCGGCGGGGAACGGCTGACGGCTGTCGACCGCGATGTCCGTGACGCGCTCGGCGAAGAGACCGGCGCCGAGGTAGCTGAGCAGGTCCCGATGGTCGTACAGATTCAGCCAGTGCGGGACGTGGCGCGGCAGTGGGTCAGGATGCACGAGGGAGGGCAGGGCGCCCAATTCGTAGAGGAAGGGTCCTTGGGAGCCTGCGGTGACCAGCAGGCGGACCTGCGGGAGTGGGGTGGTGATCAGTGTGTCCAGGGCGATGATTCCGCCGAGGCTGTGGCCGACGAGCGTGACGGGTGGTTCGAGTCCTTCGATCAGCTCGCGCAGGTCTGCACGGACTGGCTCGCCGCGGCTGAGGTAGCGCAGGATGTCCCCGGCGGCGGGGTGAGCGGCCTCGGTCAAGGCCCGGCGGCGGCGCACGACGGCGCGGGAGGCGCCACGGCCCGCCATCCGCAGCAGCCGTGTCCTCAGACCGCGTTCCGCGCCCCGGGCTGGTGCGCCAAGTGCCTGGGCAACCCTGTCGACCACGGTGTCCCGGACGTCACCGATCGGAATGAGCGGAGAGTCGGCGTCCAGCGTGTCGGCCATGAGACGTGCGACCAGAGCGCGGGCGGCGACGATCGCGAGTTCGTCGGTGCTCAGGGCGACTGCTGCCGGGCCCAGCAGCGAGTGGGAGGCCAGGTCCGACGCGGCGCGCGCCAGGCCGGGGCCGAGTTCGGCTGCGGGTTCGTCACCCTGGGCGGCCAGGTCGACCAGCAGCGCCTGTAGCTTCTGCTCGGCCGGCACGGTCCCGGGCGGGCGTTCCACGTCTGACGCGGCTTCCGCTGCCGCCAGGGCGAGTTCGGCGTCGGGGTCCGCGTACAGCACGGCCCAGGCGGCTGTGTCGTCGTCCGCGTCCGATCCGGCGGGGCCGTCACCGAGGCCACGGCTCGCACCCGTCTCCGGCGGCAGGCTCACCCCGCCGGCGGCCAGCGTGGCCCCGTGCGGGCCTCCCCAGTAGTACGGCACGACCCGTAGTCCGTCACGCAGGGCGCCGAGCCCGCCAGCGACCCGCCCGGCCAAGGCCGAGAAGCCGGGTTCGCGCACCCCTGTCCCGTGGATGAAGACAACTGTCGGCATGTGACCCCCGTGACACGGCTCCGGATTCCCGTACTTCTTCCTGAGGTGACCGGCACGGCGTCCCGGCTGGGGCGGCATCACGTGCCGCACGCAGCCGGAACGTCATGTCACAACGGCATCGGCGCGATGTCGCACTCGATCCGCCGGCGCTGACGGGTCGCCAGGAGCCAGGGGTGGTCTTCCCGGACGACTCGCTTGAAACCTTCCACGGCGCGTCGCTCCATCTCGTCCGCCTCTGCCCCGCGGCCCAACCCCCGCAGATCGAGTGCCAGGTTCGAGGCACAGGACAGGGTCAGCGGGTGATCCACTCCGGCCACCTCTGCCAGCAGCGGGAGGTTGGCCTCGTCGATCTGACAGGCCCGCTCGAAGTCCAGCCACTGGTAAGCCGTGTTCGCCTGGCCGATCGCGGCGGTCAGCGTCATGACGTGCTGAGGTCCGACCGTCTCCGCCATTCGGGTGGCCGCGGCGTCCTCGTGTTCCTGCGCTGCGGACAGTTCCCCGAGGGCGCGCAGAGTCGCCGCCAGATTCGCCTTCATAAGGAGAGTGTGGCCATGGTTCTCACCGTAGCGATCCGCACAGCGCACCCTCGTCTCCTCACCGAGCCGGCGTGAGCCCTCGAGGTCACCGGTGAGTCGCCGGTCAACGCTGACATTGATCGCCAGCGCCAAAGAGTCGGGGTAATTGGGGCCGTAGCCTGCCACAAAGCCGTTGAATGTCTCGTCCGAGAGCTTGGCGGCGTCGGTGATCGCGCCGTCGCGGCGACGGCAGACCGCCAGATTGCCAGCGATGCGCAGGGTGAGGGGGTTGTCGTCGCCGAGCGCGGCGCGCGCCCGGCGGTGTACGTCCTCCTGAAGGAGACGAGCGGCGGGGTAGTCACCGCTCTCGCGGATGTCAATCGCCAGTCCGTTGAGACTGTTGAGCGTCAGGGAACTGGCGGGGCCGAACACTTCCTCACGCCGTCGTGCTGTCTCCTGGTCCATGGGCAGCGCCTCACGGACCTGACCGCACAGTCGCAAGTCGACACCCCAACTGTGGGCGGCCCGCAACGTGATCTCGTCATCGGGACCCAACTGTGTGCGAGCCTGCTCCGTGGCTTCCTGACTCAGGTCACGGGCCTCCGCGAACCTGCCTTGAAAACGCCGCGCGTCAGCCAACTCGATCATGGAGTCGACTAGGTCCTCCTCCGCGACCTCCACTCGCCGTGACACCTCCAGCGCTTGCTCGCTGAGCCGGATGGACTCGCTGCTCTCGCCGACCACACGCAGCACGAACGCCAGGATCTTCGAGATGCGGATGACGCGAATGTCTTCCTCGCCGGACGCCTCGGACCACGCCTTGTACGCCTGTCGAGCGAGGTCGGCGGCGCCTTCGACGTCACCCCAGTAATAGAGGAACAGCGCTGTGTCATAGACCAGT
Source organism: Streptomyces sp. NPDC050549 (assembly GCF_040655035.1). Taxonomy (NCBI): domain Bacteria; kingdom Bacillati; phylum Actinomycetota; class Actinomycetes; order Kitasatosporales; family Streptomycetaceae; genus Streptomyces; species Streptomyces sp. NPDC050549. Next base: position 136,642 of record NZ_JBFAJD010000020.1, read on the forward strand.
TCACGAACATACGTGTCCGTACTCGTCACGGCCTCGGAACTGAGTACGTGTGGCAACAGAGCCTGGTAGGCGGGCCACTCCTGGGACGAGGCAAAGTGGCCGGGTTTGGCCGCCGACAGCAGTTGATGGGCGGCGTTGCGCATGCGCTCACGTTCCTCGGGTCCCTGCTTGGCAAGCAGTACGTTCTGCAACAGACGGTGCATCTGTAACGTATCGGACCGAAGGTCCAGTTTCACCAAAGAGAACTGGGTCAGGTCACGAATGGCTCGACCGAGCTTGATCGACTCACGCAGAATGGGGTCGACGTCGGGCGTGATGTCGATACCACGACTCTTGCGGAGCATGGAGAGCGGAACCGGTTCCGGAGCCATCCAGGCGCAGATGTCCAGGAGCTCGCGCGAGCCCGGGCTGTTCTCTCTGATCCGCTCCAGCGAGATGTCCCACGCCGCCGCGACGGTGAGGGGGTAGTCAGGGGCCGGGTCGAGGTCGAGGATTTCCGGACTGCGTTGGTTCAGCAGATCGAGGTATTCCTCAACGAGCATCCCTGTGACAGCACGCCAGGCCCCAGCTTGTTCCACGGCGAGCGGCAGATCCCCCAGTGCTGCCGCGAGCCGACCCGCATCGGCCTGGGACAAGTCAGGGGACCGCTTCTGGAGCAGCTCGATCGATTCCTCCCGCTCGAACACGTTGACCGGAAGCGGTGTCGCCACGCGTTCCCATTCGCGGTTCCGGGAGGTGACGATGATCTTCCCTGGGCCATTGGTGGGAAAGTAGCCGCGCACCACGTCGACGTTCTCGGCGTTGTCGAAGATCAGCAGCCAGTTGTCATACACACCCGAACGTAGCGCCTCCAGGACGGCGGGTACGGCCGTGTTGGCGGCGAGCGCGCTGCCGCCGTCCTGTACCGCGGGAACCAGCCGCAGCCGCGCGGCCAGGTTGGCGAGCGCGGTGAGAATCAGGCTTTCCCGCTCGGCGGGGATCCAGCAGACCACCTTGTAGTCCTGTTGATGGCGGTAGATGTATTCAAGCGCGAGCTGGGACTTGCCCACGCCTCCCATCCCGTGCAGCGCGTGCGGCAGTACGGCTGCTGTGTCCTGGGCGCTCAGCTGCTCCTCCACCGCTTGGAGGAGCCCCATCCGGCCCACGAACGAGGTGTTCCGCAAAGGGACGTTCACCAGGAGGGCCGGTGCTCCGGTCGTCGACGTTCCGGTCGCGGTGCTCGGCATGTGAGTTTCATCCTCCGGTGTTTCGGGGTGGGATGCATCGGTAACCGGACTCGCCACATGCTCTCCAGGTGGTGGATCTGGGACTCTGGACACGGGGTGATCAATGCCCGCTCCTGCGCCGGTTCCACCTGTCGCGGCTGGTTTCGCTGTACCGGATGCAACTAAACGCGCTTCGACGCGTTTCACACGTTCGGAGTAACGCTTACTCGACAAAGCCCGCATTACTGCCAACTCCGCGAGTAACGAGCTGTGCTCCGCAGGATCGGGCAGCGCGGTGCCCTCCGGATCAAGCAGAGCGGCACGCAGCGCCACACCTCGCCAACCGGCTGCCGGAAGGCCGGCCAGGGCGTTGACCGTGATCCAGAGCTCGACTCGGGTCGTGGTCGCCAGGAGCGCCTCCCTCACGCCCTCGGCGAACTCCGGCTGCCCCTCACCATCTCCGTTCCAGTCGATCAGGCCGCCCATCAGGATCTCGGCGAGGTGTTCGGGATGGGTCTCCGACTTGATCCGGCTGCGGATCTGGCTGATCAGTTCCCGCTCGAAGGGAGCCGCAGCCAACTGGCAGGCGAACTTGCGTGCCGCCGGAGTGGCGACTTGGAGAAAACGGCGCACGGTGGCCGTCGCCGCGCGGGGAAACCGTGGCGCGTTCAGGCCCAGTGCGGGCGCGCCCTTCGTGAGGGTTCCGGCCAGCACGACCTGGAGTCCACGCCGTACCCCTTGCTTCCCCGTGACGAGTTCGGCCCAGGCGGCGATCGATCCGGGGTTGAGCGACAGGACGGGCACAGGCACGGACCCGTCGCTGCCCTCCGGCAGGGGGCGCATCGGATCGGGGCCGCCGGGCGGCGGCCAGTGTTCGAGGTTCTCGTTGGTCGCGCCGAAGCCACCGGCCCCGAGTTCTGCCTCGTACGGGTACAGCGAGGAGCGGCGTCGAAGGTGACTGGGGAGCAGATGGACAACAGCCGTGGGGCCTGCCCGCCCCAGACGGCCCAGCAGGGCGTCGGCGGCGGGTGCCGCCCAGCCGTGGGCCAGACCGTCGGTGACGACCACGAAGACGCGACCGCCGCTTCCGTCGAGGAGTTCGGCAGGATCGGTGGCGACCTGTTCGGTGCCGCGCCGCACGGTGGGTAATCCGTCGCGCGGCACCGTGACCGTGGCGACGCGCACGGAACGAAACGCGCCACTCTGCTCGGCCGCCTCGACCACCTGGGCGGCGGTGTCCTGCCAAACCCACATGGTGGGCGCGTCGTCGATCAGGAGAACCAGATCGAAGGCCGAGGTGAGAGCCGGCCGCAGGAACGGCATCCACAGGCCGTCGACGATGCCCCGCTCCGCGGTGGTCTCCTCGTCCAGTTCTCTGGTCACCCGGGACGGAACGCGGCGGGCGAGCCGATGCAGGGCGCGGGCAAGTCGGGCTGTCTCCCTGCCGGGACCCGGTGTTCCCCGCGCCGACTCCGTGTCCGGCAGCAGAGGCCGGTCGAGGTGCAATACCTCGGCGCCTTCGGGATCGGGTAACAGCCGGGGGCTCGGCGCCGGACCGTCGACGCCCGGAGCTCCGACCGACGCCGCAACCGGCCGGCGAGCGTGCGGGGCACCGAAACGGCTCTCATCGGCGGAAGGCGCAGCAGGAGGCTGCTCCGCGGCGGTGGAGACCGGGGGGTCAATGGGCGGGCGGATCAGTGCCCCGTCGCCGGCCGGATCCGGTACCGTGCTGCCGTCGGCATGGTGACCGCAGCGATCCCAGTAGTCCGCCAGCCATACGACGTCGGCCAGTTCCTTCCAATGCGGTATCGCGTCCGCGTCGACTTCAGGGAATGACGAGAAGGACGACGTCCCAGCAGTAGGGTCCTCGTCGCCTTGCTCGGATGAGCGCTCCCTGTCAACGCCGGTCAATTCAGCGGCCCTTCGCGAGATCGCGGAGCAGCAATTCAATGAGCTTACTGCCGTGAGCGTCGGCCTGGAAACCACTGAGAGTAGTCAGCTGTACTGCGTTCAGCAACTGATCGAGGGAATGGACACCTCCGCTCCCTACCCGGCGTAGATAGCCGTCCACCAGGTTCTCCGTGCCCTCCGGTCGTGCCCTCAAATGGCTCTCCACCATGGCCAGAAGTTGCTCCCGGGTGGGCGGCCGCATCTCCAGCGGCAGGCAGCGCCTGCGGAACGCGGCCGGGAACTCCCGTTCCCCGTTGCTGGTGATCACCACGACCGGGAACTCCCGGCACTCGACCCGTCCGTCACGCACCACCGCGTGGCCGCCGGGGTCGCTGGTGTGCACACGGGCCGACTCTGCGGCGTCGCGCACCAGTTCGGGGATCTCATAGCTGCCGTCCTCCAGGGCGTGCAGCAGGTCGTTGGGGAGATCGATATCGCTCTTGTCCAGCTCGTCGACGAGCAGGACGCGGGGACGGGCGTAGGGCAGCAAGGCTGTGCCCAGCGGGCCGAGGGTGACGAACTCCCCCAGCGTGGGGCTCTGTTGAGGGTCGAACGGGGAAACAGGTGCGGTGCCGTCGGCGCCGTCGTCGAGCCCGGCCGCAGCCGCCCCCCGCAGTCCGGCCCGCCAGGCGGCGATCGCCTGTGCCCGCCCCAGTGCGTCATAGGTGTGGAGCCCGTCGCGCAGTGTGGTGCGACTGACGATGTTCCATTCCAGGACGCGTCCCAGACCGAGTTCGCGTCCGATGAGGAAGGCGAGGGTGGACTTCCCTATGCCGGGTGGCCCGGTTATCAACAGCGGCCGACGCAGCAGTAATGCCGCGTTGACGATGTCGGTCTCCCCCGCGCCGAGTTGCTTGGTCACATCGCCGGGTCCGAGGCGCCGCGTCGCGGCCTCTTCGTCGTCCGGCGGCGGAGGCTGGAGCGGGGCGCCGCGGAACTGTCGCCACGCAGGGGCCATGGGTAGTTCGGGCAGCAGACCGTCCGGGGCGTGTCCGGTGGCGTGGAAGACGTGCCAGTCACTGGGAACCGTCTGCTCCTGCGTGGTCATGCCGGTGCCTCCTCGCTGGCGAGATCGTCTTGATCGAAGTCGTGGAAGTCGACGAGTCGATTCGGGTCGTCCCAGAAGAAAGCGATGTGACGCCCGAGCAGATGGGGGCCGTCGGTGTTGTTGAGTTCGGCCCTGAGGCGAAGACGATGGATGGCCAAGGGGATCTGTGTCGGCGTCGGCACTGACGCGAACACAGCAGTCACCACTTCCCGCCGCTCTTCGACGAAAACACCCCGACGGTCCCAAAGAGCCAGCCCGATACCCTCGGCGATGGCCGCTTTGAGCGCCGCCAGCGGTGAGGCGGATCCAGGAGCGTCCATGACGACTGCCGTGTGTCTGCTTTCCCCGGCCAGCACGGTTTCCCACTCGTCCAGCCGGTCGGCGTCGGGCTCCCGCCAACCGTGCACCACGACCCCCTGCTCGCTGAGAGCACGCCAACGTGCCAGCCATTGCTGCCGAATCCGTACGTCGGTGGTACGCATCCGTTCCAGACTGCGTAGGTGCACTGCGTATTTCAGCGCGAGCGGTAACGGTCTCCCGTCGCCCGTCTGGAACTTCAATCCGGACACATCGTGGTTGAGGAGGTCGTACGGAAGGACGAACTCCACGTACGGCGGCGCCTGTTCCCGTCCATCGGGAGGTGACTCCTGCTCGGCCGTCCACAGCCAGGCGCCCTGGCGCAGCGTTCGTTCGACGGCCGGGCCAAGGCCGTCGATCGTGGTCGTCTCGGGTTCTCCGGGCTGCGGGTTCCAGTGGCCGGGCGCGGTGTTGAGCCAGGGACGGACCACGATCTCGTCCGAACCGTCCCTGGCGGGCTCCACAGCCACGACGAGGCAGCGGGGAATCCCGGGGTTGTACGCTGCGGCGGCGCGCCGGACCCGGCGGCGCTCCAAGGCGTCCGACAGGCCCGCCCGCCGTGCCCATTCTCCGGCCCAGCCGGCCAGATCCGTCCGGCGATCGGGGGTCTCGGCAAGCAGGGCCGCGTGTTCCACAAGCAGCACCGCGGGAGGAAGGCCGTCGGACTGGGCGTTCAACTCGACGACATAGGTGAAGAGCTGTTCGGGCGAGAGTCCCATGGGGAGGTCGACACCATTCAGTTCCCCGACGAGTTCGTCCCGCAGGCGAAGTGCGGGAACTTCGCCCTTGGCGGAGTCCAGGAGGGTGCGGGCGTCGCGCTCGTCCTCGCTGGTCAGCGGACCGGATGGCACCTCGCTCGCGGACGTCCCGACGGCCGGGGCGAAGAGTCGCTCCAACTCACCTGCCGCCGTGGGTCCTTCATAGACTCGTACCACCAACAGAAGTACGCGTTCGCCGCCCGCCACGCTCAAGGAGGCGCGTGCGAGAAGGACGGCGTCGTCGCGCAGTTTGACGCCTCGTAAGTCGACCGGCCGGTTCAAATGCTCCCCGAGCACGACGCCGAACTGCACTCGCTGCTGTGGATCGTCCAGACAACTGAGTTCGCACAACGCGTCGGTCAATTTGGCGAGCAGCTGAAGTCCGTGTACACGTTCGAGATCGCTCCCGGGTTCACCGAACCCCGCGCCTGTCTCCACCGACTGTCCCCCATGAGTCGGTATGCCTGCTGGACCGACCTGCGAAGATAGCACGGCAACTCACGGTTAACCAGGGGCCTTTGAGGTTCAGGACCACTGGGTCCGGTGGGATTCCCGGTGGGGAGGCGCGATCGTGCCTCCCCACCGGGAATGGACGCCTACAGCCGAGGATCCACCGGCTCCGACTCCAGTGCCAGCACCCCGAACACCGCCTCATGCACACGCCACAGCGGCTCCCCCTCCGCCAGCCGGTCAAGCGCCTCAAGACCGAGCGCGTACTCCCGGATCGCGAGCGACCGCTTGTGGTTGAGGAAGCGGCCGCGCAGCCGGGCGAGGTTGTCCGGCCGCGTGTACTCCGGGCCGTAGATGATCCGCAGGTACTCACGGCCACGGCACTTGATGCCCGGCTGGACCAGGCGGCCCGACTCTCCGCGTACCACCGCGCCCACCGGCTTGACGACCATGCCCTCGCCGCCCCGGCCGGTCATCTCCAGCCACCAGTCGACGCCCGCCTGGATCGACTCGGGGTCGCCGGTGTCGACGTACAGGCGGCGGGTGGTCTGCAGGAGACCCGTGCTGTCGTGCTCCACCAAGCGGTCCAGCAGGGCGAGTTGCTCGTCGTGCGGGAGTGCGGCGAGGCTGCGGCCCTGGACCGCGAGGATCTGGAACGGGGCCAGGCGGACACCGTCGAGGCCGTCGGTCGGCCAGCAGTAGCGGCGGTACGCGTCCGTGAACGCCGAGGCGTCGACGGCGCGTTCGCGCTGCCGGGACAACAGGTCGGCCACATCGACGCCGCGGTCCGCGGCGCCCTCCAGCGCGGCCACCACACCCGGGAACACCGCCCCGGCCGCCGCGCCGACCGCCGCGTACTGACCGCGCAGCAGCCCGGACGCCTTCAGCGACCACGGCATCAACTCCGCGTCCAGCAGCACCCAGTCGGTGTCGAGAGCCACCCAAAGGTCTGCCGCGTCCAGCGCCGCCCGCAGTCGGCCGAGGATCTCCTCCGTGACCTTACCGTCGTCGAAGAACGGGCGGCCGGTACGTGTGTACAGGGAGCCCGTCGGGCCGCCCTCCACGCCGAAGCGCTTGGCGGCCGTCTCCGCGTCCCGGCACACCAGTGCCACCGCCCGCGAACCCATGTGCTTCTCCTCGCACACGACCCGCGCGACCCCGTCCTCGGCGTACTGCGCGAACGCCTCCGCCGGGTGCTCCAGGTAGCCGTCGACACGCGAGGTCGCCGTCGGGGCCATCGTCGGCGGCAGGTACGGCAGCAGGCGCGGGTCGACCGCGAAGCGGCTCATGACCTCCAGGGCCGCCGCCGCGTTCTCCTCCCGGACCGACACCCGGCCGGCGTGCCTGGTCTCCACCACCCGTCGGCCGTGCACGTCCGCCAGGTCGAGCGGGCGGCCGTCGTGGCCGCCGGGTGCCTCCGAGCGCAGCGGGCGGGTCGGCTCGTACCAGACCTGCTCGGCCGGTACGTCGACCAGCTCCCGCTCCGGCCAGCGCAGCGCGGTGAGTTTGCCGCCGAAGACCGCGCCCGTGTCGAGGCAGATGGTGTTGTTGAGCCAGGTGGCCTCCGGGACCGGGGTGTGACCGTAGACAACCGCCGCGCGGCCCCGGTAGTCCTCCGCCCACGGGTAGCGCACCGGCAGGCCGAACTCGTCGGTCTCGCCGGTCGTGTCGCCGTAGAGCGCGTGCGAGCGGACCCGGCCGGAGGTGCGGCCGTGGTACTTCTCGGGCAGACCGGCGTGGCAGACGACCAGTCGGCCGCCGTCGAGGACGTAATGGCTGACGAGTCCGTCGATGAACTCCCTTACCTGGGAACGGAATTCATCGGTCTCCTCCGCCATCTGCTCGATCGTCTCGGCCAGGCCGTGGGTGTGCTGGACCTTGCGGCCCTTGAGGTGACGGCCGTACTTGTTCTCGTGGTTGCCCGGTACGCACAGCGCGTTGCCCGAGCCGACCATGGACATCACGCGGCGCAGCACGCCGGGCGAGTCGGGGCCGCGGTCGACGAGGTCGCCGACGAAGACAGCCGTGCGGCCCGCCGGGTGGACGCCGTCGTCGTAGCCCAACTTGCCGAGCAGGGTCTCCAGTTCGGCGGCGCAGCCGTGGATGTCGCCGATGATGTCGAAGGGGCCGGTGAGGTGGGTCAGGTCGTTGAAGCGTTTCTCGGTGACGACGGACGCGCTCTCGACGTCCTCCACTCCGCGCAGGATGTGCACCTTGCGGAAGCCCTCGCGCTCCAAACCCCTGAGGGAGCGCCGGAGTTCGCGGGTGTGGCGGGTGATGACGCGGCGCGGCATGTCGGCGCGGTCGGAGCGCGTGGCGTTGCGCTCGGCGCACACCTCTTCCGGTACGTCGAGCACGATGGCGATGGGCAGGACGTCGTACTGCCGTGCCAGGTCGATGAGTTGGCGTCGGCTGTCCTGCTGCACGCTGGTCGCGTCGACGACCGTGCGGCGGCCGGCCGCGAGGCGCTTGCCTGCGATGTAGTGCAGGACGTCGAAGGCGTCCCGGGTGGCGCTCTGGTCGTTCTCGTCGTCGGAGACCAGGCCCCGGCAGAAGTCCGAGGAGATGATCTCCGTCGGCTTGAAGTGGCGGTGCGCGAACGTGGACTTGCCGGAGCCCGAGGCGCCGATGAGCACCACGAGGGAGAGGTCGGTGACGGGCAGGACCCGTCCCTTGTGCTGTGTCTCGGTCATGCCGCCTTCGCCTCCTTCGTGGTCGTCTGCCGGAACACTGCCATCTGCGTGGGTGGACCCACTTCGGGGTCGTCGGGGCCGACCGGTACGAACTCCACCTCGTAGCCGTGCCGCCCGGACACCTTCGCCGCCCACTCCCCGAACTCCGCGCGCGTCCACTCGAAGCGGTGGTCGCCGTGCCGGACGTGTCCGGCCGGGAGGGTCTCCCAGCGGACGTTGTACTCGACGTTCGGGGTGGTGACGACGACCGTCCTGGGGCGGGCGGCGCCGAACACCGCGTACTCCAGCGCCGGCAGCCGGGGCAGGTCGAGGTGCTCGATGACCTCGCTGAGCACGGCGGCGTCGTACCCCTTGAGGCGGTTGTCGGTGTAGGCGAGCGAGCTCTGGAAGAGCTGGACGCGCGAGGACTGGCGCTCCCCCATGCGGTCGAGCTTGAGGCGGCGGCCCGCGATGGTGAGCGCGCGCATCGACACGTCGACGCCGACGATCTCCGTGAACCGGGTGTCCTTGAGCAGCGCCTGCACCAACTGGCCCTGCCCGCAGCCGAGATCGAGCACGCGGCCGGCGCCGGACGCCTTGAGCGCCTCGACGATCGCGTCCCGGCGCTGCACGGCGAGGGGCGTCGGTTTCTCCTCGGTCTCCGTCTCCGGCTCGACGGCGTTGTCGATCTCCTCGACCTCGCTGTCGTCGGCCTCGGCGAGCCGTACCAGTTCCAGTCGCTCCATGGCCTCCCGGGTGAGGGACCAACGGCGGGACAGATAGCGGCTGGTGATCAGCTTCTGCTCCGGGTGCGCGGGCAGCCAGCCCTCACCGGCGCGCAGCAGCTTGTCGACCTCGTCGGGGGCCACCCAGTAGTGCTTGGCGTCGTCGAGGACCGGGAGCAGGACGTACAGGTGACGCAGCGCCTCGGCGAGCGTCAGCGTCTCCGATTCCAGTACGAGGCTCACGTACCGCGAGTCGCCCCACTCGGGGAACTCGGCGTCCAGCGCGACCGGTTGGGCCGTGACCGTCCAGCCGAGGGGAGAGAAGAGCTTCCGTACAAGGTCGGTGCCGCCCCTGGCGGGCAGCGCGGGTACCTCGATGCGCAGCGGCAGCGGCCGGGCGGCGCGCTCGGGGCGGGCGTTGCACACGCCTCGCATGGCGCTGGAGAAGACCGCGCTGAGGGCGACGGCGAGGAGTGAAGAGGCCGCGTACGGACGGTCGTTGACGTACTGCGCGAGCGCCGCGTCGGGCGCGCCGCCGCGTCCCTTGCCCTTGCCGCGCCGGACCAGTGCCACCGCGTCGACCTCCAGCAACAGCGCCGCCGTGCAGCGCCCGGCATCCGCCTCGGGGTAGAGGACGTACGCCTGGCCGTAGGACGTGGAGAACGCCTGCGCCTTCTCGGGATGCTTGTGCAGCAGGAAACCGAGGTCGGTGGCGGGGAGTTCGGGGGTACCGGTGGTACTGATCGTCAGGAACATGCGGAGGACCTCTCCGACGGTGGACGAGTGCGGTGCCGTGCGTGCGAGAGCCCCCGGGGTCGGTGACACCGGGGGCTCGGCAGGACGACCGTTCCACCTTCGCACAGGGCGGGCGAGCTGCGCCTTCGGTTATTGCGCGGGGTTCCCGGCCAGCCGTTCCACCGTCGTGACCGTCTGGTCGAGGATCGTGTCGAAGAGGCGGGCGTGGGCGGCGGGGAGGTCGGCGAGGAGGGGGCGGAGGGGGTCCGTGGTGGGGTCGGGGGCGTCGTCGAGGAGGGCCGTCATCTCCTCGTCGGGTCTGCGGTAGCCCTCGTAGACGGCGTTGCCGAGCAGCGTCGAGGAGATGAGGGTCACGGCGAGGGCCAGGTCCTCGGCGGAGAGGCCGGCCGGGAGGAGGATCTCGCGCAGCCGGGTCAGGCCGGGGGTCCAGGCGGGGTGCCGGGTCGTCGTCATGTACGGCATGAGCTGGGGGTAGGGGCGGAGGTTGGCCTGTCCGGCGCGCATCCAGGCGCGGAGCCGGTCGGGCCAGGGGCCCTCGGGGATGGGGTCACGCCGCATGGCCTCCAGGACGTGGTCGGCGGCAGCCTGGAGGAGGGCGTCGCGGTCCGGGAAGTAGCGGTAGAGGGCCATGGGGGCGGCGCCGACGACGTCGGCGACCCGCTTGATGGTGAGGGAGACGGCCGGTTCGGCGAGCAGTACCTCGACCGCGCCCTCGACGATCCGCTCCCGTGACAGCCGGGGCGGGCGCCCCCTGCCCCGGCGGCCGGAACCCGTCGCCACCTGCGTCATCCGCCGCACCTCTCCGTCCGCGACAGCCGTGCCCGGACAGGGGAAGGCTACCGCTCCGGCACTTTCCGAGTCCGGCTCCAATTATTTTGCGTATGGCGTACGAAAAACATGCCAGACTCGTTTTGGTCGGCTCGCTGTCGTACGTATCAGCCGGAGGCTTCGCCATGTCCGCGTCCGCTGTCCCCACCCCGTCCGTCGAGGGGTCCGGATCCTCGCGCTCCGGCGCCGTCGTCTGGGTCCTGGCCCTCGGTGGGATCACCGTCTCGCTGATGCAGACGCTGATCATCCCGATCGTGCCCGAGCTGCCGAAGCTGCTGAACTCCTCACCGTCCGACGCCACTTGGGCGATCACCGCGACCCTGCTGGCCGGCGCCGTCGCCAACCCGGTCGTGGGGCGGCTCGGGGACATGTACGGCAAGCGGCGGATGCTGCTGCTCAACCTCGTTCTGCTGATAGCCGGTTCGGTGATCGGCGCGCTCAGCGACTCGCTCGCGCCGATGATCGTCGGACGGGCGCTCCAGGGCTTCTCGATGGCGGTGATCCCGCTCGGCATCAGCATCATGCGCGACGAACTCCCGCCCGAGCGGCTGGGATCGGCGACCGCGCTGATGAGCGCGTCGCTCGGGGTGGGCGGTGCGCTGGGGCTGCCGACGGCCGCGTTCATCGCCGAGAAGGCGGACTGGCATGTGCTGTTCTGGACGGCGGCTGCGCTGGGGGCCGTAGTGACCGCACTCGTCGTGGCGCTCGTACCGGAGTCGGCGGTGCGCAGCGGAGGCCGGTTCGACGTCGTGGGCGGCATCGGGATGTCGATCGGTCTGGTGTGTCTGCTGCTCGCCGTCTCCAAGGGGGCGGACTGGGGTTGGGGCAGCGGGACGACGACCGGACTGTTCGTCGTGGCCGTCGGCGTACTGCTGGTGTGGGGCTGGTGGGAGTTGCGCACCGACCGGGCCCTGGTCGATCTGCGCACCAGCGCGCGGCGCCAGGTGCTGCTGACCAACCTCGCGTCCGTGGTGTTCGGCTTCGCCATGTTCGCCATGTCGCTGGCCGTGCCGCAGCTGCTCCAACTGCCCACGCTCACCGGCTACGGCCTCGGCCAGAGCGTGCTCGCAGCGGGTCTCACGCTCGGCCCCTCCGGCCTGGTGATGATGGCCACGGCGCCGCTCTCCGCCCGGATCTCGGCGGCGGCCGGGCCCAGGGTCACCCTCATGCTGGGCGCGCTCGTCGTGGCCGCCGGTTACGGCCTCGGCGTCGTCATGCTGTCCGCGGTCTGGCAGGTCGTCGTGGTGTGCTGCGTCATCTCCGCCGGGATCGGTTTCGCCTACGGCGCGATGCCCGCGCTCATCATGGGGGCCGTGCCGTTGTCCGAGACGGCCGCCGCCAACAGCCTCAACAGCCTGATGCGCTCCATCGGTACGTCCGCCTCCAGCGCCGTCGCCGGAGTCGTACTGGCGCACATGACGACGACGTTCGGCTCACTGGCGGTCCCCTCCCACAGCGGTTTCCGCGTGATCATGGCCATCGGTTCGGCGGCGGCCCTGACGGCCCTGGCACTGGCCGCGTTCCTCCCGGGCCGGCGGCCGGCCGTCGGCGCGGGGGTACCGGCGGCGGCCGCCGCCGAGGCGGGGGCGAGGTAGGGGCGGGGCGAGGTAGGGGTTCCGAAAAAGTGTGTCACTTTGCCCTGAAACTGACACACTTTTTCGGAGGGGGTCCGGCTCCCCCACCCTCGCGGTGCTACGACAGCTGCGACTTCACCTGGGACGAGATCAGCTCCAGGTGGTCCAGGTCGTCGAGGTCGAGGACCTGGAGGTAGATGCGCCGGGAGCCGGTCGCGCCGTAGCGGCCGATCTTGTCGACGACCTCGGACGGGGAGCCCGCCAGGCCGTTGGCCTTGAGGTCGTCGACCTCGCGGCCGATCGCGGCGGCGCGGCGGGCGACCTCCTGGTCGTCCTTGCCGACGCAGACGACCAGGGCGTTGGAGTAGACGAGGTCGTCGGCCTTGCGGCCGGCCGCCTCGGCGGCGGCGCGGACCCGGCCGAACTGCCGCTCGCTGTCCTCGATCGAGGCGAACGGGATGTTGAACTCGTCGGCGTACCGGGCGGCCAGCTTCGGGGTACGGCTCGCGCCGTGGCCGCCGATCAGCACAGGGATCCTGGACTGCGCGGGCTTGGGCAGCGCGGGCGAGTCGGTCAGGTCGTAGTAACTGCCGTGGAAGTCGAAGGTGTCGCCGGGCCTGGTCTCCCAGAGGCCGGTGACGATCGCGAGCTGCTCCTCCAGGCGGGCGAACTTCTCTTTGGGGAACGGGATGCCGTACGCCTTGTGCTCCTGCTCGAACCAGCCCGCGCCCAGGCCGAGTTCGACCCGGCCGCCCGACATCTGGTCGACCTGCGCGACCTGGATGGCGAGGACGCCGGGGAGGCGGAAGGTGCCGGCCGTCATCAGGGTGCCGAGGCGTATGCGCTTCGTCTCACGGGCGAGTCCGGCCAGGGTGAGCCAGGCGTCGGTGGGGCCGGGGAGGCCGTCGCCCGAGCCCATGCTCAGGAAGTGGTCGGAGCGGAAAAAGGCGTCGAAGCCGAGGTCCTCGGTGGCCTTGGCCACGGCGAGCAAGGTGTCGTAGGTGGCCCCCTGCTGGGGCTCGGTGAAGATGCGAAGATCCATGCCTCCATCCTGCACGCCGGGGTGCCGGTCAACCCCACCGGTCCCTCCGGCCCCACTCCTGCCCGGTCGGGTGAAATTGCGTCAACCGCGCGCACGGGGACTGCCCGTGCCAGTGACCCGCCCCGGTGATGATCGTTGGCTCGGGCGGAACCGGACCGCCCGGATTCCCGCACCGGCAAGGCGACGTCGGGGCGTCACCCGCATCGGCCTCCGCTCTCGGAGGCCACGGGCCGAGGAGGCCGTCATGTCCGAAGAAGCCGTGCCGCAGCAGGGCGGGCCTGCGCAACCGAAGGGGTTGTTGCAGCAGATGGAGGAGCTGATGGCGTCACTGAACGCGGACCTGTCCGCCCTCGACGCGGATCTGCAGTCGGCCGGAAGCACGGGGTCGGTGTCCGCCGAGGAGGGCGGCGCGACCGCCTGACGCTTCTGCGGCGCCGGAGGCGGACGTCTTGGTCACCCCGCCTCCCGCTCCGGTATCTCCGCCCGCTCCCGGTCCGCCAGTCTTCGCAGCATCTCCAGGACCCGGTCCCGCGACTCGTCGGCCGCGTCGATCGCCTCCATGCACTGCCAGTACGTGCCCTCGTCGTCCGCCGCGCAGGCGATACCGACCAGGGCGATGCCGACCTCGCCGAGCAGTCCGCCGAGACAGAGAAGAGCGAGGCGGGCATCGCCCAGCTCGGTGAGCTGCGCCGCCCGTAAGTCCTCTACGGCCAGCACCGGAGTGTCGAGAACGCCGCAGCCCCGGCCCGCCAGCTCGGTCAACCCCAGTGCCTCGCCGCGCAGTTCGGGCGGCCCGAAGACCGCGAGGCGGCTGCCGATCGCCTGCGCGAGGGCCTGCGCCTGCCACACCTCCGTCATGGTCTGCGGCACGTCCCCGCTTCCGGCCAGGGCACGCCTGCTCGTCACGATGAGCCGCATCGCGTCCATGCACTGCCCCCGTCATATCCCGACATGCTGTTCGCACGTCCGCCCGAACTCCCTAGTCCACTACCCAGAGTGAGAGTCCCTGAGACGAAAAGCCAGAGGAAGGCGGAAATCTGTGGACAACAAATCGGTTGCGGACAGATGAATGACTCCGGAGAGTGAAAATGGACGCGCTCGCTCCTCCAACTTGTCCGTTACGGCCGGGGGAACCTGTCCTCGTTCCGGTCGATCTTCGACTCCAGCGCGGCGAGCGGGTCGATGCCGAGCACCTCGCACAGCTGCAGCAAGTAGGCGAGCACATCGGCGACTTCGTCCCGCACCCGGTGTGCGCTGTCCGGGTCGTCCATGACCCGCGCGGACTCCTCGGGGGTCAACCACTGGAAGATCTCGACCAGTTCGGAGGCCTCCACGCTGAGCGCGGCGACGAGGTTCTTGGGGGTGTGGTAGGGCTGCCAGTTCCGTGCGGCGGCGAACTCGGCCAGTCTGCGCTGCAGTTTCGCCACGTCGAGATGTTCTGTCACGGCTCCAGGTGTACCACCGTGACTCCCTCGGCCCGGTCGGCCCAGGACGCGTCGCTCACCGCGCCGACCAGCCGGATGTGCCCGCGCTCGCACATCCGGGCGGCGAGCCGCAGCAGTTCGGCCCGTTGCCGTACGTCCAGGCCTCGGTCGAGTCCGTCGGCGAGGACGGTGAGGGTCTGCATCGCGGCCGGGACCTCGCCGGGCGGGTCCACCTCCAGGACGCCGGGGCCGGTGAGGAGCACCAACGCGAGTGCGGCGTAACGGAGTTCACCGTCACCGAGCCGTCCGAAGCCGGTGCGCCCGCGGTCGCCCCGGTCGAGTACGGCCGTGACCAGGCCGTCGCGCAGCGGTTCCGCGAGCACGTCCGCGACGGTTCCGGCGCATCCGGTGCGCAGCGCCGCGACGAGTTGCCCGTGCCGTCGCCCGCACTCGCTCCGGGTGCGCCACAGCACGTCTGCGAGGTTGGCGCAGTCCCGCAGCAGCCGTCCGTCGCCGATCGGCACGGGTGCGCGCATCCGGTCGGGCACCGGGTCGCAGGCGAAGACGGAGCGCAGGGCGACCACCATCTGTTCGGCGGCGGCGAGGACCTGTCGCTGTCCGTCCGTCTTGCCGGCGACCCGCAACGGCAGCAGGGCGGTGCCGAGCCGGTCGTCGGGCAGCGGGGCGCGGGTGACCGGTGACGAACCCGCCGTGTGCCAGGCGGCCTGTACCGAGCGGCGGGCGGGGTCGCGCAGGGCGGTCTCCAGGAGGACCAGGCCGCCGGACGTCAACCGCTCGCCCACGATGCGCAGTTCGGGCTCGGCCTGGACGGCGACGTCGAGCCGTACCGGGCCCTCGGGTCCGTCCGCCGTACAGCCGATGCGGAAGCCGCGCCGGCGCTGGGCGTCGGGGCGGGCCCGGTCCGGGACGCAGGCGACCGGGTCCGGGAAGACCTCCCCCACCTCGCCTCCGCCGCCGAGCCGCGCGAGTGCCTCGTAGGCCCGCAGCGCGCTCGTCTTGCCGCAGCCGCTGGGCCCGGCGAAGAGGGTGAGCGGCCCGAGCGGGAACCCGGCGCCTCGATGCGTGGCGAACGCCGACAGCCTCAGCTCGGTGAGGTGTGGCCGGTCGGGGTGGGACTCAGGGCCCTCCGACGACGGCCGGGGTGCGGCGGCCTGCGGCGGCACGCGGGGCTCGCACGGCGGAGCGGACTGCGGGGACTGCGGGGACACGGCCATATCCGGACCGTAGGCCTCCGCCGTCTGGCGAACCGTTCCGTCCCGGCGACCTTCCTACGATCGGGGGACCGGCCCACGCCGCTCCCGTCACCGGGCGGACTCACACGCCCGGAACTCCCGCCCCCTCCATCAGCCCCCGCACTTCCGTTCCCGGCGGTGTGAGCAGGAACACGTTCCGGTCGACGCGGGTCATTCCGCTCGACAGGCCGAAGACGACGCCCGTGCTGAAGTCCAGGACCCGCTTGGCGACGTCGCTCTCCGCGCCGGTCAGGTCGAGGAGCACCGGTATGCCCGCCATCAGGGTCTCCGCGACCTCGCGGGCGTCCCCGAACACATTCACACGGAGGACGACGAAGCGGCGGCGCGGCTCGGTCTCGGCCTCGGGTACGGCCCGGTGGCTCACGGCGGACGGCCAGGCGTCCCGGCCTCGCAGCGGCACTACCTGCGCGAGCCCCTCCCACTGTTCGTCGGTGACATCGTGGCTGTTCACCGGCATGCTCCGTCCTGGGTCGCGCTGGCAGTCTGCATCCGGCAATTGTTGCGCACTGTCACCCGTTCGGCCCAACAGCGACACACTCCGCGACAAGATCGGGCACATCTCACAGTGGCCTCCGGCCGGTTGTGCAGCGGGCGTAACCCCTCATGATCGAGCCGTGTGACATCGGCGTAACGGGCAATTCGTAGCGTCTACGGCATGACGACGAGCCTCCGGACACAGCAGGTACGAACGGTCTGCTCGTACTGCGGTGTGGGCTGCGGCATGCTGCTCGACGTCGGGGCGGGTCCCGACGGCAGGCGTACGGTCCTCAGGGCGTCCGGCGACAAGGCGCACCCGGCGAACGCGGGGCGGCTGTGCACCAAGGGCACGACCACGGCCGAGATGCTCGCCGCGCCGGGCCGGCTGACCAGCGCGCTGGTCCGGGACGACCGGGGCGCGGAGCCGTTGCCGGCGCCCGTCGCGGACGCCGTCGCCGAGACCGCGCGCCGGCTGCGGAGGATCGTCGACGAGCACGGGCCGGACGCGGTCGCCTTCTATGTCTCCGGGCAAATGAGCCTGGAGGCGCAGTACTTGGCGAACAAGCTGGCCAAGGGGTTCGTGCGGACGAACCAGATCGAGTCCAATTCCCGGCTGTGCATGGCGAGTGCGGGTGCCGGCTACAAGTCGTCGCTGGGCGCGGACGGGCCGCCGGGTTCGTACGAGGACTTCGAGCGGGCGGACGTGTTCCTGGTCATCGGCTCGAACATGGCCGACTGCCATCCGATCCTCTTCCTGCGGATGATGGAACGGGTCAAGGCGGGCGCCAAGTTGATCGTCGTCGACCCGCGCCGCAGCGCCACGGCGGCGAAGGCGGACCTCTTCCTGCAGATCGCGCCGGGCACCGATCTCGCCCTGCTCAACTGCCTGTTGCGCCTGCTGCACGAGAACGGGCACACCGACCAGGAGTTCATCGCCGCGCACACCGAGGGCTGGGAGTCGCTGCCCGAGTTCCTCGCGGACTACGCGCCTGACGCCGTCGCCGCCCTCACCGGCCTCGCCGAGGACGACATCCGTACGGCGGCCCGGCTGATCGGCGAGGCGGGCGAGTGGATGAGCTGCTGGACGATGGGGCTCAACCAGTCCACGCACGGCACCTGGAACACCAACGCCCTGGTCAACCTGCATCTCGCGACGGGCGCCATCTGCCGCCCCGGCAGCGGGCCGTTCTCCCTCACCGGCCAGCCGAACGCGATGGGCGGCCGTGAAATGGGCTACATGGGACCGGGGTTGCCGGGCCAGCGGTCCGTACTGGTCGACGCGGAACGGGAGTTCACCGAGGAGGTGTGGGGTCTGCCCCCCGACACCATCCGCGCGGACGGCGTCGGCCGCGGCACCGTCGAGATGTTCCAGAAGATGGCCGACGGCGACATCAAGGCCTGCTGGATCATCTGCACCAACCCGGTGGCCTCCGTCGCCAACCGACGCACCGTCATCGAGGGCCTGGAAGCAGCCGAGTTCGTCGTCACCCAGGACGTCTTCACCGACACCGAGACCAACGCCTACGCCGACGTCGTCCTCCCCGGCGCACTGTGGACCGAGTCCGAGGGCGTCCTCGTCAACAGCGAGCGGACCCTCACCCTCGCCCGCCCCGTCGTCGACCCGCCCGGCGAGGCGACGTCCGACTGGCGGCTCATCGCGGCCGTGGCGTGCGCGATGGGGTACGAGAAGGGCTTCTCCTACGACAGCGCCGAGCAGATCTTCGAGGAGATACGGCGGTTCTGGAACCCGGTGACGGGGTGGGACCTGCGCGGGGTGACCTACGAGCGGCTGCGGTCCGCGCCGGTGCAGTGGCCGGCGGCCGAGGAGGACGGACCGGACCGCAATCCCATCCGGTACGTGGGAGGCGGCGAGCTGCGGTTCCCGACTGCCAGTGGGCGGGCCGTCTTTCACGCCCGGCCGCACATGCCGGCCGCCGAACTGCCCGACGACGACTACCCGTTCGTGCTCAATACCGGGCGCCTGCAGCACCAGTGGCACACGCTGACGAAGACGGGGAAGGTCGCCAAGCTCAACAAGCTGAACCCCGGGCCCTTCGTCGAGCTGCATCCGCAGGACGCGCGGGAGTTGGGGATCGCGGAGGGCGACTCGGTGGAGGTCGCGTCGCGGCGGGGGCGGGCGGTGCTGCCGGCCGTGGTGACCGACCGGGTGCGGTCCGGGGGCTGTTTCGCGCCGTTCCACTGGAACGACCTCTTCGGCGAGTACCTGAGCGTCAACGCGGTGACGAGCGACGCGGTCGATCCGGTGTCGTTCCAGCCGGAGTTCAAGGCGTGCGCGGTGTCGCTGGCGAAGGTGGCCAGCGCGCCACCGGCACAGCCGGAGGTGATCCTGCCGACCTCCGTGACCCCTTCCGCTGTCACGACGGGCGCGAATCCCTTCGGGCTCGACCCCGCCCCGCCGCCCGTCCTCACCGCGCAGGAACGCGTCTATCTGACCGGTTTCCTCGCGGGCATCGAGTCCGGCGCCCCGGGTGTGCCGACGCTGCCGCCGGATGCGCCCTTCAGCGCCGAACACGCCTTGTGGGTCAACGGTGTTCTCGCCGGGATGTATTCGCGGTCGACGGCCGCTCCCGTACAACAGCCGCAAGCAGGGCGGCAGATCGTCGTGCTGTGGGCCTCGCAGACCGGCAACGCCGAGGAGTTGGCGGCGGCCACCGCCGAGCGTCTTGGCTCGGCCGGGCACCGGGCGAGTCTGCTCGGCATGGACCAGGCCGACGTCGGCACACTTCCGGCCGACGCCGATCTCCTCTTCATCACCAGCACGTTCGGCGACGGAGACGCCCCCGACAACGGCTCCGGCTTCTGGGACGCGCTCGCCGGCGAGCAGGCGCCCCGGCTGGACGGAGTGCGGTTCGCGGTACTGGCCCTGGGCGACTCGTCGTACGACGACTTCTGCGGGCACGGGCGCCGACTGGACGCGCGGCTCGACGAGTTGGGCGGGGTGCGGCTGGCCCCGCGCACGGACTGCGAGCCGGACTTCGAGCCGTCGGCGGACGCGTGGCTGGGCCAGGTGCTCAATGCGCTGGGCACCGATACCGACACCCCGGAATCGCGGCCCCGTACCCCGAAACACACCCTCACCGCCGCCCGTCTCGTGGGCAACCGGATGCTCAGCCGCGCCGGCGCGGGCAAGGAGGTCCGCCGGTTCACCTTCGACACCAGCGGCACCGATCTGACGTACGAGACCGGTGACGCCCTCGGCGTGCGGCCGGTCAACTCCCCCTCCCTGGTGGACGAATGGCTCGCCGCCACCGGCACCGATGCCGAGGCGGTCGTAGAACTGGAAGGCATCGGAGAGCTCCCTTTCGCCGAAGCGCTCCACCGTCAGCTGGACATCACCCGCATCACCCCCGACCTGCTCCGCTTCGTGGCCGAACGGGCCCGGGACGACCGGGAGTTGCGCAGGCTGCTGCGGCCCGACAACAAGGACCGGCTCGCGCAGTGGAGTTGGGGGCGGCAGGCGGTGGACGTGCTCGCCGAGTACCCGGTGAAGGCGGGTGCGGAGGACTGGGCCGGGGTGCTCAAGAAGCTGCAGCCGCGCCTGTACTCGATCAGCTCCAGCCCGCTCGTCGACCCGCACAGCGTCTCGCTGACGGTGTCGGTGGTGCGCTACGAGAATCTCGACGGCCGCCCGCGCGGCGGGGTCTGCTCGCCGTTCCTGGCCGATGCCGAGGCAGGCACGGAGGTGCCGGTGTTCGTGCAGCGGTCACCGCACTTCAGGCCGCCCACCGACGCGGGGACGCCGATGGTGATGGTGGGGCCGGGCACGGGTGTCGCGCCGTTCGTCGGGTTCCTCCAGGAGCGGCGCGCGCTCGGGCACGCGGCGCCGAACTGGCTGTTCTTCGGCGAGCAGCACCGCGCGACGGACTTCTACTACGAGGAGGAACTCACGGAGTTGCTCGGCGAGGGCACGCTCGCCCGGCTCGACACGGCCTTCTCCCGGGACCAGCGGGCGAAGGTGTACGTGCAGGACCGGATGCGCGAGCACGGGCCGGAGTTGTGGCACTGGCTGCAGGAGGGCGCCCACTTCTATGTGTGCGGCGACGCCTCTCGGATGGCGAAGGACGTGGACCGGGCGCTGCGTGACATCGCGGTCGCGCACGGCGGTCTCGACGAGGCCGAGGCGGCCTCGTACGTGAAGCAACTGGCGGCGGCGAAACGGTATGTGCGCGATGTTTACTGAATGAACCGATGGCTTCGGTCAGTTGAACAATGACGTTCGCTTTTGCGGCTTTCCCGCCACAAAAGCGGACTTCTTACCGCCCTCACACCCGACTCTTCACGATGCGCGACACCTCGCTCACCAGGGCCGAATAGCCTCCTATGTCGTGCACTTGGCAGAAACACCTCAGGTGACACCCGGTCGGCGGACACAGTCGGCGGTGTCCGCCCCGGAACCTCCCGCGCAGTGGCATCGCATCCTCACCCTGCTCGCCGACATCAGTCTGTTCATCGGTGTCCGGCCGGTGTGGACGCAGGCCGCCAGCCACCGGCTCGTCGTGGCGGCGGCCGTGTCCCTCTGCTACGTCTCGATCCTGGTGTGCGGCGTACTGGCCCTGGTGGTGCGCAGGGCACGGTCGTTGGCCCGGATCGACCTCGTCGTCCTGGTGACGGCGGTCCTGCTGACGCTGTCGGCGTGGTCCGTGTTCCACAACGGCGGCGACGAGGCGGTCCTCACCACCCAGGCCGCCAAGGAACTGGTCGCCGGGCACCCGGTCTACGGACAGCCCTGGCCGTGGCTCTTCCACTCCGGTGGCGTCGCGCTGACCCCGACCGTGACCGGCGGCTACGACTACACCTACGGATATCCGCCGCTGGAAGCGCTGTTGACGGCGCCCCTGCTGTGGATCGGGCACGGCGGCGCCCCCGCGACGGCCGTCGCCACCGGTGCGCTCATCGCGGGCGCGGTCCTCATGTGGCGGCTGCTGCCCACCCAGTGGCGCTCGGCGGCCACCATCGCATGCCTGGGCCTCGGTCTGCTGCCGACCTACGGCCGGCAGGGCTATCCCGCCGTCCTGGCCATGGCGTTGCTGGTGCCGGTGGTGATCCGCTGGCCCCGGATCGGCAGGGGCGGCCGGCTCGGGCGCGCCGGGGTCGCCCAGGCCGCGTGTCTGGGGGCGGCCTGCGCGGCGCAGCAACTCCCCTGGTTCCTCACGCCGTTCCTGCTCGCCGGGATCTACGCCGTGCGACGCGGTGAACTCGGTGCCAGGCAGGCGGCGTTGGTGCTGCTGCGGATCCTCGGGATCGCGCTCACCACATGGCTGCTGATCAACACGTACTTCATCGTGCACGAGCCGGGCACCTGGATCGCGGGCATCGCGCTGCCGCTGACCCAGGGCGCGGTGGTGCACGGCCAGGGCCTGGTGGACATCTCGCTGTACTTCACGGACGGCAGCGACCGGCTCGACTGGTACTCCCACGCGAGCATGCTGCTGGCGGGGGGGCTGCTCGCCGTGTTCATGATGTTCGTACGGCGGCTCGGCCCGGCGGCGACCGTCCTGCCCTGGTGCGCCTTCTATCTGGCGACGCGCTCGCAGGACGGCTACTACCTGATGATGACCCCGCTGTGGCTGGCGGCGGCGGTCACCACACCGCTCTCGGAGTTCCGTGAGGCGTGGCAGCCGCGCCCCCGGGCGCTGTCCGGCCCGCACCGCCGCCGGGCCAGGGTCGCGGCGGCCGTCCTGCTGCTCACGCCCGCACTGGCGAGCGCCGCCGTGGCGGCGACGGGCGCGCCGCCGATGACCATGAAGCTCGCCGGAGTGCGGCGCGCGGCGCCCACAGTCGTGACCCGGCTGACCGTCCAGGTCACCAACTCGTCCGGCAGCGCCCTCTCGCCCCACTACATGCTCACCACCGGTCAGGGCATGAGCAGGTTCTGGTCCCAGGTGGGCGGTCCGACGACGCTGCCCGCGCACAGCACCGAGCTCATCGAACTCCAGCCGACCGGGGGGAAGTTCACCCTCCCCCACAAGAAGGTCCGGATCCGGGTGCGCGCGTTCACCGCGACCCCGCAGACGCTGTCCAGCTCGGACGTCCGGCTGCAGCCCGCGGATTGACGATCCGTCAGGCAGCGGTACGCAGGAAACGCAGCGTGGTGGTGACCGTGGTCAGGCCGCGCAGCATGCCCAGCTGGTTCCAGCCCAGGCCGAACTGGTCGCGGTCCACGGTGAATTCGGCGTCCAGGGTGAGTGCCTCGGCGCTCGCGTCCTTGAGCCGGGCGGTGAAGGTCTGTGGGCGGCTGATGCCGTGGACGGTCAGCTGACCGACGACGTGCACGGTGTCTCCGGTCAGCTCCGCGCTGCGCACCGCGAAGGTGATCTCCGGGAACTTCTCGACGTCGAACAGGTCGGCGGAGCGCAGATGCTTGTCGCGCTTGGCGTTCTTGGTGTCCAGGGAGGCGGCGGCCAGGGTCAGCGTGCCGATCGCGGACCCGTCGGGCCGGACCTCACCCTGCCCGGTGACAGTGCCGAAGGTGCCCTTCACATTGACCAGGCCCCACATCGTCCTGTGGCTGATGCCCACGGTGGAGGCGGCCTGGTCGAGCTGCCACACCCCGGTTTCGACGGCGACGGTCATGATCTCTCCCACTGGTTCCAGTAGTCCAAATTTGAATGAGCCTCACGCTAGCCCATTATCCAAATCTGGACAACCATCTCCTCCAAAATTGGACAACAGGTAGACTCGGAACCATGGCCGACCCTGTTGAGCACCCTGCCGACCAGCCCGGATGTCCCTCCTCGCAGGGCGGCGGACTGCTTCCGCCCGAGCTGCGGGCCTGGATGCTGCTGCTGGCTGCGACCGGCGCGGTCGAGCAGGAGCTGCGCTCGGTCGTGAAGGGGAACCTCGACGTCTCGCACGACGAGTTCCTTGTGATGTGCCTGCTGGCCGAACAGCCCGAGGGGCTGCGCATGACCCGGATCGCCGAGCTGCTCGGCCGCCCGAAGACCCGGCTGACGTATCAGATCGCCTGTCTCCAGCATGCGGGCCTGGTCACCCGCAAGTCGGTCTGCGGGGACAAGCGCGGGGTCGAGGTCGCCCTCACGGAGAAGGCCCGACGGCTACTGACGGAGGCGTCGGAGACCCTCTCCGAAACGGTCAAGCAGGCACTCACCCAGTTCGTCGGCCCGGCCCAACGCGAGGCGATGTGCGCCCTGTTGCCGGACCTGGCCGCCGACCCGCAGCGCTCGTCGGCGACGGCCTGAGACGCCCTCGTCGGCCGGCTCAGGGAATCGGGCGGCGCGGGCGGGGCAGGAGTGATCACCTGGAGTCGTTCTCAGTCGTCCGTAAAAGGAGAGCGGCCGCCCTGCGGCGCCGGGAGCTGCACGAAGGAACGGCCGGGGCCCGAGGCGGGCGGGAGCGCGAGCAGCAGCCGTAGCCGTAGCGGAGCCGTCCCGCGTCCGGCTAGGGCGTGTTGCCGGCGCCGGGGGGCCACCGACCGTGCCGTCGCGGGCTGTGCCGGGGAGAACGCCGAACGCAGGGCGGCGAGCACAGCGCAGGCGGGGCCGTGGACACCACGGCGGCCCGTACCCGTGCGCGCACACCACCCTGCCGTCATGGCGCCGCATCCCGGCATCCGAACCCGGGGCCCAGCGGCAGGGCCCGTCCTACTCCTCGATCACTAGGCCCTTCGCCGCGAGGACCGGCGCGAGGCCGCACATCTCGACGACCGTCCTGCCGGCCCGGTACGCGGCGATGAATCCCGCCTCGGCGTCGACGCGTTCCTGTGAGGCGGCGGCGGCCTCGGCCGCGTCCTCGCGCCGGACGACGACCACGCCGTCCGCGTCGGCGCGCATGATGTCGCCGGGGCGGACGAGTACGCCGCCGACGGTGACCGGCTCGCACATGGGGCCGACGGTCTCCTTGACCGTGCCCTTGATGGAGACGCTGCGGGAGAAGACCGGGAAGCCCAGGGCGCGCAGGTCCTCGGTGTCGCGGACGCCGGTGTCGGTGATCAGGCCGGCGAGGCCCTTGGACTGGCAGGCGTTGGCGAGGACGTCGCCGAAGGAGCCCGCCTCCTCGTAGTTGCCGGCGGACACGACCACGACGTCGCCGGGGCGGGCGTAGGCGATGGCGGTCTGGAGCATGAGGTTGTCGCGCGGGGCGCACTGGACGGTGAAGGCGGGACCGCACAGGGACATCGTGCGGTCGACCGGCTTGATGGCCGAGTCCAGTGCCCCGAGACGGCCCTGTGCCTCGTGGATGGTGGCCGAGGAGAAGGCGCTCAGCTGCTTGACCAGGGCGTCGTCCGGCCGGTCGAACTTCGTACTGACGCGGATCATGATGGCCTTTCAGGCGGAGGGGGCGTCGGTCAGTGCGGCGCAGGCCGCCGCGATGCGTTCGCAGGCCTCGGTGAGGACGTCCGTCGAGGTGGCGAAGGAGATACGGAAGTAGCCGGGGGCGCCGTACGCAGCTCCGTGGATCACCGCCACCTGTTGGCTGTCGAGGAGGTGCAGGGCGAAGTCCTCGTCGTTCTCGATCCGGGTGCCCGCGGGCGTGAACTGCCCTATGGCGGCACGGCAGTTGACCAGGAGGTAGAAGCCGCCGTCCGGGACGGTGCAGCTGAGCCGGGGCACGTCGTTGACGAGCTTCACGGTCTCGTCGCGGCGGGCGCGGTAGACGCGCACGGTGTCCTGGACGAAGTCCTGCGGTCCGGCGAGCGCGGCGGCAGCGGCGGCCTGGCTCACCGAGGACGGGCACGAAGAGGTCTGCGACTGAAGGGTGTTGATCGCGGTCACCAGGTCCGCCGGGCCGACGCCGTAGCCGATGCGCCACCCCGTCATCGCGTACGTCTTTGAGACACCGTTGGTGAGGAACACCCGGTCGGCCAGGCCCGGTTCGACGGCCGCGAGGGACGGGGCGTCCTGGTCGCCGTACCAGATCTCGTCGTAGATCTCGTCGGTGAGGACGCCGACGTGCGGGTGGGCCAGCAACACCTGGGCGAGGGCGCGGAGTTCGCCGGTGGTGTAGGCGGATCCGGTGGGGTTTCCCGGGGTGTTGAGGACGACCCAGCGGGTGCGTTCGGTGATCGCCGCCGTGAGGCGCTCCGGGGTCAGCTTGAAGCCGTCCGCCTCGGGGCAGTCCACGATGACCGGGGTGCCGTCGTTGGCGCGGACCATGTCGGGGTACGACACCCAGTACGGGGCGGGGACGACGACCTCGTCCCCCTCGTCCAAAGTGGCCATCAGGGCGAGGAAGATGACCTGTTTGGCGCCGCCGCCGACGGTGATCCGGGAGTCGGTGACGTCGAGTCCGTGGCGTTCGCGGAGTTTGCCGGAGATCGCCGCGCGCAGGGCCGAAGTGCCGTTCACCGGGGTGTACTTGGTCTCGCCCGCCTCGATGGCCTTGATCGCGGCGGCCTTGACGTGGTCGGGGGTGTCGAAGTCGGGCTCACCCACGGTGAGGTCGAGGACGGTGAGCCCCTGGCTCTTCAGCTCGCGCACGCGCTGGGCCGCCGCCGTGCTCGGGGAGGGCTTGATGCGCCGTAGCCGCTCTGCCGTCTTCATGCGATCAGCCCTCCCTGCGCTCGAAGTTGAGGCCACCAGGCACCTGGAAGGTGGGCAGGATCTCGATGTGGCCGATGTTGACGTGCCGGGGCGCGTCGACGGCGAACTCGATGGCGTCGGCGATGTCCTCGGGCTTCAGGGACTCGTAGCCGTCGTAGTACTCGCGCTGGGCGGCCTCCATGTCGCCGAGGAGGCGGCCGAAGATCTCCGTCTCGACGCGGCCGGGGCAGATCTCGCTGACGCGCACGCGGCGGCCGTAGCCGTCGACTCGGAGCTGGCGGGAGAGGGTGTGCACGGCGGCCTTGGTGGCGTGGTAGATCGTGTTGCCGCCGAAGTTGTAGACACCGGCGATGGAGCTGATGTTGACGATGTGGCCGAGGTCGCGCTCGACCATGCCGGGCATGAGCAGGCGGACCAGGTGGAGGACGGCCTGGATGTTGACGGCGATCTGCTCGTCGACGGCGAACTCGTCGGCGGTGAGGATGTTGCCGGTGCGGGAGACTCCCGCGTTGTTGACGAGGACGTCGATCTCCAGGCCGTCGAGGACGGCGGTGAGCGCCTCGGTGTCGGTGATGTCGACGGCGTGGGGGATGCAACCGGTCTCGTCGGCAAGGGTGTTGAGCCGGTCGGCGTTGCGGGCCACGGCGTGGACCTCCAGGCCGCGCTTGGCGAGCCGTTCGACGACCACGGCTCCGATGCCGGTCGACGCTCCGGTGACGAGGGCCGTCCTGTAGTCGGAGATGGGCATGCTGAGGTGCTCCTTGTTGTGCGGGGTGGGGGGTGCGCGGGCGTGCGGGTGCCTGGATGCGCAGGACGGTCAGGCGTCGCGCAGGGGCAGGTGGGCGCGGTCCTTCACCTTGGACACGGCGAAGAGTGTGCCCAGCGCGGTGATGACGGCGTAGAAGGCCGGCATGTTGACGTTGCCCGTCTGCGCGATGAGGTAGGTCATCAGCAGGGGGGCCGTGCCGCCGAAGAGGGCGGAGGAGACGTTGTAGCCGAGGCCGTAGGCGGAGTAGCGCACCCGGGTCGGGAAGAGTTCGACGAGCAGGATGTGGATGACGCCTGTGTGGCCGGCGAACACCACCGCCATGATGCAGGCGCCGATCACGGCGAGCGCCACGTTGCCGGTGCCGATCAGCAGGTAGCAGGGAATGCCGACGATCGCCATCGCGATGGCGGCTCCGGCGAGGACCTTCTTGCGGCCGACGCGGTCGGAGAGGCGGCCCATGTAGGGGATGGCGATACAGATCGCGACCAGGCTGGAGGCGGTGACGAGGAGGCCCTGCACCTTGCTGAAGTTCAGCTCGCTGCTCATGAAGGTGGGCATGTAGCTGAACAGGACGTAGTAGCCGGAGCCGTTCATCAGGGGGATGAACAGGGCCAGCAGCATGGCGCGGCGGTGCTCGGCGGAGGCGAAGGCCTCCTTGAGCGGGTTCTTGGAGAGGCCGTCCTCTTCCTTCAGGCGCGTGAAGTTGGGCGTGTCGCTGATGCGCTTGCGGATGTAGATACCGGCGACGCCGAGCGGCACGGCGAGCAGGAACGGGATGCGCCAGCCCCAGGACTCCATGCGCGCGGAGCCGAGTCCGCTGGTCATGGCGGCGGCGACCAGGGTGCCGGTGAGCAGGGCGAGGAACGAGGCGATCTGCGCGTAGCTGGTGTAGAGCCCGCGCTTGCCCTCGGGAGCGTGCTCGGCGAGGAAGCTCATCGCGCCGGAGGCCTCGCCGCCGACGGAGAAGCCCTGCGCGACGCGGAGCAGGATCAGCAGGGCGGGCGCGGCGACGCCGATGCTGGCGTAGGTCGGCAGCACGCCGATGGCCGCGGTGGCGGCGCTGATGAGGAGGATGACGAAGACCAGCATGCGCTGGCGTCCGATGCGGTCGCCGAGGTGGCCGCAGATGACGGCGCCGAGGGGGCGGAAGAAGAAGGAGACCGCGTAGCCGAGGAAGACGAACTGGACGGCGGTCGCGTTGTCCGTGTTGGGGAAGAAGACGGCGGCGAGCGATCCGGCCATGAAGCCGAAGATGCCGTTGTCGTAGAGCTCGGCGAAGATGCCGACGCAGCCGGCGAGGGTGACCTTGCGGGCGGTTCTGGGATCGACCGTGTTGGGGACTGGCTGAGCGGCCACGGTACTCATGGCGTCTCCTGTCTGGGCAGCAGGCGTGGGATGAGGGGCGTTACGGCTCCGTGCGGGTGCTTCCAGCGGGTGAGCGGGAGCTGTTGAGCGGGGTGAGTGTGGTGCGGGTGGGGTTTGTGGGCATTGGTGGTGGTTTGGTGGTTCGTGCGGGTCGGTGCGGGCTGGGCGCGGCGGAGCCGCATATGTCACAGCCCCCCGCCTCTTTGATGCGGGCCTGTGTCAGGACGGTGCGGGCGCCCGGATGCGCAGTGCCTCGAAGGCCGTGCGGACCCTGGTTCTCAGGGCGTCGATCGCGTGGCGTTGTGCGCGGTGGGCGGTGACCGCCTGGTCGAGGGTGCGGTGGCGGAAGCGGATGGTCTGGCCGGGGCGCACCTGCCCCAGGGCGGACAGACCTGTGGCGGTGACGACGGCGAGGACGGGGTAGCCGGCCGTGACACCGCGACCGCGGTGGAGTACGAGGAGTTCGTCACCGGCGGGTACCTCCACGGCCCCGATGGGGACGCCTCGGGAGAGCACCTCGCCCTTGGTGACGCGGCGGGGTACTGCGCCCTGGAGGCGCAGGCCGATGTGGTTGCTTCGCGGGGTGACCATGAAGGGGGCGTCGAACAGGCGCCGGCCAGTGTCGCCGAACTCGGCCCGGTCGGGGCCGTCGGTGACGTCGATGGTCCAGTTGGCGGGGAACGGGGGGACGGGTGCGTTCAGGCGGAACAGCGGGATGCGGGAGAACGGATGGTCGATGGGCGGGCAGGCCGTCCGCAGGGCGAGTTCGTCGCCTGCGCGGAGGGGCGGGCCGAAGCCCAGGATCGTGTCGGGGGCGCAACTGCCCTGGAGGTGGTCGGCCTCGAACGAGCCGAGTACGGCGAGGTAGACGCGGAGCCCGCGGCGGATGCCGGTGACGCGGATGGTTTCGCCGGCCCGGACCGGGAGCGGTTCCCACTGGGGGCGTACGACTCCTGCGACGCTCACCTCGGCGGGGGCGCCCGTCACGGCAATGAGGATGTCGCCGGAGGTGACGCACGCGAAGTCGAGGGCGGTGATCTCCAGCAGCGGGGCGCGGTCGTCGTTGCCGCACAGGACGTTGGCGACGCGCGCCGAGTGCTGGTCGGCTGCACCGTTGGCGGGCAGGCCGTAGCGGGAGCGGCCGACGCGGCCGAGGTCCTGCACGGTGACGATGCCGGCGGTGCGGACGGTGAGGGTGTCAGCCATGGCAGTCCCCCAAGCTCAACTCGGCGTATTCGTCCCACCGTTGGGGCTCGATCGGCACGAACCGGAACGTGTCGCCGGGGCGGTACGCCGTGATCGGGTCGCTGTGCAGGTCGAGGACGCGCACCGGGGTGCGGCCCAGGAGCGGCCAGCCGCCGGGCGAGGGCATCGGGCAGATGACCGCCTGTCGTCCGGCGACGGCGACCGAACCGGCGTCGACGCGGGTGCGGGGCGAGGCGAGGCGAGGCACCGGCTTCGGGAAGGGCGGGCCGTCCGTCATCGGAGCGCCGGCGGGTGCGCCGAGGCAGCGGACGGTGAGGTCGGTTCCGGCGTGCAGGGCGACGACCTCACCCTCGGACAGGCCGAGTTGGGCGGCCACCTCCGGCAGGTCCGGTCCGTACTCGCCGCCGTAGACGACGGGGACGACGAAGCGGCGCGGAGGTGTGGTGGGAGCGGGGTGCGGGCCGAGGCGGGCCGCCTCGTGGGCCAGGACACGGCGGACGGTGGTGTGGTCGGTGGCGGCGCAGTCGAACTCGACGAGCAGGGCGTCGTAGGTTGGCACCACGTCGTGGACGCCGGTGAGCTGTACGGCGTTCAGGGCGTCGGCGAGGGCGTGGACGAGCCGCCAGGCGGGTTCGGCGTCCAGGCCTACGGCCTTGACGACGAGGGCGGAGTCGCCGCAGTCGGCGATGGTGACGTTGGCGCACTCGGCGATGGTCAGGTTGCCGCTCATCAGGCCTCCCTGCCGCTGAGGACCTTGTCGAGCGAGGTGATCTCGACGCCTGCGGTGAGGAGTTGCTGACGGATGCGTCCGGCCAGGGCGATCGCGCCGGGGCTGTCGCCGTGCAACAGGACGGTGTCGCAGGCGACTTGGACGTCCGTGCCGTCGACACTGCGGATGACGCCCTCCGTGACCATGCGCAGGGTGCGGCGGGCGACCTCGTCCGGGTCGTGGATCACCGCGCCGGGCTCAGAGCGGGGCACGAGCGTCCCGTCGGCGCGGTAGGCGCGGTCGGCGATGCCCACGATGCCGACCCGCAGGCCGCGGGTGCGGGCCGCGTCGGCCAGCTCGCCGTCCTGCGCGAGGACGATCAGCGACTCGTCCAGGGCCGCCACGGCGTCCACGA
This sequence comes from Streptomyces sp. NPDC050549, assembly GCF_040655035.1. Classification (NCBI taxonomy): domain Bacteria; kingdom Bacillati; phylum Actinomycetota; class Actinomycetes; order Kitasatosporales; family Streptomycetaceae; genus Streptomyces; species Streptomyces sp. NPDC050549. Next base: position 167,167 of record NZ_JBFAJD010000020.1, read on the forward strand.
CGGCGCGGGCGTAGTCGGCGCGTACGGCGACCAGGTTGCCTAGGCGGCCGTGCGGGGCGACGTGGTGCACCCGGGTGCCGTGGGCGACGGCGAAGGCCTGGAGGGCGCCGATCTGGTAGAGCACGTCGGTGCGGACCTCCTCCGGGGTGAGGTCCATCGCGCGGCGGCCGAAGCCGACCAGGTCGGGGAAGCTTGGGTGGGCGCCCACGGCGACCTGCATCTCCACGCAGGTCCGCACGGTCGCGTCCATGATCCGGGGATCGCCGGCATGGAATCCGCAGGCCACGTTGGCGGAGGTGAGCATCTCCAGAAGGGCCGCGTCGTCGCCCATTGTGTAGGCGCCGAATCCCTCGCCGAGATCGGCGACGAGATCAACCATGGGGGTCATGACGTCCTCCGGAGGGGAATGCCGGGAAGGGGAATTCCGGGAAGGGAATTCCGGGAAGCGGATGCTGTCACGTCTTCGTGAGACCGGAAACCGTGGACAGAGAACCGTAGACGGGGAACCGTAGACGGGGAATGGTCCGGTGCGGATGCCCCGCTCGACTTGTTCCGCACAACTTATTCCGCCCGTCGCGTGATCGCCAATATCCGTTCGGTCTGGCGTTATCGCGAACGGCTATGACTCCCCCCACACCCTCCACTCACCGGGGCTGTGCTTCGGGGTGATCCCTCCCTACGATGAGGCTTCGCTCCACCTGGAAGGCCCCGCGCATGGACACCAGACGTCTCTACTCGTTCATCAAGATCATCGACGCGGGGAGCATCACGCGCGCGGCCGACATCCTGCACATCGCCCAGCCGGCGCTGAGCCAGCAACTGTCCGCCCTGGAGGCGCAGTTCGGGCAGCAGTTGCTGATCCGCAGCAAGCGCGGGGTCGCCCCGACCGAGGCGGGCCGCGCCCTGTACCGGCACGCCCAGCTCATCCTGCGGCAGGTGGACCTCGCGCAGGCCGCCGTCGACGTCTCCGGCCGGGCCCCCGCCGGCAGTGTGTCGGTGGGCCTCGCACCGTACAGCCTGGGCGCGGCCCTCGCGCTGCCGCTGCTCAAGAGCGTGCGCGAACGCTACCCGGACATCCTGCTGCACATCAACGAGAACTTCGGCGGGGTGATCAGCGAGGCGATCATGACGGGCCGGATGGACATGGCGTTCATCTACGGCGCCGGGCCGCTGCGGGGTGTGCAGTTCGAGCCGGTCCGCACCGAGGACCTCTTCCTGATCGAGGCGCCCGGTGACGCGGTACCGCAGGGGAAGGGCGAGGTGCGTCTGGAGGAGCTGGCGAGTCTGCCGCTGCTGCTGCCCAGCCGGATCCACACGATCCGGCAGGTGGTGGACGCGGCCTTCCAGCAGGCGTCGCTGCGGCTGAACGTGGTGGGCGAGGTGGAGTCGGCGCTGACCCTCGTCAACGCGGTCGACGCGGGCCTCGGCGCGACGGTCCTGCCGTGGTCGGCCGCGCGCGCCATTCTCGATGTCCGGGCCCTGTCCGTACGGCGGATCGTGGAACCGGTCATCCAGGTCAAACTGTCCGTGGTCACGTCGGACAATCAGCCGCTCTCGGAGCCGGCCCTGGCGGTGCACGATCTCTTCCTGGAACTGATCGCCGGCGACAGGAATAAGGACGACGAATAGCGTCACACAAATCCGTTATTTGTTTCCGGTGACCCCCGCGGCTAGTTTTCTTCGAAACCTCTTCGAAATTATTCGCCCCGTCGGCAATACGCGGCTCGTCACTGGAGAAGCACATGAAGAAGCGTGTCCTCGCCACCCGTGAAAACCTGCCCGGCCAAGGTCTGGACCGCCTCTCCGAGAGCGTGGAACTGGTGGCCTGGCCCGGTGCCGGCAAGCCCGGACCCGCCGACCTCGCCGCACTCGCCCCGGGCGTCAGCGGTGTGCTGGCCCTCGGCAACGACCCGGTGGACGCCGCCCTGATGGACGCGGCGGGCCCCTCGCTGCGCGTGATCGCGCTGGCCAGCATGGGCTTCGACAACGTCGACCGGGCCGCCGCCGCCGAACGCGGCATCGTCGTCACGCACACGCCCCGCGTGCTCGCGGAGACCACCGCCGACCTCACCTTCGCGCTGATCCTCGCCGCCCGCCGCAGGCTCGGCGCGGCCGGGGCGAGCCTCGCGGAGGGCTCCTGGGGACTGTTCCGGATGCACGACTACCTCGGCCTCGACGTCCACGGCGCCACACTCGGTCTGATCGGCTACGGCCAGATCGGCCGCGCGGTGGCCCGCCGGGCGCACGGTTTCGGCATGCGGGTGATCCACCACGACCCGTACGCCCCCGACGACGACCTGTCGACCTCGGTCGGCCTGGCCGCGCTGCTGGCCGACGCCGACGTCGTGTCGCTGCATGTGCCGCTCACCGAGGAGACCCGCCATCTGATCTCGGCCCGCGAGCTGGCCGCGATGAAGCCCACGGCCACACTGGTCAGCACCTCTCGCGGCGGGGTCGTCGACGAGGACGCCCTGCTCGACGCGGTCCGCGAGGGCCGGCTGCACTCCGCCGGGCTCGACGTCTTCGAACGCGAGCCGATGGGACGGGAGTTGTCCCCGCTGGTCGCCGAGCCGAACGTGATCACGCTCCCCCACATCGGGTCGGCCACCGAGGCGACCCGGGCCGCGATGGTCGGCCTGGCGGTCGACAACATCCTCGACGTCCTGTCCGGACGGCCCGCCCGTACACCCCTTCCGGGCAGTACGGTGGTGGCGGGCACGCCGGTCGGCGGCTGAACCCCGCCGCTCACCCCGCCTGCGTGCTGGTGAGGCCCGCCCACTGCAGCAGGAACCGCAGCGCCTCCTGCGAGGGCGGTGTAGGCGACGAGCAGCTGCTCGGGGTGGGTGTCGACGGTGAACTGCTGGACGTCGAGGGTGAGTTCACCGGCGACCGGATGGATGTACGTCTTGGTGAGCTGCCGTGGTCCGCGCACCTGGTGGCGGGCCCATCAGGTGCGGAAGTCCGGGTCGCGGGCGCCGAGTTCGGCGACCAGCGCGGTCAGCACGGGGCCGTGCGGGGTGCGGGCCCGCCTCCATGCGCGGGACGGCGACGCACTCGCGGGCGGCTCGGGGCCAGTCGGCGTACAGGGCGCGGAAGGGGGCGTCGAGGAAGGCGAGCCGGATCAGGTTGCGCTCGGCCGGGGGCAGCGCGCCGAAGTCGGTGAGGAGTGCCGAGGCCGCGCGGTTCCAGGCGAGTACATCCATGGCCCGGTGCAGCACCATCGCCGGGACGTCGTGCATCGTGTCCAGCAACTGCCGACGCCCTGGTCCAGCGGGTCAGGGGCTCCGTCGCCCACGTCCGCGCGGCCGGCGGCACCATCGGCTACGTCCGCGTCGCCTTCACCGAGGACGACTGGGCGGCCGTCCCCGAGCACAACCCGGCCTTCAGCGGGGTCGCCGGGGCGAAGATGCTGCACCACGAGGACGCCTCGACCCGGATCGACAAGCGGCTCACCCCGAGGACGGCGACGTCGTCGTCCGCAAGATCCGCCACGGCTCGGGCTCCACCACCGATCTCCACCAGCAGTTGAGCGACCGGGGCATCGACACCCTGGTGCTCGCCGGGATCAGCACCAGCGGTGTCGTCCTGTCCACCGTCATGGACGCCACCGACCGCGACTACCGCGTCCTGGTCCTGTCCGACGGCGTCGCCGACCCCGGTATCCCCCAGCCAGACCGCACACCACCTCGCCCGACCGGAGACGCCACGCGACTGATACTCCATCAGGACGAGTGTCGAACGACCGTCACCAGCGTCATTTCAGCATCAGGATATCGCCCGCAACGCCCACACCACACATAACGCGCACGCACAAAACCGCAGGTCAGGACACCTTGGCCACCGGATCGAGGATCGTGACACGCTCCACATGGTGGGTCATCGGAAGGATGGCGGCCTGAGCGGATCCCAGAAAAGGACCAGTCAGAGCCATTTTGTCGACTCATCGCCCTCCATGCAGACACCCGAAGCGTCAAACGAGCGTCAAGGCCGAGAGCCCGTCCTGCCCAGCACTGAGCAGACTGCAGCAACCAGTCCACCGGGATCCGCCACCGCTCCGGACGCCAGCTCGCACATCATGCCCCTCGCAACGTCTCCGGCCGCCATAATGCAGTCATGCCCTCCAGCACCCCGCCCCGGCCCCGGCCCCGGCCCCGAGGGACATCTCGGGCGCGGACGCCGAGGACCTCGCGCTGTACCGCGAGAAGTTCCGCGGCCGTCTGCCGGAGTCGCTGGACCAGCTGCACGGACCGATCCACGGCGTCGTGGATCTGCCGCTGCACATGGCATGGTCCGGGATGACCTCATATGACCTGGGTAAGCCGCGCCAGCGTATGGCTTGTACCGCACCGTCCTGCACGAGGGGCCTGCACGACGACCTGCCCCGCTATCTCAACCAGGACCTGCTCCTCGAGCTGTGGCCGGTGCTGCGCACGCTCGTCGGCCGCACCGTACGCGCCGTATGGGAAGACGCTTTCCCCCAGCTCGCCTCCCGTACCCGGGCAGCCGCGTGACGGACATGCCGGAGCTGCACACACGGCTCTTGGCGGATGTGATCGCGCTCGGTTCCCCGTACCCCCTGGTCCTCACCGGCGGGTACGCCGTACGGGCGCACCACCTCGTCAACCGCCCAAGCCAGGACCTCGATGTCACCACCGAGAACCCGGCGCCCATGGCAGACATCGCGGCTGCGCTCCGCGTCGGCCTGGAAGCCCACGGCTGGAAGGTGCACGCGCTGGAGACCGCCCCGCTGTCCGCCCGCTTCACCGTGACCGACCCGGCCACCGGGCAGGAATGCGAAGTCGACATCCTCAAGGAGATCTTCTGGCGGCCGGTCGCCCAGAGCCCGTACGGCCCCGTCCTCGCGGAGGAAGACGTGATCGGGACCAAGGTCCGCGCCCTCGCCGACCGCGGAGCGCCCCGCGACCTGATCGACGTGTTCGCAGCTCCCGCCGCTGGACCAATGCCGAGCTCGAAGAATTCGGCCGCCGCCACGCCCGCGGCCGCTTCGAGCGCGGGGATCTGCAGGCGAACCTCACGGGCGCCGAGTGGACCGACGACGAAGCCTTCGCCGCCTACGGGATCGATGACGCCACCATCACCGCTCTCCGCGCCTGGGCTGTGGAGTGGGCCTACAACCTCGCGACCCGCCTCCTCGAAGAGTCCGATGATCCGCGCATCGACTGATCGCATCCGGACCGGATCACAGACTCAGACGATTCGAGCAAAGCCGAGAATGAGCAGGTGGGAAGCAATCAGTCGCGAGCTGGTCGCATCATTTACACCCGGCAAACCGCCGCCCCCCTCGGTACGGGTGATGAACTGAGCTCATTCCTCGCGCGTCCCTATGGATCCAGCCTCCAGGGCCTCGGCCGTAGGAAAGTCGGCGTGAACAGGGCAGCGCGCGCCGATACGTATCGCCCGGACGACGGTCAGCCGGACGGGCCCGCCGCACATAATGCGCACACACAAAACCGCAGGTCAGGCGCTCTTCGCGACCGGCTCAAGGATGGCAACGCACTCCACATGGTGCGTCATCGGAAACAGATCGAACGCCCGCAGCGTCCGCACCCGATACCCCCCGTCCCGGAAATATCCCAGGTCCCGCGCCAGAGCCGCCGGATCGCACGCCACGTACGCGATCTTCCGCGCCCCCAGTGACGACAGGTGCTCCACCGTCTTCTTGCCGGCCCCGGAGCGCGGCGGGTCGAGGACGATCAGGTCGACCTCCGTGATCCCGGTACGCGGGAGCACGCTCTCGACCTTGCCCTGTTCGATCCGGACCCGCTCGAACCCGGCGAGGTTGTGCCGCGCGTCCTCGACGGCCCGCTTGCCGGACTCGATGCCGAGGACCGCGCCCTTGTCGCCGAGGCGGTCGGCGAGGGCGCCCGCGAAGAGGCCGACGCCGCAGTACAGGTCCAACGCCATGTCGCCCTTGCGCGGCAACAGGCCCTGCATGACGGCCTTGACGAGGGTGTCCGCGGCCATCGGGTGGACCTGCCAGAAACCGCCGCTGCCGACGCGGTACGTGCGTCCGTCGGCCCGCTCGCGGACGAACGCGCGGCCGTGGACGCGGTGGATGCCGCCGTCGTGCTCCTCGACGCGCATCACCGAGACCGGGCGGTCCAGTTCGACCAGGGGAAGGCGGGCACCGGGGCGCGGTTCCAGGATGACCATGCGATCCTGGGAACCCGTCGCCGCGATCGCGTCGACCGACGCCATGCCGGACCAGTCGCGCTCCTCGATGCCCAGCTCGCTGACGCCCCGCGCCGCGATCATGCAGTGCTCGATGGGCTCGACCTCGTGCGAACGGTGCCTGCGCAGACCGGCGTTGCCGTCGACGTCCACCGCGTACTGGACGCGGGTGCGCCACTGCGGGACCTGGCCGGCGGGCAGCTTGTCGCCCTCGGCGGGCATCACCGTGCCGTCCCAGCCGGCCTCTTCGGGCGTGAGGCCCGCGAGCCGCTGCAGCTGCTCGGCGATGACCTCGCCCTTGAGGCGGCGCTGGGCGCCCGGCTTGGCGTGCTGCCAGTCGCAGCCGCCGCAGCGGCCGGGGCCGGCGTAGGGACAGGGCGCCTCGACGCGGTCCTTGGACTCCTCCAGGATCGTCACGGCGTCGGCCCTCAGGAACCGCGCGCCCTCCTCGCCGTCGGTGACCCGCGCGATCACGCGCTCACCGGGCAGCGTGTGCCGGACGAACAGCACCTGCCCCTCGGCCGTACGGGCGATACAGTGCCCGCCATGGGCGACGGGGCCGACCTCGACCTCGTACTCCTCCCCCACCAGCGATTTCTTCGGTTCTGCCTGCATGGCGGGGTGACTCCACAACGTCAAAGGGGGAACGGCCGGACAACAGCCCACCAGTCTACGTGGGCCCTGCCCGGCCGCTCACCACAAAGCGAACCATCCAAACCAGCGGCCCGAACCAGCGACCGAAATCTGCGGCCAAGCCCCTCGGCCCGAACCAGCGACCGAAATCTGCGGCCAAGCCCCTCGGCCGGGACCAGCGGCCGAAACCCTCGGCGCTCAGCCCTTGGTGTCCGAGGACTCCTTGTGCCGTTCCTCCGCGGGCCCGCGCCGCACCGCACCCGGCGCGCTCCACTCCTGCCGCTTCCGCGCCCGGATCTTCGCCGCCTCGGAGGACTCCAGCTGGTACGGCACCGACGTCACCATCACGCCCGGCGTGAACAGCAGCCGGCCCTTGAGGCGGAGCGCGCTCTGGTTGTGGAGCAGGTGCTCGTACCAGTGGCCGACGACGTACTCGGGGATGATCACGGAGACCGCGTCGCGCGGCGACTCCTTCCGCAGCCCCTTCACGTACTCGATGATCGGCCGCGTGATCTCCCGGTAGGGCGAGTCGAGCACCTTCAGCGGTACGTCGATGGCGCGCCGCTCCCACTCCTCGCGCAGCGCCTTGGTCTCGGCCGGGTCCACGTTGACGCTGAGCGCCTCCAGGGTGTCCGAGCGCATCAGCTTGGCGTAGGCCAGGGCCCGCAGCGCCGGGCGGTGGATCTTGGAGATCAGGACGACCGAGTGCACACGGGACGGGCGGAGGCTGTCGTCGCTGGGGCCCTCGGGGGCGGCGATCTCCTCGGAGACGCGGTCGTAGTGCTTACGGATCGCGGTCATCGTGGCGTAGAAGATGCACATACCGAGCAGTGCCACCCAGGCGCCGTGCGTGAACTTCGTGACCAGGACGACGACCAGCACCAGGCCGGTGAAGAACGCGCCGAACGCGTTGATCGCGCGCGAGCGGACCATGTGGCGGCGCTTGGCCTGGTCCGTCTCGGTGGCGAGGTGGCGGTTCCAGTGCCGGACCATGCCGGTCTGGCTGAGGGTGAAGGAGACGAACACACCCACGATGTAGAGCTGGATCAGGCGGGTCGAGTCGGCGCCGTAGATCGCGATCAGCAGGGTGGCGGTGCCGGCGAGCAGCACGATGCCGTTGGAGAAGGCCAGGCGGTCGCCGCGGGTGTGCAGCTGGCGCGGGAGGTAGCGGTCCTGGGCGAGGATCGAGCCGAGCAGCGGGAAGCCGTTGTAGGCCGTGTTGGCGGCCAGGAACAGGACCAGCGCGGTGGCCGCGGCGAGGACCACGAACAGGAAGCTGCCCTTGCCGAACACGGCCTCGGCGACCTGGGAGATCACCGGATTCTGGACATAGCCGGAGCCGATGGCGACGCCGTTGTGGATCAGGTCGGTGGCCGGGTTCTCGGCCATGCGGACCTTGGTCGTCATGGCCAGCGCGATGATCCCGCAGAACATGGTGACGGCCAGCAGGCCCATCGCGGCGAGGGTGGTCGCCGCGTTCTTCGACTTGGGCTTGCGGAACGCCGGGACGCCGTTGGAGATCGCCTCGACGCCGGTGAGGGCGGCACAGCCGGAGGAGAAGGCGCGCAGGAGCAGGAAGACGAGCGCGAAGCCCGCGAGGCCCTGGTGCTCGGCCTTGATGTGGTAGTCGGCGGTCGGCGCCCGCATGGTGTCGCCGAGGACGAGTCCGCGGAAGGCACCCCACGCGATCATGATGAAGACGCCCGCGACGAAGACGTACGTCGGGATCGCGAACAGCGAACCGGACTCCTTCACCCCGCGCAGGTTCATCAGCGTGAGGAGCACCACGACGGCGATCGCACAGACCACCTTGTGCTCGACCACGAACGGAACCGCGGAGCCGAGGTTCTCGATGCCGGAGGCGATCGAGACGGCGACGGTGAGGACGTAGTCGACGAGCAGGGCGCTGGCGACGGTAAGGCCGGCCTTGGGGCCGAGGTTGGTGGTGGCCACCTCGTAGTCGCCGCCGCCGCTGGGGTAGGCGTGGACGTTCTGCCGGTAGGAGGCGACCACCGTGAACATCAGCACCACGACCGCGAGCGCGATCCAGGGGCTGAAGTGGTACGCCGACACGCCCGCGATGGAGAGGACCAGCAGCACCTCGCCGGGCGCGTAGGCCACGGAGGACAGCGGGTCGGAAGCGAAGACGGGGAGTGCGATGCGCTTCGGCAGGAGCGTTTCGCCCAACCGGTCGCTGCGCAGTGCGCGCCCGATGAGGATGCGCTTGGGCACGTCGGTCAGTTTGGACACAACAGAGGATCGTAGGCCTTCGAACAGGCGATCCTCTACTCGCCACCTGCCTGAGCCCTGTCATCTGCCTCACGGGTGAAATCGGTGACGAGTGGAGTTGCGGATTCCGTCGGGAGTGGCGACTCCGTGTCTATATGACAAAACCCCGCTCCCGCCCGCCCCCTGGAGGTTCCATGCCCTCGACCGCAGAGCTGATCGGCGCCCTCGCCGCCCTGGCCGGCCTCGGAATCCTCACCCTGGCCAGTGTGCGCAGCATCGGACGCCGCTGACGCACAGGGGTGCCCCGCAAGGGCCGGACGTGTGTACTTTGGCCTCGGTCTGAGACCCTGATGGGGCTGAGCATTGATTTCAGGACACCGGAAGGACGGTCGTGCACATCGTCATCATGGGCTGCGGCAGAGTGGGTTCCGCTCTCGCCCAGACCCTGGAGCAACAGGGGCACACGGTCGCCGTGATCGACCGGGACCCCACCGCCTTCCGTCGGCTGGGCCCTGGATTCGGCGGTCGCCGGGTCACCGGGGTCGGCTTCGACCAGGACACGCTGCGCGAAGCGGGCATCGAGGAGGCGGGCGCGTTCGCGGCCGTCTCCAGCGGTGACAACTCGAACATCATCTCCGCGCGGGTGGCCCGCGAGATGTTCGGCGTCGAGAACGTCGCGGCCCGGATCTACGACCCCCGCCGCGCCGAGGTCTACCAGCGCCTGGGCATCCCCACCGTCGCCACGGTCCGCTGGACCGCCGACCAGATGCTGCGCCGGCTGCTGCCCTCGGGCGCGGAGCCGCTGTGGCGGGACCCGACCGGCGGCGTCCAGCTCGCCGAGGTGCACGCCTCGGCCGCCTGGGTCGGCCAGCGGATCAGCAAGCTGCAGGAGGAGACGGGCGTCCGCGTGGCGTTCCTCACCCGTCTCGGCGAGGCGATGCTGCCCTCTTCGCAGACCGTGTTGCAGGAGGGCGACCTCGTGCACGTGATGATGCGTACGGACGAGGTCGCCAAGGTCGAGGCGGCGTTCGCCAAGGGTCCCGAAGAGGAGGGCGGTCACTGATGAGGGTCGCCATTGCCGGAGCCGGCGCGGTCGGACGTTCGATCGCCGGTGAGCTGCTGGAGAACGGTCACGAGATCCTTCTCATCGACAAGGCCCCGACCGCGATCTCGGTCGAGCGGGTCCCCCAGGCGGAGTGGCTGCTGGCCGACGCCTGCGAGATCACGTCCCTGGACGAGGCGGCGCTCCAGCGCTGCAACGTCGTGATCGCCGCGACGGGCGACGACAAGGTCAACCTGGTCGTCTCCCTCCTCGCGAAGACGGAGTACGGCGTCCCGCGCGTCGTGGCCCGCGTCAACAACCCCAAGAACGAGTGGCTCTTCAACGAGTCCTGGGGCGTCGACGTCGCCGTCTCCACCCCCCGCCTGATGTCGGCCCTGGTCGAGGAAGCGGTCTCGGTCGGCGACCTGGTCCGCCTGCTCCGCTTCAGCCACGGCGACGCCAACCTCGTGGAGCTGACCCTCCCCGAGGAGTCCGCCCTCGCGGGCACCCAGGTCGGCGACGTGGAGTGGCCCGAGGACACCTCCCTGGTCACGATCATCCGCGGCACCCGCGTCCTGACCCCGTCCCGCGAGGACTCCCTGGAGGCGGGCGACGAGCTGTTGTTCGTGGCGGCCCAGGCACGCGAGGAGCAGCTGGAGGACCTGTTGTCGGTGCGCCGGGAGGACGCGGCGAGCTGAGCGGGTCCACGACGAGGAGGGGCGCCCTGAGAGTTCAGGGCGCCCCTCCTCGTCGTGACCGAAGAAGCGAAACTACGCGTCCCGCCGGTGTCGGCCCTCCGCCGTGGCAGCGGCCGCCTTGCGTTCCTTCTCCGCCTGTTCCTCGGCCTCCATCTCCGCGAACACGTCGATGGGCGCGGGTGCCTTCGCGAGGAAGACCCAGGTGAGCCAGACGGCGAGGAGGAAGGGCGGGATCTTCAACGCGACCAGGACCCAGCCGAGTTGGGCGGTGTTGGCCCACCAGTAGAGCGGGAAGAGGATCGCGCACTTGGCGAGCAGGATCAGACCCCAGGCCCAACTGGCCTTCGCGTAGGCCTTCTTGCGGCCCGGGTTGCGGGTGCGCCAGGAGAGGTTCTCCTTGAAGACCGGGCCGAGGATCAGGCCGATCAGCGGGACGCCCGCGAGGGTCGTGATGATGTACGCCAGCGCCAGGCCCAGCGTGTAGAGCATGCCGGGGAGGTAGAAGTTCTTGGCGTTGCCGGTCATCATCGCGAAGACGACACCGAAGGCGACGCCGAAGACACCGCTGAAGGCGTGCTTGACGGTGTCCCGCATCACCAGGCGGACCACGACCAGCACCAGGGACACGGCGAGGGCGGCGATGGCCGACCAGTGCAGGTCCTTGTTGATCGTGAAGATGGTGACGAAGAGAAGGCCGGGCAGGACCGTTTCGATCATGCCGCGCAGCCCGCCGAACGCCTCGAAGAGAGCCGCCTCGGTCACCGCCCGGACATCCTGCTCGCTGTCTTCGGCGTCCACGGTCTCTGTGGTCGGCTTGTCGAGCGACGTCACCGGCTACTCCCGTCCGAGGGGTCTCAGTTCGTATTTCGGGTTGAAGAGCACCCGGCGGCCTCTGCTCATGGAGATCCGGCCGGACGCGATCAGCTTGCGCCCCGGTTCTATGCCCACGATGGAACGCCTGCCGAGCCACACCACGTCCAGGGCGGCGGAGCCGTCGAACAGCTCGGCCTCCAGGGCCGGGACTCCTGCCCGGGGGCGCAGCGTGACCGTGCGCAAGGTACCAGTAACCGTCACGATCTGTCGGTCGTGGCAGTCGCCGATCCGGACACAGCCCTCGGTCTCGGAGTCCTCACGCAGCTCCTCGGACTCCAGGTCCTCCTGCGAGGAGGACAGCCGGTCGAGCATGCGCCGGAACCGGCCGGCCGGCTTTTCGGAACGGGAGACAGCGCTCATATCTGAAGCGTACCGGGGTCCACCGACAGCAACGTACCCGCGTCGTCAGCGCTCGAACCGGTAGCCCATCCCGGGCTCCGTGATGAAGTGCTTCGGGTGCGCGGGGTCCGTCTCCAGCTTGCGCCGCAGCTGTGCCATGTAGACGCGGAGGTAGTTCGTCTCGGTCCCGTAGGAAGGCCCCCACACCTCCTGCAGCAGCTGCTTCTGGCTGACCAGCCGCCCGGTGTTGCGCACCAGCACCTCCAGCAGATGCCACTCCGTGGGGGTCAGCCGTACGTCCCTGCCGTCCCGCTGGACCTTCTTGGCGGCCAGGTCGACGGTGAACTCCTCGGTCTCGACCAGGACGTCGTCCTCGCCGCCCCCGGTGGGCTCCGCCCGGCGCACGGCGGCCCGCAGCCGGGCCAGCAGCTCGTCCATGCCGAAGGGCTTGGTGACGTAGTCGTCGGCGCCCGCGTCCAGCGCCTCCACCTTCTCGTCCGAGGAGTGCCGGGCGGACAGCACCAGGATCGGCGCCCGGGTCCAGCCGCGCAGCCCCCTGATCACCTCGACGCCGTCCATGTCGGGCAGTCCCAGGTCGAGGACGACCACGTCGGGGTGGCGGGAGGCGGCGAGGTCGAGCGCGGTCTTCCCGTCGGCCGCCGCGTCGACCTCGTACTTCCGCGCCTTGAGGTTGATCACGAGGGCCCGCACGATCTGCGGCTCATCCTCGACCACGAGGACCCTGGTCATGAGGCCTGCCTTTCCGGTTGTACGTCTTTCGCGTCGCGCACGTCTTCTGCGGCACTGTCCTCCGGCGCGAGCTCCAGTGGCTTCGCGGCGCGGAGGGTGAGGACCATGGTGAGGCCGCCGCCGGGTGTGTCCTCGGCGTTCAGAGTGCCGTTCATGGCCTCGGTGAAGCCACGCGCCACGGCGAGACCGAGCCCTACTCCGGCACCGCGCGGGGCGTCGCCGTAGCGCTGGAAGGGCTCGAAGATGCGTTCCTTGGCCTCGTCCGGGACTCCGGGGCCCCGGTCGACCACCCGGACCTCCACCCGGTCGGCGATGGCGCTGGCGGACACCAGGACGGGTCTGTCCGCCGGGCTGTACTTGACCGCGTTCTCGACCAGGTTGGCCATCGCCCGCTCCAGCAGCCCGGGATCGACGGCGACCATGGGCAGCGTCTCCGGGATGTCGAGTTCCGCGCTGCCCTCGGGGACCCCGACCAGCGCCATGGGCACCACCTCGTCGAGGTCGATCTCCCGGACGATCGGCATGACCGTGCCGGTCTGGAGGCGGGACATGTCGAGGAGGTTGCCCACCAGGTGGTCGAGGCGGTCGGCTCCATCCTCGATGCCCTCCAGCAGCTCGGCCTGGTCCTCCTCGGACCACGCCACGTCGCCGGAGCGCAGCGAGGAGACGGCCGCCTTGATGCCGGCCAGCGGGGTCCGCAGATCGTGGCTCACGGCCGCCAGGAGGGCCGTACGGATGCGGTTGCCCTCGGCGAGCGCGCGGGCCCGGTCGGCCTCCTCGCGCAGGCGCCTGCGGTCCAGTACGACGGCGGCCTGCGCGGCGAAGGCGGCCAGCACCCGACGGTCGGAGGCGGGCAGCACCCGGCCGGTCAGCGCGAGGGCCATGTGGTCGCCGACCGGCATGTCCACATCGCCCTCCTCGGGCCGCTCCAGAGGGGCTCCCACGCCGACCCGGCCCGCGCAGGTCCAGGGATCGACGTCGCTCTTGCGCTCCAGCAGCGCAACGGACTCCATGCCGAAGGTCTCCCGGACCCGCTCCAGGAGCGCTTCGAGGCTGGTCTCACCGCGCAGCACACTGCCCGCGAGGAAGGACAGGATCTCCGACTCGGCGCGCAGTCTGGCGGCCTGCTCGGTCCGTCGCGCCGCGAGGTCGACCACGGAGGCCACGGACACGGCGACCCCGACGAAGATCGCGATGGCGACGATGTTCTTGGGGTCGGCGATGGTCAGCCGGTGCAGCGGGGGCGTGTAGTAGTAGTTCAGCAGGAACGACCCGAGGGCGGCCGAGACCAGCGCCGGCAGCAGCCCGCCGAGCAGCGCCGCCGCGACGGTCAGCGACAGGAACAGCAGCATGTCGTTGGCGAGGCCGAGGTGGATGGCGTTCAGGAGGAACGCGAGCCCGACCGGTCCGACGACACCGGCCACCCACCCCGAGACGATCCGCGCCCGCCCGAGCCGCGCGCCCCGGGCCACCGGCAGTCCGCGCCCCTTGGCGACCTCTTCGTGGGTGACGATGTGGACGTCCAGGTCGGGACCGGACTCGCGGGCGACCGTGGTGCCGACGCCGGGCCCGAAGACGTATTGCCAGGTCTTGCGGCGCGAGGAGCCCAGGACGATCTGGGTGGCGTTGACGCCGCGCGCGAAGTCGAGCAGCGCGGCCGGGATGTCGTCGCCGACGACGTGGTGGAAGGTGCCGCCGAGGTCCTCGATCAGCGTGCGCTGCTGTGCAAGTTCCTTCGGGGAGGCGGAGGTCAGACCGTCGCTGCGGGAGATGTAGACGGCCAGCACCTCGCCGCCGGCGCCCTTCTCGGCGAGCCGCGCGGCCCGCCGTATCAGCGTCCGCCCTTCCGGCCCGCCGGTCAGTCCTACGACGATGCGCTCGCGCGAACCCCAGATCGCCGACACCTGGTGCTCGCTGCGGTACTCCTGGAGGTACTCGTCGACCCGGTCCGCCACCCACAGCAGGGCCAGCTCCCGCAGGGCGGTGAGGTTGCCGGGGCGGAAGTAGTTCGAAAGGGCCGCGTCGACCTTGTCGGGCTGGTAGATGTTGCCGTGCGCCATCCGCCGCCGCAGCGCCTGTGGCGACATGTCGACCAGTTCGATCTGGTCGGCCCGGCGGACCACCTCGTCCGGCACGGTCTCCTGCTGGCGCACCCCGGTGATCGACTCGACGACGTCGCCGAGGGACTCCAGGTGCTGGATGTTGACGGTCGAGATGACGTCGATGCCGGCCGCGAGCAGTTCCTCGATGTCCTGCCAGCGCTTGGTGTTGCGGGAGCCGGGGATGTTGGTGTGGGCGAGTTCGTCCACCAGGGCGACGGCGGGGGCCCGGCGCAGTACGGCGTCGACGTCCATCTCGGTGAAGACGGTGCCCCGGTAGGCCAGCTCCGCGCGCGGGACCTGCTCCAGGCCGTGCAGCATCACCTCGGTGCGGGCCCGGCCGTGGTGCTCCACGAAGGCGACCACGCAGTCGGTGCCCCGCTCCACCCTGCGGTGTGCCTCGGACAGCATGGCGTACGTCTTGCCGACGCCCGGTGCCGCACCGAGGTAGATCCGAAGTTTGCCGCGTCCCATGGCCTCATTGTCTTCCCGTCACACCCGTGCACGCAGCGTCAACTTTACGGCCGATAAGTCCGACAAAAGGGGTGGCGAGCCTGGTCCTGGACGTCTTTGACACAACCCTGATGCCCGTACGGCACGGTACGGGCATCAGGGCACGGCGGTGTTCAGTTGGGGTTGTCGCCGTGGGTGAGGGTCTCCCAGGCGACGAAGAGGTTGTTCGTGCCGGCCGGCCGGTTGTTCAGGGTGAGCGTCTGGGTGTTGGTCATCGCGACGCCCAGGCGGTTGTGGAGGGCGTTGTAGCCGACCTCGGTGACCGGCCCGAGCCCGAGGGTCAGCGACCCGCCGCACAACCAGCTCGGTACGGCCGTGCCCAGCTGGTACTTGGCCTGGAACCCGAGCGCCTGCCGCAGCCGCTCCCCCACGTCGGTGCCGTAGAGGTCGGTGCCCTGGATCCGGCTGGTCTCGGCGACGTGCGAAATCGACGAGAGGCCGTACCCGGTGTGCGTGAAGTCGCGGCACGTCTCCTGGGTGAGCCCGGTGACGAAGGTCGACTGGCCCTGCCAGTAACTGACGATCTTCGCCGTGGTGTTGAGGTTCTGGCTCGGCACGGTCTTCGGTACGGAACCGTCCGAGGCGAGGTAGATGTACGCGGCCGTCCGCGTCCGGAAGATCGCCATGGCCTTGTCGTACGACGTCTTGTCCTCCAGGAAGACGGAGATGCCGACGGCGGCGTCCATCATCGTCAGCTCCCAGTTCCCGTTGGAATTGGAGCCGTTGATGATCTCGGGCAGGTACACGTTGCGGAGCATGGTCGCGAAGCGGGCCGAGTTGGTCCAGGTCCCGGTGTACGTGTACTTGATGATCTCGGCGGCCTTGGGCCAGGAGGCGCCGGCCCAGCCGGTCTGCAGGGGCGCGTTGCTGTTGGTGTGGCTGGTGATCGTGGCCGACCAGGCGTCCATGATCTCGATGGCCTTCTGGGCGTAGCGCGCGTCCTTGGTGATGTACCAGGCGAGCGCGTCGGTGTAGGCCGCTATGGCGTCCTCGCGTTCGTCGGTGCAGCCGTAGTTGGGGTTGGAGTACGGACCGCACTCGACGACGGCTCTGGGCTTCGGGGTGCGGGTCAGGCTCGCGTAGGAGCCGGCCATCATCTGGTCGTAGGCGCCCTTCCAGGGCTGGGCGCCGGCGAGGACCTCGGTGCGGGCGAAGTCCAGCTGACTTCTGGAGACGTCGACTCCGGGATGGACGAAGGTGGCGGGGGCCGCCTCGGCGGCGGGGCCGGGCTGGGCGAAGAAGCCCAGGACGAGTGCGGTGACGACGGAGAGCAGGGCAGCGCGGCGCACGGTGACTCCGTTCTCGTATGTGAACACAGAGCACCCTCATGAACTTGGGCGTTGAGCCGAGACCATAGGTACGGACCAATGCGCCGTCAAGAGTGCGCGCACGACGAAGGGCCGCACCCCCGGAGGGGTACGGCCCTTTCGTGTCTGTCCGTTCCGGTCAGCGGACCTCGGTGATCTCCGGTCCGCGCTGCAACTGACCCATGCCACCGGAGAAGCGGGAACCCGCCTCCTCCTGCTGAACGCCCTCGGGAACCATCTGGGCGTCGTTCGGCAGCTTCAGGACGATCGGGTCGCGGGGCGCCATCGGGCCCTCGCCGCGCACAACAACCGTGTCCCGGAAGATCTGCTCCAGCAGCCCGGCCGCCTGCGGCTGCACCGCGCCCTGTCCGGAGATCACTCCGCGCAGGAACCAGCGCGAACCGTCCACACCGACGAACCGCACCACCTGGAAACCGCCCGTGCCGTCCGGCAGCTGCACCGGAACCTGCGCGCGCAGCTCCCAGCCCAGCGGCCCCTCGACCTCGTCGACGATGCCGCCCTGTTGGGTGATGCCACTGGCGATCTCCTCGCGGACCTCACCCCAGATGCCCTCGCGCTTGGGGGCGGCGAAGGCCTGCAACTGGATGGCACTGTCCTTGAGGACCACGGTGGCGGCGACGATCGCGTCACCCGCGACCTCGACCCGCAACTCCATGCCGTCGACTCCCGGCACGAACAGACCGCCCAGGTCCACCCGGCCCTCGGCGGGGTCGCCGACCTCCGAATCGTCCCAGGGTCCGTCGGGGCGGGGCTCCGGTTCGAGCCTCACGCGCTCCACCGCGTCCGCCTCAGTGTCGACGTCGTCGACGACCTGCTCGGCCTCGCTCGCCGCGTCCTCGGCGGCAGTGCCCTTCTTGCGACGTCCGAACACGTCACTGTCCTTCCCGGTCGGATACGACCGAAGCGTATCGATTCCCACCCGTGGTGCCGCCCACGGCGGCGTGACCGCCGGTGGACCCGAAGCCCCCCTCGGCCCGCGCCGAATCGGGAAGTTCCGCGACCTCCCGGAAGCGGACCCTCTCGACCTGCTGGACGACCAGCTGGGCGATCCGGTCGAAGCGCTCGAACCGTACCGACTCGTACGGGTCGAGATTCACCACGATCACCTTGATCTCCCCACGGTACCCGGCATCAACCGTCCCCGGGGCATTCACTAGGGCGACACCGCAGCGGGCGGCGAGCCCCGAACGGGGGTGCACGAAGGCCGCGTACCCCTCCGGGAGCGCGACAGACACCCCCGTGGGCAGTACGGCCCGTTCACCCGGCTTCAGTTCCCGGCCCTCGGTGGTCCGCAGATCCGCGCCCGCGTCACCGGGATGCTCGTACGACGGAAGCGGTACGTCGGGGTCGACGCGCCGGATCAGTACGTCCAGGGGACTACGGCCACTGCTCACGGGTTCACCTCGAAGGCACGGGTACGCCGGACCTGGTCCGGGTCGTCCATGGCGGCCCGGATCTCCTGCGGGCGGCCGTTGTCGATGAAGTGGTCGACCTTCACCTCGATGAAGAGGGCGTCGGCGCGCACGGCGACCGGCCCGTCGGGAGCGCCGATGCGTCCGGTGGCGGTCGAGTAGATCTTCCGCCCGGCCACGGCCGTCACCTCGGCCTCCAGGTACAGCACGGTGTCCACGGGCACGGGCCGCACGAAGTCGGTCTCCAGGCGGCCGGTCACCGCGATCGTCCGCAGCAGCCAGTTCAGCGAGCCGAGGGTCTCGTCCAGCGCGCTGGCGAGCACCCCGCCGTGCGCGAGGCCAGGGGCACCCTGGTGGGCGGCCCGCACGGTGAACTCGGCGGTGATGGTCACACCCTCGCCGGCCCGCGCCGCCAGATGCAGCCCGTGCGGCTGGTCGCCGCCACACCCGAAACACTGTTCGTAGTGGGCACCCAGCAACTCACCGGGCGCGGGCGCGTCAGGGTGCCGCACCGGTTTCACGGCGTCGGACGGAGGCTTGAGAGCTGGAGAAGTACCACCCACAGCCGCAGACCTTACCCGCGCGTCGGTAAGTTCCGGACACCGTGCCAAGCTTGGCTCCATGCAGCTTTCCGCCTCGCCCTACGACGAGCGCCTCACCGCCCCCCGTTCGTGGTGGTTCATCTCGTTCCTGGTGGGCGTCTCCTTCGCCCTGATCCTGCTGCCCTTCGGCACCCTGCCGATGCTCGGCGGCCTGGTCGGCGGCACCGCGTTCGCCGCGGTCACGGCCAGCTCCTACGGCTCGCTCCGCATCCGCATCGTGGGCGACTCGCTGATCGCCGGCGAGGCGAAGATCCCGGTGACGGCCCTGGGCGAGGCGGAGATCCTGGATCCGGAGGAGGCGCGCGCCTGGCGCACCCACAAGGCCGACGCCCGCGCCTTCCTGCTGCTGCGCTCCTACATCCCCAGGGCCCTGCGCGTGGAGGTCACCGACCCCGCCGACCCGACGCCGTACCTGTACCTGTCGACGCGCGAGCCGGAGCGGCTGGCGGAGGCGCTGAAGGCGGCACAGGCGGCGGCCGTCTAAGCGGTTTGGGTGATGTCGGCTGCGGTGTGGGTAGGCGTCCTGCGGGAGGGACGCGATGCCGAAGAACCTCCATCTCGAGCTGACCGATGATCAGCGTCGTGACCTGCGTGAGCTATTGGGCCGACGCGGCCTGGCCCGGCATACCCGGCTGCGTGCGGAGTGCGTCCGGCTGCTCGACCGGGGAAGGACGGTGACCGAGGTCGCCGACCTGCTGGAGTGCAACCCGGTCACCGTCCGCGCCGCCGTCCACCGCTTCGAGAAGGGCGGGCCGGACGCGCTGCCGGACGCGCCCCGGCCCGGTCGGCCCGCCAGGATCCTGGGTCCCGCGGACCGCGCCGAGCTGGCCGACCTGCTGGACACATCGGCCGCCGCAGGGATCACCTGGACCGCCCCGGCCCTGCGTGACTGGCTCCGCGACGAGCGGGGCGTGGAAATCTC